>JAXDOR010000172.1:0-6307 GCA_034668825.1 Alphaproteobacteria bacterium | reverse complement strand
ACGGCGCGGCCGTCGCGTCCGCCCTTGGTCGTAGCACTGGTCGTGTAAGCCATGGCTGCGTCCTCTCAGTTAGAGCGCCTCGGCGCCGGAGATGATCTCGATCAACTCCTTGGTGATTTGCGCTTGGCGGGTGCGGTTATATTTGAGCGTCTGTTTCTTGATCATCTCGCCGGCATTGCGGGTGGCGTTGTCCATCGCGCTCATCTGCGCGCCATAGAAGGAAGCGGAATTTTCCAAGAGCGCGCGGTAGATTTGCACCGCGACATAGCGCGGCAAAAGCTCGGCGAGGATTTCTTCCTCGTCCGGCTCGTATTCATAGGCCGCACTCGGGCCAGTGTCAGCGGCAGCCGGGAAAACCGGCGGGATGATTTGCTGCGCCGTGGGGATTTGTGAAATCACGGACTTGAAGCGCGAGTAGAACAGGGTAGCGACATCGAACTCGCCGCGCTCGAACAGATGGCGGATTTTTGCCGCGACGCCTTCCGCGTGCTCGTAGCCGATGCTGCGCACGCCGCGCAATTCGACACGATCGATGATTTGTTTCTCGAAGAGGCGACGAAGCTGGTCATAGCCCTTGCGGCCGACGGTGAGGATTTTTACTTCCTTGCCCTGCGCCATCAGGCGATTGGCATGATCCCGCGCAAGCCGCACGATGGCCGAATTGAAAGCGCCCGCGAGGCCGCGCTCGCCGGTCGCGACGACAAGGAGATGCACCTGATCGCGGCCAGTGCCCGCCAGCAGCTTCGGCGCGGAGTCGAGGCCGGCGACCGCACCGGCGATATTGCCCAGCACCTTATCCATGCGCTCGGCGAACGGACGCGCCGCCTCGGCCGCAACCTGCGCGCGGCGCAGCTTCGACGCCGCGACCATCTGCATGGCCTTGGTAATCTTCTGCGTCGCCTTGGTGGAGGCAATGCGGTTGCGCAGGTCTTTTAACGACGGCATTCGGTCTCTCTTCCGTCATGCCCGGCCTCGTGCCGGGCATCCACGTCTTCCTTTTGCTCCACGCTCAAGGCGTGGATGGCCGGAACAAGCCCGGCCATGACGACGAACTAGGCAAACGCCTTAGCATAGCCGTCAACCGCGCTCTTGAGCTTGGCGCCGGTGGCGTCGCTCAAATCGCGGCTGTCGCGGATATTGTTGAGGATGTCGGCGTTTTGATTGCGCAGCGCCGAGAGCAAGCCTTGCTCAAACGCGCGCACGCGGTTGACCGGGATCGCATCGAGATAGCCGTTGACGCCGGCATAGATGACGACGACCTGCTCTTCCATTTTCAGCGGCGAGAATTGCGGCTGCTTCAGCAGTTCCGTCAGCCGCGCGCCTCGGTTCAGCAAGCGCTGGGTGGTCGCATCCAGATCGGAGCCGAATTGCGCGAAGGCCGCCATTTCGCGGTATTGCGCGAGTTCCCCTTTGATCTTGCCGGCGACCTTCTTCATCGCCTTGGTCTGCGCCGACGATCCGACCCGCGACACCGACAGGCCGACGTTCACCGCCGGGCGGATGCCCTGGTAGAACAGGTCGGTCTCCAAAAAGATCTGGCCGTCGGTGATGGAGATCACGTTGGTCGGAATATAGGCCGACACGTCGTTGGCCTGGGTCTCGATCACCGGCAACGCCGTGAGAGAACCGCTGCCGTTAGCCTCGTTCATCTTCGCCGCGCGTTCCAACAGTCGCGAATGCAGATAGAACACGTCGCCGGGATAGGCTTCGCGGCCGGGCGGACGCCGCAGCAACAGCGACATCTGCCGGTAGGCCACCGCCTGCTTGGAGAGATCGTCGTAGATGATAACCGCGTGCATGCCGTCGCCGACGGAGAGCACCTGCCCGACCTCGGAAACCTCGGCCTCCTGGCCGAAGTTCTGAATCTGCTCTTTCAGGATTGCGGAAATTTCAGCGGCGCGGATATCCATCAGCCTGTCTCTTTCATAGCGTGCTTGATCGAACTGAGTTTGGTGCGGAGCGAGGTATCGACCATCCGGCTGCCGACTTTGACGATAAGCCCGCCGATGATCTTGGGATCGATTTTGACGTTGAGATCGACGTCCTTGCCGGTCACGCCCTTCAGCGCGCTTTTGAGCGCGTCGAGATGTTTGTCGCCGAGCTTTTCGGCAACGGTGACTTGAGCCGTGGCCTCGCCCTTATGCGTGGCGACGAGAGCGCGAAACGCGCGCACCATGTCACGCGCCGCGAATAGCCGCCGGTTGGAAGCAACCAGTTTGAGGAACTTCGCGACCAAGCCGCCGATGCCGGCCTTGCCGAGGATTGCCGACAGCGCCTTGGCCTGCTCCTCGGCGGTGAAGACCGGGCTGCGGACCAAGCGGGTGAGATCGGCGCTGCCGGCGACGAGCGCATCGAAACGCTCGAGATCGGCCTTCACCGCATCGAGGTTTTTCTGCTCGAGCGCAAGCTCGAACAAGGCATTGGCGTAGCGCCCAGCCATGCCGGAAATGATGGGTTCGTTGCCTGCCACGTCGCCGCTCTTTACGCTTTCAATCCGCAAGCCTGGCGCCGTCGCAAACGATCGGCGCAAGCCCTTGGAAATCAATGGGACTTCGATTTCGGGGGGCGCGCAGGGCGCGCCCGTAGCCCCGCGGAAATCGAGCGTTTGCTAACACAGGGAACCACGCGGCGCAACACGCGGAACAGCGTTGAAAGGCATGCAATCCGGGGCGCACGCCGCCTTTCAGCACGAACGTTGCCGTCCCAATAACCCTGGCACGATGGCGCTGGTGTAAGCTGCCCGACGATTCTTTGTCTCACTTGCCGGGTCGGATGGACAGCACAGCACAGTCCCGCAGCTTCGGTCCTAGCGTGGCCGAACTCTACACACCAAAGCTCGTCACCATTTTGCGCGAAGGCTATGGCTTTAGGGATTTCGGCGCCGACGCGGTCGCCGGCCTTACCGTCGCCATCGTCGCCCTGCCGCTATCGATGGCTATTGCCATCGCCTCCGGAGTTTCTCCCGATCGCGGACTTTACACGGCGATCGTTGGCGGTTTTCTGATTTCGCTTCTCGGCGGCAGCCGATTCCAGATCGGCGGCCCGGCCGGAGCCTTCATTGTTGTCGTTGCCGCGATTGTCGAGCGCCAAGGTTACGACGGCCTTGTCTTCGCAACCATCATTGCCGGCGGCATTATGATCCTCACCGGCGTGCTGCGGCTCGGCACCTATGTGAAATACGTCCCGTATCCGGTCACCGTAGGCTTCACCGCTGGCATTGCCATCATCATCCTCGCTAGTCAGGTGAAAGAACTGTTCGGGCTGCAACTCCTGACTGAACCCGCGGCGCTGGTTCCAAAAGCAGTGGCGCTTTGGAGCGCCGCCGGAACCTTGAACCCGGCGACCGTGACTATTGCCCTGCTTTCGCTCCTGACGATTCTCCTCGTGCGCCATTTGCGGCCGAACTGGCCGGCGTTTCTCGTCGCCGTCGCGGCAGGCGCAGTCGCCACCCTACTGCTGCATCTCGACGTCGCGACGGTCGGCTCCCGCTTCGGCGGGATTCCAAATTCGCTCCCTGCCCCGCACCTGCCGGCGTTCAGCCTGGAGAAGCTCAAAGCCGCGCTGCCTGACGGCGTTGCCATCGCGCTTCTCGGCTCCATCGAATCGCTGCTATCTGCCGTGGTCGCCGACGGCATGACCGGACGCCGCCACCGCTCCAACTGCGAGCTCGTGGCTCAGGGCATCGGCAATATCGCTTCCGTCCTGTTCGGCGGCATCTGCGTCACCGGCACGATTGCGCGCACTGCAACCAATATCCGCGCGGGCGCGCGTGGGCCGATCGCCGGCATTCTGCATTCGATTTATCTTTTATTGTTCATCGTCTTCGCAGCCCCGATCGTCGCTTATATCCCGCTGGCTTCGCTCAGTGCCGTCCTGGTGATGGTCGCCTGGAATATGACCGAGAAGGACGAATTCCGGTCATTGCTGAAATCTTCCCGCGGCGATGCCGTCGTCCTGCTCACGACTTTCGGACTGACCGTCTTTGAAGATTTGATCATCGCGATTGGCGCCGGCGTCGTGCTCGGAGCCCTATTGTTCATGCACCGCATGGCGGAGAGCGTCGAGGTCGGAAGCGGGCCGCGGCTCATCCGCGAGGATGAAGCGGATGAAACCAGCGGCCGAACGGCTTACGACTCCTCGGCGGCCAGCACGCGGGACCTCATGATCTACCGCATCAGCGGTGCTTTCTTTTTCGCCGCCACCGCGCGGGTGAGCCAGGTTCTCGAACGCGTGGGCGACTTGCCGCGGGTTTTCGTGCTCGATTTTTCCGAAGTCCCCTTCATCGACAGCACGGCCGCGCATGCGCTCGAAGGGTTTGTGCATAAATTGCAGCGGGCCGGAACACAGGTATGCTTCGCGGGAGCGCAGCCGCGCGTGCGCCGCACCCTGGCAACCTTCGGGCTAGACGAGCCGTCGATCCGCTATGTTGAAGACACCGAAGCGATCCGGCATGGTGCCTTGAACCTCCAACGTTAGTCCCCCGCATTGATGCAAGACCTTTCCTCGTGGCTCCCGACCATTCTCGCCTGTGCCGCCGCGCTGCTGCTGGCGGGCGTGGTGAAAGGTGTGATCAGCGTCGGATTGCCGCTGGTCGGCCTGCCGCTGATGATGCTGGCGGTCGACGTGCAGACCGCGGTCAGCTTGCTGATGGTGCCGCTGGTCCTGAGCAACCTGCTGCAGGCGGTCGAGGGCGAAGGCACGGTGGCGCTGCTGCGGCGGTTCTGGCCCTTGATCCTTTGCCTCATCGCCGGGACCTTTGTCGGCACCGCGTTGTTCGCACGGCTTGACCAGCATCTGCTGCTGCTGACGATCGGCACCCTCGCCATTGTCTTTTCGTCGCTGTCCATATTGCGGCCGGATCTGGGGGTAGAAACCCACCACGAACGTTGGTTCGGGCCGCCGGTGGGCTTTGCCGCCGGCGTTATTGGCGGCATGTCCACGCTGTTCGGTCCAATCTTGTCGGTCTATGTCGTCGGGCTAAAGCTGCCGCGCGATGTCTTCGTCAAAGCGATCTCGCTGCTCTACCTGATCGCGGCCGCATGCTTGACACTTGGCGGGACGGCGCAAGGCACCGCCGGCTGGAAAGAAATATCATTATCCGCCTTGGCGATGATTCCGGTTTACGGCGGAATGTTGATCGGCCAGCGCCTTCGCCACCGGATCGATCCGGAACAATTCCGTCTGCTGGTGCTCGGTGTCGTGTGGTTGACCGGCGTCAATATGATCCGCGTCGGATTGGGATATTGAGCGGAGGAATCCAAGAGACACTTCAGGCCGTTGTTATTGATCCATCTTTATATTGTTCTCGCGAATAATTCGCTCCCATTTGATGGCATCGGCCTTGACCAGTGCCGCAAATTCCGGCGCGGTCAGCGCCAGAGCATCGACGAAGTTGGCTTCCAGGCGTTTCTTGGCATCCGCATCCCGCGCCATATCCCGCACATAACCGTTAAGCTGATCGACAATCTCTTTCGGCGTTCCGCGCGGCGCAAAGGCGGCAAACCAGGTCGACGTTTCGAATCCGGGATATCCCTGCTCGCCGAAGGTGGGCACATCGGGCAAATACGACAGACGCTTCGGCGTCCCCGCGCCCAACACCCGCAGCTTGCCCTGGTGGACGAATTCAATATGCGGGCCCATGGAGACGAACGTCACTTGCACGTCACCGCCGAGGACCGCCGTCACCGCCGGTCCGGTGCCGCGGAACGGCACCATGACGAATTTCAGTCCGGCACGACGGCCGAACTCGTAAGCCGCGAGGTCTGGGGTCGTCCCCGCGCCCGCGGACGCGTAGCTGATCTTATCCGGGTTGGCTTTGGCATAGACGACAAACTCTTGCAGCGTCTTCGCCGGCACGTTGCTGTTCATTACCAGGAACAGCGGCACGGTCCCGAGCACGCCAATAGGCGCCAGATCGTTCAACGGATCGAACGTCATGTTGTGAAACAGGTATGGATTAATGACGATGTTGCCGGTATTGGCGACGCCGATCGTGTAGCCGTCGGGCTCCGATTTCGCCAGCGCGTCCATGGCGATATTGCCGCTGGCGCCCGCGCGGTTGTCGATGATGACCGTCTGGCCGGTTTTCGCGGTGATATGATTGCCAAGGATGCGCGCGGCCAGGTCGGTGACGCCGCCCGGCGAGGTCGAGACGATGATCTTGATTGGCATTGCCGGATCGGGCTGCGCTTGGGCCGAGGCTGCGGCCAGAACCGCAAAAGCCACAATCGAAATCGTCCGGAACAACTTCATCGCCATTCTCCCCTGCCGCACGTTTTTCTCGGATACAGTATTGTCACAATCCGCC
>JAXDOR010000171.1:0-12124 GCA_034668825.1 Alphaproteobacteria bacterium | reverse complement strand
CTGGGTACTTGCGGTATGGATGACCAAACCAAAAGACTCCGAGCAGGCAGTCACCTCGTAGCGCGCAATAACCGAAGCGCATTGCGCCGCACGGATGCGACAGTCCGTTGCGCGAGCGATTAGTCGTGTCATCCACGCTCGGGGCCAATGCTTGATATTTTTCTCACGCTGAATTGCATCGCGCGCGGATTAATAGACCTCGAAGCAGAGCAGCGGCAGTGCCCTCCTTAAGCGAGATGGCCGGGACAAGCCCGGCCATGACGAAATAAAATCAATGACGGCCGGCCGAAATGCCGGCCGTTTGCGTTCTAGAGTCATGTCGCTGGCGTTGCATCCCCCCTTTCCGCCCATGGAAGCCTTGTCGGTGGACGAGATTCCGCTCGGCAAGGAATGGCAATACGAGCCGAAATGGGACGGTTTCCGCTGCCTGGTCTTTCGCGACGGCGACGACATCGAGTTGCAATCGAAGTCGGGCCAGTCGCTGACGCGCTATTTCCCTGATGTCGTCGAAGCGGCGCGCAAGCTCAAAGCCAAGGCCTTTGTGCTGGACGGCGAAATCGTCGTCCCGAGCGAGGGCGCTTTTTCCTTCGACGATCTTTTGCAACGTATCCATCCAGCCGCGAGCCGCGTGAACAAACTGGCGCAGGAAACGCCGGCCGCGCTCATTATCTTCGACCTCTTGGCCGGGACCAACGGCAAAGCCTTGACCGACTTGACGCTGGAGCAGCGCCGCGGCCATCTGGAGCAATTCGCCGGCAAATATTTTGCCGACAGCGAAGCCATTTATCTTTCTCCCGCCACGACGAAAATCGCGGACGCTAAACGCTGGCTCAAGAGCGTGGGCGCGAC
This sequence comes from Alphaproteobacteria bacterium, assembly GCA_034668825.1. Lineage (GTDB taxonomy): Bacteria > Pseudomonadota > Alphaproteobacteria > Rhizobiales > Xanthobacteraceae > CANKHA01. The sequence goes on along the minus strand of JAXDOR010000171.1, from coordinate 11,275 downwards.
GCTCGACGGCATCATCGCCAAGCGGCGGGATTTCGAATATCGATCCGGCGACCGCAGCGGCATGCAGAAGATCAAGAATTATCGCAGCGCCGATTGCGTCATCGGCGGGTTTCGTTATCTCGAAAAGAAGAAGCTCGTCGGCTCGCTGCTGCTCGGACTATATGACGACAAAGGCCTGCTGCATCATGTCGGCTTCTGCTCGACCATCAAGAATACCGAACGCCAGGCGCTTACCGAAAAGCTGGAAAAGCTGATCGCGCCTCCGGGCTTCACCGGTAACGCGCCGGGCGGACCGAGCCGCTGGTCGACCAAGCGTTCGGCGGAGTGGCAGCCGCTCAAACCAAGTTTGGTTGTCGAGGTCTGCTACGACCATTTCACCGGCCATCGCTTCCGTCATGGCACACGGCTGTTGCGCTGGCGGCCCGACAAGTCACCGAAGCAATGCAAGCTCGATCAGGTGAAGCAGAAGAAGGCGAATTTGATGAAGTTGTTGAAGTGACCTTCTCCCCTCCCTCGTGGGAGAGGGTCAAGATGGCATCGTTCCATTCGCCTTCAACACTTCGCCGGCAAGATACAACGAGCCTGTGATGAGGGTGCGCGGCGGTGGATCGAGATCAAGGCGCTTAATGGCGTCGAGCGCCGCCTCGATGGTGTCACGCGTCGCCGCTGAAATCCCGACGGCGCGCGCGGCATCCGCGATGGCATCAGGGGGCAGGCTGCTCTTCTGATTCGGAATCGGCACCGCGACGACGCGGCGTGCGAGCCCTGCGAAATTGCGCAGAAATCCCTCGCAATCCTTGCTGGACAGCATTCCAACCACCAGTACGAGCGGCCGCGACACGCGCTCCTCTAGATCGGCAATGGCCGCGGCGATAACCCGGCCGCCTTCCGGATTATGGCCGCCGTCGAGCCAGAGTTCGCTACCCGGTGGAGTGAGCGACACCAGTGTACCCTGAGAAAGTCGCTGCATGCGCGCGGGCCATTCCGCGTGGACCATCCCTTGCTCGAAGGCGCGGACCGGCAGCTTCAGCGCAGGGATTGCGCGCAGCGCCGCCACTGCGAGCCCGGCATTCTCGAATTGATGCCGGCCGTAAAGCTTGGGCGCCGGCAGGTCGAACAGTCCGGCCTCGTCCTGGTAGACAAGACGGCCGCGTTCTTCGTTGGCGGTCCAGTGCTCGCCTGCGACCCGCAATGGCGCGGCAAGACGCGCCGCCTGCCGTTCGATCACCGCCAGCGCTTCACCCGGCTGGGGCCCGACAATGACCGGGATCTCCCGCTTGATAATGCCGGCCTTCTCCGCCGCGATTTTTGCAATGCTGTCGCCGAGATATTCGGCGTGGTCGAGCGCGATGGGCGTGATCACCGTCGCCAGCGGAGCATCGATCACATTGGTAGCATCGAGCCGACCACCGAGGCCGACTTCCAAAAGCAGCATATCGGCCGGATGACGCGAAAATAACAGGAGGCCCGCAGCGGTGGTGATTTCAAACACGGTGATTGGCTCGCCGGCGTTGAGGCGTTCAACTTCGGCAAGCACGTCCGACAGTTCATCGTCAGAAACCAGCCGTCCCCCGCCTTCCGCGCCGAGGCGGAAGCGCTCGTTAAACTGGACGAGATGCGGCGACGTATAGACATGGACCCGCTGGCCGGCGGCTTCCAGCATCGCGCGCATGAAAGCGATGGTGGAGCCCTTGCCGTTAGTCCCGGCAACATGGATCACCGGCGGAAGTTTTCGTTCGGGATGATCGAGACGCGCAAGAATGCGCCACATCCGATCGAGCGTCAGATCGATCAGCTTCGGGTGCAGCGTCAGCAGCCGCGTGACGATGGCGTCGATGGGCGTCATGGAGAGTGGCGACGTTTACGCCACCGCGGCCGGAACCGGCATGGTGCTAACCGGCTCCCGCGCCGGAGATTTAGTCAGCAACCGGCAAAGGTCGGCGATGGTAGAGCGCAACTGATGGCGATGGACGACCATATCGACCATGCCATGGTCGCGCAGATATTCCGCGCGCTGGAATCCTTCCGGAAGCTTCTCACGGATGGTCTGTTCGATGACACGTGGTCCGGCAAAGCACACCAGTGCACCGGGCTCGGCGATATGAACGTCGCCAAGCATGGCGTAGGAAGCGGTTACGCCGCCGGTAGTCGGGTTGGTGAGCACGACGATGTAGGGCCGCTTGGCGTCACGCAGCATCTGCACGGCAACGGTGGTGCGCGGCAACTGCATGAGCGACAAAATTCCCTCCTGCATGCGCGCGCCGCCCGAGGCCGCGAACATGATGAAGGGCGTGCCCTTCTCCACCGCCTTTTCGAAACCTTTTATGACCGCTTCGGCGGCCGCCATGCCGAGCGATCCACCCATGAAGTCGAAATCCTGAACGCCGATGACGACAGGGAGTCCGTCGAGCTTGCCGTAGCCGAGTTTCACCGCGTCGTTGAGACCGGTCTTGGTACGCGCGTCTTTGAGCCGGTCCACATATTTGCGCTCGTCGCGAAATTTTAGCGGATCGACGGCAACCTCCGGCACGGCGATGTCGAACCAGGTTTGGTTGTCGAACATGGATTTCAGCCGCGCCGTCGCTCCCATGCGCATGTGATAGTTGGAGCCCGGAATGACGAACTGGTTCGCCTCCACGTCCTTGAAAAAGACGAGCTGGCCGGTGTCGGGGCATTTAATCCAAAGATTTTCCGGCACCTCGCGTTTGAGGATGCTGCGAATCTTCGGCCGCACGACGTTGGAAATCCAGTTCATCGGACCCTGATCTTTGCTCATTCCTAATCTAATCGCCCAATTCGTGCTTTTCGAGGGCAGCGCAAGCTTCGCGGGCGACGCCTGTATAGAGGATCACTCCGCTGCCACACGCTTGGCGCCGCGCACGCCGCTTGCCAGCTCGGCGACCAGATCGGTGACGGCCTTGACCGTATGCGTGCTCGCCTTGTCGCTCGCGTCGAGGCTTCTGCGCAGTGCTTCCACCAGCGCGGAGCCAACCACCACCCCGTCGGCGTCCTGCGCCAAGGCGCGTGCGTATTCCGCATTCTTCACGCCGAAGCCGACAGCGACCGGCAGTTTGGTGTGCCGCTTGATGCGGGCCACTGCCGAAGCGACGCGGTCTGCATTAGGCGTGGCGGAGCCGGTGATGCCGGTGATGGAGACGTAGTAAACAAAACCCGACGTGTTCGCGAGCACGGCGGGCAGCCGCTTGTCGTCGGTCGTCGGCGTCGCGAGGCGGATGAAGTTCAGTCCGGCCTTGAGCGCCGGAAGACAGAGCTCGGCATCCTCCTCCGGCGGCAGGTCCACAACAATAAGGCCATCGACGCCCGCCGACTTGGCATCGGCAAGAAAACGATCAACGCCGTGGATGTAGATGGGATTGTAATAACCCATCAGCACGACCGGCGTGATGTCATCCGCCTGCCGGAAGCTGCGCACCATCTCCAGCGTCTTCTTCAGCGTCTGGCCTGACTTCAAGGCGCGTTGCGACGACGCTTGGATCGTCGGACCGTCCGCCATCGGATCGCTGAACGGCATTCCAAGCTCGATGATGTCGGCGCCGGCAGCCGGCAACGCCTTCAGGATCGCGAGCGAAGTCGCAGGATCGGGATCCCCTGCGGTGAGGAACGTCACCAATGCCGCGCGGCCTTCCTGCTTCAGCGCCGTGAAGCGATGATCGATGCGACTCTTCGTCGACAAAGGAGACAAGCTCACAGCTTGCTCCCCAAATGATCCGCCACCGAATGCAGGTCCTTGTCGCCACGGCCGGAGAGATTGACCACCATCAGGTGATCCTTCGGTTTCTTCGGCGCCAGGTCCAGCACCTTGGCGATGGCATGCGCCGGTTCCAGCGCCGGGATAATGCCTTCAAGCTTCGACAACACTTGGAACGCGTTGAGCGCCTCGTCATCGGTTGCGGACAGGTAGGTGACGCGGCCGCTGTCATGCAGCCAAGAATGCTCCGGCCCGACGCCGGGATAATCCAGCCCGGCCGAGATCGAATGCGCATCCTTGATCTGCCCGTCGTTGTCCATCAGCAAATACGTGCGGTTGCCGTGCAGGACTCCGGGGCGGCCGCCGGTGATAGATGCCGCGTGCAGGCCGGTGAGCCCATGACCCGCCGCCTCGACGCCATAGATTTCCACCGACGGATCGTCGAGAAAGGGATGGAACAGGCCCATGGCGTTGGAGCCGCCGCCGATACAGGCGATCAGCGAATCCGGCAACCGCCCTTCGGCCTTCTGCAGTTGCTCGCGCGTCTCGCGGCCGATGATCGATTGGAAATCGCGTACCATCATCGGATACGGATGCGGCCCGGCGACGGTGCCGATGCAGTAGAACGTGGTCTCCACATTGGTCACCCAATCGCGCAGCGCATCGTTCATCGCATCCTTGAGTGTCTTCGAGCCTGATTCCACCGGCACCACTTTGGCGCCCAGCATATTCATGCGGAAGACATTGGCCTGCTGCCGCTCCACATCAACCGAACCCATGTAGACGATGCATTCGAGCCCAAAGCGCGCGCACAGCGTCGCGGTCGCCACGCCGTGCATGCCGGCGCCGGTTTCGGCGATGATGCGCTTCTTGCCCATGCGCCGCGCCAGCAGGATCTGGCCCAACACGTTGTTGACCTTATGCGAGCCGGTGTGGTTGAGCTCCTCGCGCTTCAAATAGATTTTGGCGCCGCCCAGATGCTCCGTCAGCCGCTCCGCGAAATACAGCGGACTCGGCCGCCCGACATAATGCGTGAGATAGCCGTCCATCTCTTTCTGGTAAGCGGGATCAGCCTTTGCTTTCGCATAGGCCTGCTCTAGCTCCAGGATCAGCGGCATCAGCGTCTCGGCAACGAAGCGCCCGCCAAACAGGCCGAAATGCCCATTGTCGTCGGGGCCGGAGCGGAAAGAGTTAGGCTTGGGCTGACGAACGTTCATGCGCGGTTCGCCACACGATTTAAGCTGGCATCAGCTTGCCTAGACGTGCGCACAAAGTCGCGGATCTTGTCCAGGTCCTTCTCGCCCGGCGCGCGCTCGACGCCCGACGAAACATCGACCGCCGGGGCGCGCGTGATTGAGAGCGCCTCGGCGACGTTGCCGGCGTCGAGTCCGCCCGAAAGCATGAATGGAATACTGTTGTCGATGTTTTGCAAAAGGTGCCAGTCGAACGGCTTGCCCAGCCCGCCTGGCCGCGTCGCATCCAGCGGCGGCCTCGCATCAAAGACCAACCTGTCCGCCACCTTGGCATAGAGCGGGATGGGAGAAAGGTCGGCCGCTTCTCCCACCGGCAGCGCCTTCATCACCGGGAGTCCGAAACGCGCGCGCACCGCCGCCACGCGCTCCGGCGTCTCGGTGCCGTGGAGCTGCAGCATATCGGGCCGCAGCGCTGCAATGATCTCGGCCAACATCTCGTCGCTGGCGTCGACCGTAAGAGCGACCTTGCCGGCACGGCCGCGGACCCGCTGGCCTAACGTGCGCGCCGCCTCATAATTGAGGTTGCGCGGCGACGGCGGAAAGAACACGAAGCCGACGAGATCGGCCCCGGAATCCAGGGCCACATCAAGCGCTTCCTGGCTCTTCAGGCCGCAGATTTTAACCGAAACAGACATATTTGTTGGCTCGCCGTTCAAGGAGGCCTTCTACCGCGGCTGGGAAGGTTTGTCTTGCCCGCTTGGTGCTATCGCTATTCCACCGGCGAGCGTAGCGAAGCCGGCGGCGCGGGCTCATAGGGGCGCGCCAGCCGGGGCGGCTCCTCCCCAAGCTGCCGCCTGAGGCTAGCCATCTCGGCGCGCAAATCGCTGACATCGGCGTCGAGCCTGCGCGCCGTTCGACGCCAGCGGCTCTGCCGCAGCCAAGCAGCGGTACCCCCGATCAGCACGCCAAGACTTAGAAGAACGAAAATCAGGACGAATAGCGGCATAGAAGCCGCGAAAGCCGGCTGCACGGAATCGAACGGATCAAACGACACCACGATGGTCTGCCGGTTCGCTACCGCAAAGCAGATAAAAATGATCGCGAGCGGCACCAGAATGAGCGCCGTGACGATCCTGCGGATCATGCCGGGTTTTTGCATGCGGTTAACTCCACGCTGAACGTGGCGCTCGCATCGTAAAAGGTCAACGGGGGAGTGCCACCCAAAAGCAAAGCCCGGCTCGATGGCCGGGCTTATATTTCGTTATTCCGCCGTTGCTCTTCCGGAGGAACGCCTAGCCGCCGCCGTTGCCTTCGCGATTAAGCCGCTCGCGCATTTCCTTGCCAGTCTTGAAGAACGGCACGCATTTTTTATCGACCGATACATGCGCGCCCGTACGTGGATTTCGCCCGGTGCGCGCCGGCCGGTTTTTCACCGAGAAGGCGCCGAAGCCGCGCAACTCCACGCGGTCGCCCCGGGCCATGGCGGCGATGATTTCACCGAGGATAGCGTTGACGATGTTTTCCACGTCGCGCTGATACAGATGCGGATTTTGCGCGGCGATGCGCTGGACCAGTTCGGATTTGATCATGAAATTACCGCCCACCAGCTTTGAATAGGTCACACTATGGAAAAATCGGCCCTGACCCGCAAGTGCAATGGGGCCACGCTGGGGCGCTTTTTTAATTGGTTGAAGGGTGCCAAAGCGCCAGGAGACCGTCAAGATTAAGGCGCTCAAAGGCGCGTATCGCACCCCATTCCTCGATCCGCCGCGCCACGGAACTTAAGCCAATGGTGTCAAGCAGGGTTGCGGCGGCGACGTGCAGGAACGGCAAGTCGCCGAACCGCGACTGCAGCCGATAGTCGCGAACCGGCAGCTTCGGATCGATACCTTTTTCCTTGGCCAGCCAGGCGAGCGCTTCCTTTTCATGGCCGAGCTCATCGACGAGCTTTAGGTCAATGCCCTGCCGCCCGGTAAAGACCCGGCCGTCAGCGACGCGGTCAAGTTGTGCGGCTTCCAGGTGCCGATGATCGCGCACTAAATCACGGAACCAACCATAGGAATCCATCACGATCGACTCGATCGCAGCGCGGGCTTCCGGGCTGGTCGGCTCAAAGCCGTTCGGCGCCGCCTTCAGCGGTGAGGATTTTACTTCTTCGACCTTAACGCCGACGGTCTTCAATAGATCGGTGAAATTTGGGTACTGGAATAGTACGCCGATCGATCCCACCAGTGAGGAGCTTTGCGCGACGATGTGATCGGCCGCGAGTGCTGCGATATAGCCGCCGGAGGCCGCTAAGCCATCGACCACGACGACCATCGGCTTTTGCGCTTTGAGCCGCACTAGGGCGTCATACAGTTGTTCAGACCCGCCAACGGTACCGCCTGGGCTGTCAACCCGAATGATAATGGCTTTTGCTGAGGAGCGGCCGAGCCGTTCGAAAGCTTCAACGCGCTGCTGGTCGCCGCGGATCAGACCCTGGATCGTCACCCGCGCGATATAGGGCGTAGCCGCCCCGCCCAGGCCCGATGAGTTCAGCCCAACCGCCAATCCAACGACCCCGAGAACGGCAAGCGTGATAGTGAAAACACGCCAAAACGTCAGCTTTCGCCGCATCCGGCGGCGATCGACGATGTGATCGGCATCGAGCGACATGGCGGTGCTCCCTAAGGATTCGCGGCAGAGACTACGCCGCCCGAGTCACCGGTCAATGGCGCGCCGGCAGCCGCCCTTTTTTGCCGAACGCCGTCGGGCTGCGGGAAAGTAGCGCCGGAGCACGCGGCTCATTCCTTTTCTTCGTCCTTTTCGGGCTCATCAGTGGCCCGCTGCTTGAGTGCCGCGCCTAGGATGTCGCCGAGCGAAGCGCCGGAATCGGAGGAGCCGTATTGGGCAATCGCTTCCTTTTCCTCTGCGACTTCGAGTGCCTTGATCGATACCCCGACTTTACGCGACTTGCGATCGAATTGAATCACCCGGGCATCGACTTTCTGGCCGACTTGGAAACGTTCCGTCCGCTGATCCGCCCGGTCGCGGGCAAGCTCCGTGCGCTTGACGAAAGCGGTCAGATCGGTGCCGGCGATGGTCACTTCCAGGCCGGATTCCTTCACTTCCGTGACCTCGCAGGTCACTACGGCGCCCTTCTTCAGCTCACCAGCCGCAGGGCTTTCCATCGGATCGCCCTGAAGCTGCTTGATGCCGAGCGAGATGCGCTCCTTCTCCACGTCGACATCGAGGACTTGAGCCTTGATCATGTCGCCCTTTTTGAACTCCTCGATCACTTGCTCGCCGGGCCGTTTCCAATCCAGGTCGGAGAGGTGCACCATGCCGTCGACGTCGCCATCGAGACCAAGGAACAGGCCGAATTCCGTCTTGTTCTTGACCTCACCCTCGACCACGGTGCCGGCCGGATATTTCTCGATAAAGACTTCCCAAGGATTGCGCGTCGTCTGCTTGAGACCAAGCGAGATGCGACGCTTGACCGGATCGACCTCAAGAACCTGAACCTCGACTTCCTGCGACGTAGAAACGATCTTGCCCGGGTGGACGTTCTTCTTGGTCCAGGACATTTCGGAGACGTGGATCAATCCTTCGATGCCAGGCTCGAGCTCTACGAAGGCGCCGTAGTCGGTAATGTTGGTGACGCGGCCCTTGAAGCGGGTGCCCACGGGGAACTTGGTTTCGATGCCTTGCCACGGATCGTCGAGCAATTGCTTCATGCCGAGCGAGATGCGGTGGGTCTCGTGGTTGATCTTGATGATCTTGACCTTCACCTGCTGGCCGATGTTGAGCACCTCGGTCGGGTGATTGACGCGCCGCCAGGCGATATCGGTAACGTGGAGCAGGCCGTCGATGCCGCCGAGATCGACGAAAGCGCCATAGTCGGTGATGTTCTTCACCGTGCCGTCGATGACTTGGCCTTCCTCGAGATTCTGCACCAGCTCCTGACGCTGCTCGGCGCGCGTCTCTTCGAGTACTGTGCGTCGCGACACGACGATGTTGCCGCGGCGGCGGTCCATCTTCAGGATCTGGAACGGCTGCTGTTGGTTCATCAACGGGCCGACATCGCGGATCGGCCGGATATCAACTTGGCTGCGCGGCAGAAAGGCCACTGCGCCGTCGAGGTCGACGGTGAAGCCGCCCTTGACCTGGTTAAAGATGACGCCATTGACCTTTTCGTTATTCTTGAAAGCAGTTTCGAGCTTGCCCCAGCTTTCCTCGCGGCGAGCCTTGTCGCGCGAGAGCACGGCCTCGCCGAGCGCATTTTCGACGCGCTCCAGATAAACTTCGACGATGTCGCCAATCTTGATTTCGTTCTGCCGGCCAGGGCCGGCGAATTCGCGCAGCGCCACGCGGCCTTCGGTCTTAAGCCCGACATCGATAACGGCGAGATCCTTCTCGATGCCAACGACGGTACCCTTGATGACGGCGCCTTCCTGCAAATTGCCAGTGTGGAAGGACTCATCGAGCATCGCAGCGAAGTCTTCGCGCGTCGGCGCGGCGGAAGCGGTGGCGGCCATGAAATCTCCTGACGGGTGGACCAGCGGCTTGTGTTGCGTTCCGTCCCCTTGACCGTTCGGGTCGAAGTCCCCGCAGACTTTCGACTGCCCCCGGGACTTACCGGCGGGCTGGCCCGGTACCGAACGGTCGGGACGAGTTTTGTCCAGCGGCGGCGTTAAAGCGGCCCCGGAACTGGGCGATATAGACCTAATAGCGCCTTTTCGGCAAGCACGAATAAGGTGAAGGAACTATGGATGTATTCAACCACATTCGCCCTGCTCTACTCACTCCGGGTTCGCGCTATTTAAAAATAGGCGGTACCTGGATAGCGGCTACAACCGCGCATTAAGTCGCCGCGCGTAATGTCGGCTCCATAAACAGGGGAGCCGTCCAATGAAAAAGACCACCATTCTCGCCACCGTCGCTCTTTTCGCCGTCGTCGTTGCCGCCAGCCGCATGTCCGTCGGTTCGACCCAAGCGCATACTGCGTTCGAAACCGCGATGCCGCTCGAGTTGATGCAGGCGACGCGGGACCTGCCCGCCGAAAGCTTTGACGCCATCTGACCTGAGAACGCGGTCAGCAATAGCGGATGCCTCGGCTCTTCCTGATCGCTAACCGTCGTCTTCGATGTCCCGCTCAGCGGGCATTGACCCGTGTTCGCTCGACAATATCGACGGCGGCCTCAAAGGCGCCGTCGATATCGAGACTCGTTGTGTCGAGGACGACCGCGTCGGCGGCCGTCTTCATCGGCGCGACGGCCCGGGTGCGGTCCCGTTCGTCGCGCCGCAGGATATCAGCCAGCACGGCCCCCTCATCGAGCGGCTGCCCGGCAAGGCTAAATTCTCGCGTCCTGCGGCAAGCGCGCGCTTCCGGAGAGGCGGTGACGAAGATCTTCACGTCGGCGTTGGGGCAGATCACAGTACCGATATCGCGGCCGTCGAGCACCGCGCCCGGCGGTACGGCGGCGAAGGCGCGCTGAAGCACCACCAGCACCGCGCGGACCTCAGGGAGAGCGGAAACAATAGAGGCTGCATCGCCCACCGCCGGGGTCTTCAACGTTGCCTCGTCGAAACGAGCGGGATCCAGGGTTTTAGCGGCTTCGGTCGCACGCATAACGTCCGTCAGCGGCTGGCCGGCATCGATCAGGGTCTTTGCCACCGCCCGATAGAGCAACCCCGTGTCGAGGTGCCGTAATCCGAAATGGGCCGCGAGTTTCTTGCCGAGCGTGCCTTTACCCGAGGCGGCTGGTCCATCGAGCGCGATGATCATCGGATATCCAAATTGTCATCCCGGCCGAGGCCAACGGCCGAGAGCCGGGATCCATAACCACCCTTTACACAAAGGCCGCTGGCGTTAGGGACATGGGTCCCGGGTCTCGCGGCTTCGCCGCTTGCCCGGGATGACAAAAGAGAGCGAATAGCGCTCATGATAAATCCGCCCCAAGCGCGCGCATCATCGAAATGAAGGTGGGGAAGCTCGTGGCGATGAAAGCGGTATCGTCGGCGGCAACTGCCTTCTCGCTCGCCAATCCCATGACCAGGGCCGACATGGCCATGCGGTGATCCATATGCGTGGCGACCAAGCCGCCGCCAGCCACGCTGCCTTTGCCCTGCACGATCAGGTCGTCGCCTTCGATCTCGACCTCGACGCCGTTGACCCGCAGCATCTCCGCCGTCGCCGCCAAGCGATCGGATTCCTTGACCCGCAGCTCCTTGAGCCCGCGCATCCTGGTCGTTCCTTGGGCGAAGGCCGCGGCGACGGCCAGGATCGGATATTCGTCGATCATGGTAGGCGCGCGCTCGGGCGGCACCTCAACACCCTTCAGTGCCCCCGCACGCACCCGCAGGTCTGACACCTCCTCGCCGCCCTCGTCGC
>JAXDOR010000170.1:0-11187 GCA_034668825.1 Alphaproteobacteria bacterium | reverse complement strand
GCGCTGGGTGCTCGCGTCGCCATCGCCGAGGGCGTCGACAACAAGGACGTCTACAGAGGCCAATGGCAGGGCGTGAAGGACTGCTTCGAGCATTGGTGGCTGATCATGCGCTGCTCGTGGATCGGCGGCGGCATCGGCTCCATCCCGGGCATCAGCGGCGCGGTCGTTGACTGGCTCGCGTATGGCCATGCGCTCAAGACCGAGAAAGACGCGCACCTCACCTTCGGCAAGGGTGACGTGCGCGGCGTGATCGCCTCGGAAAGCTCCAACAACGCCAAGGAGGGCGGCGCGCTGGTGCCGACTCTCGCTTTCGGCGTCCCCGGCAGCGCCACCATGGCGATCCTGCTCGGTGCGTTCCTGATCCATGGGCTGGTGCCGGGCCCGGACATGCTGCACAAGAATCTCGATATCACCTACGCCATGGTGTGGTCGGTGGCGCTCGCCAACATTCTCGGCGCCGGCATGTGCTACGCGTTCAGCCCGCAATTCGCCAAGCTGGCGACGCTGCGCTACACGCTGATCCTGCCAGCGGTTTTGGGTATCGTTTACATCGGCGCCTTCGAAGCCTCGCGCGATTGGGGCGATCTTTTCAGCCTATTGTTGTTTGGCGTCATCGGCTGGCTGATGAAGCAGTTCAAATGGCCACGCCCGCCGCTCGTCCTCGGCATCGTCCTCGGCGATACCATCGAACGTTACATGTTCATCTCCATCGAGCGTTACGGCATGAGTTGGATGTTGCGTCCAGTTGTGGCGATCCTATTCGTGATGGCCGCCGTAGGGCTGATCCGGCCGCTGCTGCAGGACATCCGCATTCATGGCGGCTTGCGCAACATGCTGATGGGTTTCCAAGCGCCGCGATTCCATCCGGCGCAGCTCTTCACCATGTTCGTCATCGCGGTGATTGCGACCGCCCTTGTGCTGTCGACCTCCTGGGGCTTCAAGGCGCAGATCATCCCGTTGATCGTCGGTATCGCTGCGCTTACCGCGTCATCCCTCAGCCTATTCAACGACATGTGCCGCAAGCCGGAAGATGCAATGGCGGCGGAAAGCTTGGCCGCCCAAGCGCAAATCGAAGTCGAACAAAAGCTGCTGATCGAACAAGGTGGAAAGGCCCCCGAGGTTGCGAAGAAAGAAGTCGAACAGAAAATCCATATGGATCTCACCTCCGACACCGCCTTCCTGCCGGTCGCGGAGATCGCCAAACGGGCGCTGCGCTTTTTCCTCTACCTGATCGCATTCATGGCGGTGATGGCCACCATCGGTCTGATCCCGACGGCCTTTGTCTTCGTTATCGTCTTCATGCGGCTGGAAGGTCCCGAACGCTGGTCGTTGGTTATTCCCTACGCCGTCTGTGTGGTGGTGTTCATCTATGTCGCTTTCGACCAGTTCATGGCGGTGCCCTGGCCGCCAACCCTCTTCGGCTCCTGGTTTCCAGCGCTCAAGCAGTACGTTCCGTCGCTCTAGGATGCGGACGGTAGCGAAGTAGTTTGGTAACTACCCATTTACCAAGCTTATGAGCGCCCCATTTTCGCCCGCTTCCAGCCGCGTTATGGTTTCGCGTGATGCTTAATGTGGCTGTCGCGCCGGAATTCGCGGGCGCAAAGCGGGGATCCTCTGGATGGGGCGTGGGGAGCAGGGGGTCGAGCTTTGCCAGAGCATGCGCATCGGTGCGCTTGTCATCGGCTGTTTGGCTTTAGCCAATTGCTCCGCAAGCAAATTCGGCAAGCTGGATTCGAAATACGGGGTCTCCGCTAGCCCGCGCGTGGTCGATAGCGGCGAGCCGGTTCCCAAAGGCGGTGGAAATTACCGCGTCGGCAAACCCTACGTCGTCGGGGGCCGGACCTATGTTCCGGAAGAGAACGCCAACTACCGCGGCGAAGGCATGGCCTCCTGGTATGGCGACGATTTCCATGGCCGGCTCACGGCCAATGGCGAAGTCTTCGACATGAATTCTATCTCGGCGGCGCATCCGACCCTACCGTTACCGAGCTACGTGCGCGTAACCAATCTGACCAACCGCCGGTCCGTCGTTGTACGTGTCAATGACCGTGGTCCTTATGTCGGCAATCGCGTCATCGATGTCTCCGTCAAAGCCGCGCAACTTCTGGGTTTCCATCAGAACGGCGTGGCCAAGGTCCGGGTGGAATATGTCGGACGCGCACCGCTTGAAGGCTCCGACGATCGCCAGCTGATAGCCACGCTGCGCGAGGACGGCCCAGCGCCGCCGCCGTCGGCGGTCCGCATAGCCGCGGCGCGCCCGTTCTTGCCTGAACTCGCCGATCCGGTGCTGCCGGAACAAAAACCCGCGCCCTTGGCACAGGAGCGGTGGTTTGAGCGCGGCCCATCACCCGCTCAGGCGTCGTTGCAAACGCGGCAGGAGCCGGTAAGGGCGGAATTAACCGCCGCCAAGCCGGCCTTGAGAGGAAATGCCAGGGTTGAGGCAATGGCCTTACCCCCGATCTCGGAGACGAAATCGGCCGCTGTGCACGCCTCTGCTCCGGCCTACAGGACCCTTGGAGTTCTCTCGGTGCCCGCGTCGGCCCCGGTTTCCGCCTACGCGCCGACCGGCTATGATGGGTCTGCCGGTTTCAGCGGTCGCGGCCTATATTAAGCCGACGCTAGAATTCCGCCGTCTAACCGCTGCAGGGAGAGTCTGGCCTTGGCCGTGCGTTTCTCATGGAAGTCTATTGGAGCATCGGCCCGCGCGAGCTTGCGTGGCGCAAAGCGCCTGCGGATCGCGGCGGTATTGCTCGCCGTTGCCACGACGGCCTTTGCCGCGCCTAATCCGGTTTCGGGCCCGAAAAAGGACGACGGCTTCCAGACCGCGGCGCCGAACGCGATCCTGATCGAGGCGGAAACCGGCAGCGTCTTGTTCGAACGTAACGCCGACGAACTGATCTTCCCCGCCAGCCTTGCCAAACTAATGACCGCGGAAGTGGTGTTCAACGAACTGCGGCAAGGCAATATCAAACTCGACGACGAATACGTCGTCAGCGAGAATGCGTGGCGGAAAGGCGGGGCGCCTTCACACACGTCGAGCATGTTTGCCGCCATCCATAGCCGGGTGAGGGTTCAAGATCTGCTGCGCGGGGTCATCGTTCAGTCCGCCAACGATGCCTGCATCGTGCTGGCGGAAGGCATTGCCGGCAACGAAATCACCTTTGCCACGATGATGACCAAGCGGGCGCGTGAGATTGGCTTGACAAAATCGACCTTCAGCAACGCGACCGGATTGCCCGATCCCGATCTAAAGGTGACGTCGCGCGAACTTGCCAAGCTCGCGCAGCACATCATCCGCACCTATCCTGAATTCTACCGGATTTATGCCGAGACCGAATTCACCTGGAACAAAATCCGGCAGCTCAATCGCAATCCCTTGCTCACGACCGGCGCCGATGGGCTGAAAACCGGCTACACCAAAGAGGCGGGCTACGGTCTCGTGGGTTCCGCGATGCAAAACGGGCTGCGGCTGATCGTTGTCGTCAACGGACTGAAGAGCGAGAAGGAACGCGCGGACGAGGGGCGCAAGCTGATCGAGTGGGGATTCCGCAGCTTCGAGTCCCGGCTCTTGTTCGCGGAGGGACAAACCGTGGGCGAAGCCAAGGTGTTCGGCGGCGAGAAGGGCTATGTACCGCTTGTCGGCCCCGGCCCGATCCGGCTGATGGTGCCGCGCACCGCCAATGAAAAAATCATCGCCCGCGTGATCTATACCGGCCCGCTCCCCGCGCCGGTCGAGAAGGGACGGCCGGTCGGCGTGCTCAAGATTTGGCGCGGCGATAATGTCGCGCTTGAAGTGCCGCTGCGGTCCGGCGAACAGGTCAGCTCCGGAAATTTGTCCCAGCGCGCCTTTGACTCCGTCACCGAACTGGTGATCGGCCTGTTCCGCGCCGGTGCCGAGCGGCTATAAGGAAGGCTGCGGGACATGCAATGCGCGGATGCTTCATTACCTTCGAAGGCGGCGAAGGCACCGGGAAATCGACGCAGGCGGCGATGCTCGCCCAGCGTCTGCGGTCGCTCGGAATCGACGCCGTACTGACCCGGGAGCCCGGCGGCTCGCCGGGCGCGGAAATCATCCGTCATGTCATCTTGTCGGGCGCGGCAAAGCCGCTCGGCGCTGAAGGCGAGGCGCTGCTGTTCGCCGCCGCGCGGGACGATCATGTGCAGATGACCATCCGCCCTGCCCTCGAACGCGGCGCCTGGGTATTGTGCGACCGTTTCGCGGATTCAACGCGCGTCTATCAGGGGGTAGCGGGTCAGGTGGATGAGCGCCTTATCCAAGCCTTGGAGCGGATCACCATCGGCGACCTGAAGCCCGACCTGACGTTTGTTTTGGACGTCCCCGCCGATATCGGGCTGGCTCGCGCATCCAAGCGTCGCGGCAAGGGCATTGCCGACCGCTTCGAAGGCGAGGCGCTTGAATTCCACGAAAAGCTGCGCGCCGCGTACCGGGAACTCGCCGTCCGCGAAGCCGAGCGCTGCGTCCTCATCGACGTTACCGCTCCTTTGGAAAAGGTCGCGGAGCAAATCTGGAAGGTGGTCGACATCCGGTTGCGGCCGTCGACAGTGGTCATGGACCTGCGCGAGGCAAGGCCGTGAGTCCGGCGGACACCGAGGAGGCGGTCGAGCCGTTGCCGCCGCGCGCGACCAACGATCTCTTCGGCCATGCCGAGTCTGAACAGACGCTTCTTGAAGCCTATGGCGGCGGCCGCATACCGCATGCCTGGCTGATCGGCGGCCCGCGCGGCATCGGCAAGGCCACGCTGGCCTACCGGATGGCGCGCTTTGTGCTCGCGCATCCCGATCCGCGAGCGCCCGATGTGCAGAAAGCTGCCTCCCTCGCTGTCGAGCCTGACAATCGCGTGGCGCGACGCATTGCCAACGAGGCGCATAGCGACCTGCTGATACTGGAACGGGTGATCGGCGACACCGGCAAGCTCAACCGGAATATCAAAGTCGACCAGGTTCGCCGCAGCGTTGCTTTCTTCGGATCGACGGCGGGCGAGGGCGGTTGGCGGGTGGCCGTCGTCGATGCGATGGATGAACTGAACGACGAGGGCGAGAATGCCCTGCTCAAAATCCTCGAAGAGCCACCGTCGCGCTCGCTGCTGCTGCTGGTCAGCCACGCTCCCGGCCGGGTGCTGCCGACGATCCGCTCGCGCTGCCGCTTGCTGACGCTGCGCCCGCTATCTCATGACGACGTCGTGCGCGGAACTGCCGCCGCGCTTGGCCGTCATGCCGGCGATGAGGAAGTGCAACAGGCGGCGGCTTTGGCAGAAGGCAGCATCAGCCGCGCGCTCATGCTGCTCGATGGGCCGGCGCTGGCGTTACGCCAACGCGTCATCAAGCTTCTCGAAGGGCTTCCAAATGCCGATCCTCAGGCGCTGCATGCCCTAGGAGATGCGATGGCCGGCACCGAGACGTCCACGCTGGCCACCTTTATCGACACCGTCAACGCCTGGCTTTCGGCTCGGCTGACGGATGAGAGGCGAGATCGTTCGCGCCTAGCGCGGGTCGCGCAGACTTGGGAGAAAATCAACAGCGCCGCGCGCGAGGTCGAGACCTATAATCTTGAACGCAAGCCGCTGGTCTTTGCGGTGTTCGGGTTGTTGGCGGAGGCGGCGCGGGCCTGAATTTCCGCTCGGTGCGGGTGGCGCAGGGTAAGGAGGCATTTCGGCCCGCTCGAGGCCATTAATAGCCTCGCCGCCGCACTTTCTTAGCGGCCTTGCGCGCGGCGTAGCGGGCATCTCGGGCGGCCTTTTGCTCGGCTTCCAGCACTGCCGCTTGTTCGCCTTTTTCAGCAGCGGCCGCAGCCTCTAGCCTCTCGGCCTCGCGTTCTGCCTGCGCTGCGGCTTCGGCAGCGCGGGCGGCCTTTTCAGCCAGCTTGGCGTCCTGCACCTTTTTCGCGGCTTCACGTTCCGCAGTGCGACGAAGCCGCGCTTCGTTCACGGCCGCTCTCTCAGCGAGCTTTTGCGCGATAGCAGGATCTTGGGACGCAGCGCGAAACTTGTCCAACATCGCCTTCTTGGCCGCGGCGGCGTCGCTCTGGCGCTGTTTAGGGTCGAGGCCTTTGTAGCTGCTCAATTTGTTCTCCTGTGTGATAGCGCCCGAGATATATGGCTATAGCAGCGCATCTACAACATTGCAGACCGGGATTTACAGGGTAAAGCGCCTGCGATCCCGACGGCGGTGTACCCCGCGAAATTTCGGCTCTCAATGAAAAAGATTTTGCGGCGGCTTTGACTATTTCGCAGGTCGGTTGCCGCCGGAAGGTAACGCGAGACCACTACAGCGATTTGGGCCGGAGCCTCTGCGGCCGAAACGCCCGGAGCTTCCAGGGAAGGCGTATTGGCAGTTAACGATTTAGTTACAAAAACGCCCATCCGCTTAAAGGCAACACAAATTTCCCCGGATAGTGTTCCTCCAAAGGGAAACATTTGATGTTGGCAACTTTGGCGGACAGTCCTTCACAAGAAAATCTTCAGGAGCAAAATTTGCTCCTCGACGCGGCCCTCAGCCACATGTCTCAGGGTCTGTGTATGTTCGACGACGCCGGACGCCTGGTGTTTTGGAATAAACGCTTTGCCGAAATGTACCGGGTGCAAGATAGGCTGGAAGTCGGGTTCAGTTTACGGGACATCCTGCAGCAGCGGCTGGAAGTCGGAACCTTAGGCGAGGATCCTGATGCCTATGCGCGGCGGGCCAGCGCCGCTGCCATCGCAGGTAAAACCTTCAAGCACATTTTTGAATTGCCCGACGGCCGCTTCATCGCCGTCACCAACGAAGCGAGACCGACCGGCGGTTGGGTTTCCACGCACGACGACATCACCGAAAGGCGGCGAGCCGAAAAGGAACTTCAACGCACTCGGAGTTTTCTCGATACCATCATTGAAAATGTACCCGCGATGCTGGTCGTCAAGAAACTGCCGGATTTCGACTATGTGCTGATCAACCGCGCCGGCGAGGAGCAATTCGGGGTTCCGCGCGAAAGCATGATTGGCAAGACGGCCGCCGATCTGTTCCCGCCTGCCGCCGCGGCGAGTATCCGCGAACATGACGAGCAACTAGTGCGCTCCGGCCGTGCGGAGTTCCATGAACCGCATCCCATCGACACGCCTGGGTTAGGGACCCGCATCGTGACGACCAACCGGATTCCGGTGTTGGGCGACGATGGCGAGATGCGTTATCTGCTCACCGTGATCAATGACGTTACCGAACGAAGACAGGCGGAAGTACGCATCGCACACATGGCGCATCACGATGCGCTGACGAATCTGCCAAATCGGGCATCTTTCAATATGTGTCTGGAGACGACGATTGCCCGAGCTACGGCTGCTGGAGAAAGCTTTGCCGTTCTCTGTATCGATCTGGATCGGTTCAAAGAAGTCAACGATGTCTTCGGGCATTCGACCGGAGATGCCTTGTTATGTGAGGTGGCGCAACGTCTCAGCGTGGCGTGTGACGGGGCGTTCTTAGCGCGCATGGGAGGCGACGAGTTCACCATCATCTCGCCTGAAGGCCCGCAGCCGGCAACGGCGGAAGCGCTTGCGCGGCGATTGGTCGAAGTGATTGAGGGCGACATCGAGATCGCCGGCCATCCGCTCCGCGCCAGCTTGACGGTCGGCATCGCGTTATTTCCGGCCGATGGCATCGATGCCGCGGCGCTTCTTTCCAACGCCGACGCCGCGCTTTATCGGGCGAAGACCTCTGCCCGAGGTTCGATCCGTTTCTTCGAGCAGGACATGGACGAACGCCTGCGGGCAAAGCGCGCTCTGCAGCACGATTTGCGCTTGGCGGTCGACGGCAAGGAAATGCAGATCCATTATCAGCCGCAGGCTGGGATCGATGGTGAAATCCTAGGATTCGA
Organism: Alphaproteobacteria bacterium; assembly: GCA_034668825.1. Classification (GTDB taxonomy): domain Bacteria; phylum Pseudomonadota; class Alphaproteobacteria; order Rhizobiales; family Xanthobacteraceae; genus CANKHA01. Next base: position 3,323 of record JAXDOR010000170.1, on the reverse strand, counting down.
GGCCCTGCTGCGCTGGCGCCATAAAAGCGGAGAACAGATACCGCCCAATACATTCATTCCGCTTGCGGAGGAGAGCGGTCTTATCATTTCGCTTGGCGAATGGGTTTTGCGGGAGGCTTGCCGCGAGGCGGCATCCTGGCCAAAGCCCCTGCAGATCGCCATCAACCTGTCGCCGGTGCAGTTCCAGCATGGCGACCTGGCCGGGCTTGTGCATATGGTGCTCTTGGAAACCGGTCTTAAGCCGTCTCGCCTGGAACTGGAAATCACCGAGGGCGTGCTGATCGGCGACTTTTCACGTGCCGTTTCAATTCTTCGCAAGCTCAAGGCACTTGGTGTTCGCATCGCCATGGACGACTTCGGCACCGGATATTCCTCGCTGTCGTATTTACAGTCCTTTCCGTTTGATAAAATCAAGATCGATCGAGCGTTCATTTCCAACTTGGAGCGGAACGCGCAATCATCCGCGATCATTCGCGCAGTGATCGGCCTTGGACGCGGGCTTAACCTGCCGATTACCGCGGAGGGGGTCGAAACCGAGGCTCAGCTGCAGTTCCTCAAACGCGAAGCGTGCCAGGAGATTCAAGGCTATCTCATCGGCCGGCCAGCGCCGATTGAGGATTACGCCGAAATGGTCGGACGCGCCGCGACACCCCGGGCCAAGGCGCGGGCGGGCTGAAACCCAGTGGGTAGCTAGAGCGGCGCAGATCGAAAGGGCGCCAAGCCCTTACTACCCTTGATTTCCCCGCGTTCTGTTGGCACCAACACATCTCATCCCGAACCCATAGGGTCCGGCTTGATAGCCTAGCCAGGCGTCAGCTGGTATTTGCCTAGAAAGCAGCAATGGCGACCAAGCCGCCCTATTACATCACCACCGCGATCGCTTATCCGAATGGCGCCCCGCATATCGGCTTCGCCTCGGAAGTGATCGCTACCGACGCCATTGCGCGCTTTATGCGGCTGGATGGTTACGACGTGTTCTTCCTAACCGGAACCGACGAGCACGGCCAGAAGATGCAACAGACTGCGGCGAAGGAGGGGATTACGCCCAGCCAACTGCTCGATCGCACCGTCCCGCGCTATCGCGCCCTGCTCGAACGGTTCAATTGCTCCAACGACGACTTCATCCGCACCACGGAGGAACGCCATCGTCGTTCTTGCGCCGCCATCTGGGAGCGGATGAAAGGCGCCGGCGACATTTATCTTTCGAAATATTCCGGCTGGTATTCGGTGCGCGACGAGGCCTTCTACGACGAGAGCGAGACCACGCTCGCCGAGGGCGGCGCGCGGCTGGGGCCGCACGGCACTCCGGTCGAGTGGGTCGAGGAGGAAAGTTACTTCTTCCGCTTGTCCGCTTATCAAGACAAGCTCCTCCATCTTTATAAGAGGCAGCCGGATTTTGTGCTGCCGGAGACGCGGCTCAATGAGGTTGTGAGTTTCGTTCGTGGCGGCCTGCGTGATTTGTCGATTTCCCGCACCACCTTCGATTGGGGCATTCCGGTACCGGGCGACCCCAAGCACATCATGTATGTGTGGGTCGATGCGCTGACCAATTACCTGACGGCCGCCGGCTTTCCCGACACTGACAGCGAGAAATTCAAACGCTATTGGCCTGCCGCGCTGCATGTGATCGGCAAGGATATTGTGCGTTTTCACGCGGTCTATTGGCCCGCCTTCCTGATGTCGACGGGCCTACCGCTACCGCACCGCATCTTCGGACATGGCCACGTGCTCAACCGCGGTGAGAAGATGTCGAAGTCGGTAGGCAACGTGGTCGATCCTTTCGCCCTCGCCGATGCCTATGGAGTCGACCCGGTGCGTTATTTCTTTTTGCGCGAGGTGCCGTTCGGTCAGGACGGAAATTACAGCCATGAGGTCATCGTCAACCGTATCAATGCCGATCTCGCCAACGACCTCGGCAATCTGGCCCAGCGCTCACTGTCGATGATCGGAAAACAGAACGGCGGCGTATTACCGAAGCCCGGGCCTTTCAGCGCCAATGACACCGCGATACTGACCTCCGCCGACGCCATGGTCGGCAAGGCGCGCGAAGCCATGGCGACCCAACAGCTGCATCAGGTGCTCAATCATGTCTGGGCTGTGGTAGCCGAGGCCAACCGCTATTTCGCCGGCGAAGCACCTTGGGCCGCGGCAAAGACCGATCCGGCGCGTATGGGAACGATCCTTTATGTCACCGCCGAGGTGATCCGGCAGGTCGCCATCTTAGCGCAGCCCTTCATGCCGGGGTCGGCGCGCAAGCTGCTCGATCTGCTGGCGGTGCCTGAAAGCGAGCGCGACTTTTCTTGGCTGGGGAAGGACCACCGGCTTGCCGCGGGGACAACGCTTCCAGCGCCTAGCGGAGTCTTCCCCCGTTATGTGGAACCGGAAACCGGCGCGCAGGCTTGATACGCCCATGCTGGTCGACAGCCATTGCCATCTGGATTTTCCCGACTTCGCCACCGAACTGGAGGCCGTCGTCGCCCGCGCCCAAGCCGCCGGGATCGGGCGCATCGTTACGATCTCGACGCGGGTACGCCGCCACGCCGAAATACTCGCTATCGCCGAGCGGTTTCCCGATATCTATTGCTCGGTCGGCACGCATCCGCACAATGCCCATGAAGAACTCGATATCGGCACGGACCAACTCGTGCAGCGCGCGCGCCATCCGAAGGTGGTGGCGCTCGGCGAGGCGGGGCTCGACTACCATTATGACTACAGCCCGCGCGCGGCGCAGGAACAGGGATTCCGTGCCCATATCGCGGCCGCGCGCGAAACTGGATTGCCGCTGGTCATTCATTCGCGCGAAGCGGACGACGACATGGCGCGGATTTTGAAGGAGGAAACAGGGAAGGGCGCCTTCCCGGCGATTCTTCACTGCTTTACCGGCAGCCGCGAGCTTGCATTCGCCGCGATCAATCTCGGCTTACACATTTCCTTCACCGGCATCCTAACATTCAAGAATTCGCAAGGGCTGCGCGACATCGCCCGCGACTTGCCCGCCGATCGGATTCTGGTTGAAACCGACGCGCCTTATCTTGCCCCCGGCCCGCATCGCGGCAAGCGCAACGAGCCGGCGTTTGTGGTGGAAACCGCGAAAGTCCTGGCGGCTGCGCGTGGCGTCTCATTTGAGGGGATCGCGCGGCAGACCACCGAGAATTTCTTTCGGCTGTTTGGCAAGATTCCGCGTCCTGTGGCTGGCGCCGCATGACATTGACCTTCACCATCCTCGGCTGCGGCTCGTCCATGGGCGTGCCGCGTGTTGCGCTCGGCTGGGGCGCCTGCGACCCGGCCAATCCGAAAAACCGCCGGCGGCGCTGCTCATTGCT
>JAXDOR010000169.1:0-60511 GCA_034668825.1 Alphaproteobacteria bacterium | reverse complement strand
GCAATGTGGTGAAATTGCAGACCGGCTACCTCTATCACTATGCCTTTGCCATGCTGATCGGGGTCGCCGGGCTGATCACCTGGTTCATGTTCGGCACCGGAGGCCAGTGATGACGACCTGGCCCATCCTGTCCGTCGTTACCTTCCTGCCAACCGTCGGCGCGCTGCTGGTCTATTTCCTTGCGCGCGGCAATGACGAGGCGGCCAACCGCAACGCGCGGTGGATCGCGCTGTGGACGACGGTCGTCACCCTCGCGGTGTCGCTGATGCTGGTGATGCGCTTCGACGCCACGCAGCCGGATTTCCAGTTCGTCGAAAAGGCGCCGTGGCTCGCCAACGCCATCACCTACCACATGGGCGTCGACGGCATCTCGCTGCCGATGTTCCCGCTGGCTTCGCATGACTTCGCGCCCTTGATCTTCACGATGTCGACCATCGCCATCATCTACACCTCGCTGGTGGCGCTGATGCAGGAGGACATGAAGAAGCTGATCGCCTATTCCTCCGTCGCGCATAGGGGCTTTGGCACCATGGGCCTTTTCGCGGCGACTACCCAAGGCGTCGCCGGCGGGATTTTCCAGATGGTGTCCCACGGCATCGTTTCCGGCGCGTTGTTCCTCTGCGTCGGCGTCGTCTATGATCGCATGCATACCCGCGAGATCGCTGCTTATGGCGGGCTGGTCAACCGCATGCCGCTCTATGCCGCGGCGTTCATGGTCTTCACGCTGGCCAACGTCGGGCTGCCGGGCACATCTGGCTTTGTCGGTGAATTCCTTACTCTGCTCGGCACCTTCAAAGTGAATATTTGGGTGGCATCGCTGGCAACCTTCGGCGTCATCCTCTCCGCCGCCTATGCACTGTGGCTCTATCGCAAGGTGATTTTCGGCAAGCTGGAGAAGCGAAATCTTGCCGAGATCACGGACCTCGATTACCGCGAGATCATCACGCTGGCGCCGCTGGTTGTGCTAACGATTCTTTTCGGCCTTTATCCGAAGCCGCTGCTCGACATGTCGGCGGCGGCCGTTGCGCAGCTGCTCGACAACTACAATCATGCGCTTGATGCAGTCAAAGCCGCGGCCGCAGTGGTGCAGTGATGAATATGCCCGCCGAACTCTCGGTGCTGTTGCCCGCCTTGCCGGAGATTGTACTGGCGCTCGGTGCCATGGCGCTGCTCATGATCGGCGTATTTGGCGGCGACAGGACGATTGGCACGGTCAATGCTTTGTCGATCTTGCTTCTCGTCGCGGCAGCAGCACTGGTGCTGTGGCTTCCGGTGGGCAAGCTTGTGGCTTTCGGCGGCAGCTTTGTCGTCGATCCCTTTGCGCGTTTCATGAAGGTCTTGGCGCTGGCCGGCTCGGCAGCGACGATCCTGATGTCGCTCGATTATATGGCCGCGGAAAAACAGCAACGCTTCGAATACCCAATCCTCATCTTGTTTTCGAGCCTCGGCATGATGCTGTTGGTTTCGGCCGCCGATCTCATCGCGCTGTATCTTGGCTTGGAGCTGATGAGCCTTTGCCTTTACGTGCTGGCATCCAGCAGCCGCGATTCCGTGCGCTCGAACGAAGCCGGCCTGAAATATTTCGTGCTCGGCGCGCTGTCATCGGGAATGCTGCTCTACGGCGCTTCGCTGATCTACGGCTTCACCGGCACGATTAGCTTTGCCGGCATTGCGCAGGCGGCGGGGCAGGGCGGGATTGGGCTTGTGTTCGGCTTGGTGTTTCTGTTCGCGGGCCTATGCTTCAAGATTTCGGTGGTGCCCTTCCATATGTGGACGCCGGACGTTTATGAAGGCGCGCCGACGCCGATCACGGCTTTTTTCGCCGCTTCTCCCAAGGTCGCAGCCATTGCCGTCTTCATCCGCGCGGCGGTCGGCGCCTTTCCAGGCATCGCCGCGCAATGGCAGCAGATTTTGGTCTTCGTCGCCATCGCCTCGATGGTGCTTGGGGCCTTCGCAGCGATCGGCCAGCGCAATATCAAGCGGCTGATGGCTTATTCCTCCATCAGTCATATGGGTTTTGCTCTGATTGGGCTTGCCGCCGCCACTCCGGAAGGCGTGCAGGGCGTCCTTGTTTATATGGGCATCTACGTGGCCATGACGCTTGGTACCTTCGCGATCATCTTGTCCATGCGTCGCCCCGAGGGCCCGGTCGAGCAGATTGCCGATCTGGCTGGACTCGCGCGCACTAATCCGGCCATGGCGTTCTTTTTAGCGATGCTGTTATTCTCGTTGGCTGGGATTCCGCCGCTCGCCGGATTCTTCGCCAAATTCTATGTCTTCCTCGCTGCAATCAAGGCCGGGCTTTATATGCTGGCCGTGATCGGCGTGCTCGCCAGCGTGGTGGGCGCCTATTATTATCTGCTGATCATCAAGATCATGTATTTCGACGAGCCGGCGAAAGGCTTCGTACCCATGCCCGGTGAACTTAAGGCTGTGCTCGCGGTCACCGGCCTGTTCAACATCTTGTTCTTTGCCTATCCGGCGCCACTGGTCGATGCGGCGACCGCCGCCGCGAAGTCGTTGTTCTAGCTGATGCAGCTTGACCCGACGACCGCCGCCCGAGGCGTAAAGCTCATCGCTCATGATGCTGTCGGGTCGACCAATTCAGAGGCATTGGCGTTGGCACGGGCAGGCGAGCGCGGGCCGCTTTGGGTAACGGCGGCGCGGCAGACCGCGGGCCGGGGACGCCGGGGCAACACCTGGATTTCCGAGCCCGGCAATCTTTATGCAAGCCTCCTGCTCACAAATCTCTTGCCGCCTCGGCGCGTTAGCGAGTTACCATTTGTTGTTGCCCTCGCCGTTCATGACGCCGTTCTGGACCTGGCTCTCACTCTTAATTCCCGCGTCGCGGTGAAGTGGCCGAACGACCTGCTCGTCGACGGTGCGAAGTTCGCCGGCATCTTGATCGAGACCGAAGACGCGGCTGCTGTCCTAGGCATCGGCGTTAATTGCGTTCATCATCCCGCCGGAACGTCTTATCCTGCGACCGATCTCGGTGCCGCAGGCGTAATGGTGTCACCTGAACAGCTTTTTCTCCGGCTATCAAAAACAATGTTTGACCGGCTCGACCAGTGGCAGGGCGGAGCGGGCTTCGCGTCGATCCGCGCGGATTGGCTGATGCGCGCCATTGGCGTCGGAACAGACATCCGCGTCCGGCTTCCTCACCGAGAGCTTGCAGGGCATTTCCAGGCGCTCGACGAAGCCGGCTGTCTGGTGCTGCGTTTGCCTGACGGCAGCGTGGAAGCGGTAAGCGCCGGCGAGGTATTCGCCATCGCAGCACCTGATCTGACATTGGCGGCTCGGTGAAGACGATGGCGTCTCCAAAAACGGAACTCGTTTTCGCGCCGCTCGGCGGCGTCGGCGAAATCGGCATGAACCTGTCGCTCTATGGCCTCGGCGAGGAGCGACGGCGGACCTGGCTTGTGGTCGATCTCGGCGTGTCCTTTGCCGGAGAGGACGTTCCCGGCGTCGACCTTGTGCTGCCGGACATCCGCTATCTGGTCGAGGAGCGTAAGAATGTCGCCGGCATCGTCATCACCCACGGCCACGAGGACCATATCGGCGCCATCATCGATCTGTGGCCGCGCCTGAAGGTGCCGATCTACGCCACACCCTTCACGGCGGCGCTGTTCGAAGCCAAATGCCGCGGCGAACCCGGAGCGCCGGAAATTCCCATAACGATTATTCCGCTTGGCGGGCGCTTCGATGTAGGGCCGTTCAATGTTGAATACGTCTCGGTCGCGCATTCGATTCCGGAATCCAACGCGCTGACCATCCGCACGCCCGCGGGCATCGTCGTGCACACCGGCGACTGGAAAATCGATCCCACGCCGGTCATCGGCCCGCCCACAGACGAGGCCAAGCTTACGGCGATAGGCGACGAAGGCGTGCTGGCGCTGATTGGCGACTCCACCAACGCCGTGCGCGAAGGTCGCTCGCCGTCGGAAGCCGACGTCGCCAAAGTGCTCGCCGAACTCATCAAGTCCGCGCGCGGGCGCGTCGCCGTCACCACTTTCGCCTCTAATGTCTCCCGGCTCCGCTGCGTTGCCGACGCGGCGCGCGCCGCCGGTCGCGAAGTCGTGCTGGTAGGCCGCGCCATGGAACGGGTGGTGCAGGTTGCGCGCGAGACCGGCTATTTCGACGGCGTGCAGGAATTCCGCGGCGTCGACGCCTACGGCTATCTACCCCCCGACAAGGTGCTAGCCTTGTGCACCGGCAGTCAGGGCGAGCCCCGCGCGGCGCTGTCGCGCATTTCCGCGGACGATCATCCGGAAGTGACCTTCAATCGCGGTGACCGCGTGATTTTTTCCTCCCGCGCCATTCCCGGCAACGAGAAGGCGGTCGGACGGGTGATCAACGGGCTGATCACCCAGGGCATCGAAGTCGTCACCGACCGCACTCATCTGGTGCATGTGTCGGGGCATCCGCGCCGGGCGGAGCTCGAGGACATGCTGCGCTGGGTGCGTCCGCAGATCGTGCTTCCCGTGCATGGCGAGCCGCTGCATCTTTCCGAACATGCCGATCTCGCGCGGCGGGCCGGCGTCGGCAAAGTTCTGATCTGCCGCGACGGCGACTTGGTGCGGTTGGCTCCTGAAGGTCCGGCTGTGATCGATGAGGTGCCGGCGGGCCGCGTTTACAAGGACGGCCGGATTCTCGTTGACGCTCAGGCGCGCACCATTCCCGACCGCAGACGGTTAGGCTTTGCGGGGGTCGTCTCAGTCGCGCTGGCGGTGACGGACAAAGGAGAGCTTGCCGCCGACCCGGAGATCGAGCTCACAGGCATCCCGGAGACCAACATTGCCGGCGAGAGCATGAGCGATATTGTTTATGATGCCGTGGTGGACACTATGGAATCGCTGCCACGCGCGCGCCGCCGCGATCCCGATGCCATCGCCGACTCCGTGAGCAAAGCCGTACGCGGCACCATTGGGCGCGAATGGAACAAGAAGCCCATGTGCCACGTGCACGTGCTGATGGTGTGAGCCGATGTCGACGACTACCGCGATTGCGATTTATTTCCTGATCTGGTGGCTGACGTTGTTCGCGGTCCTGCCGTGGGGCGTCCGCAGTCAGCAGGAGAGCGGAGATATCGTTCACGGCAGCGATCCCGGAGCGCCCGCAATTCCCAGCCTCTTGCGCAAGCTGCTATGGACGACGGTTACCGCCACCGTGATCTTCGGCGCCTGCTACCTGGTCTACGTCAACAAGCTGGTGACGCTGGAAACTTGGCCGTTCTGACACCGCCTGTAAAAAAGAGCAGGGCCGAGGCCCCGCTCTTATGTCGTTATTTCAAGCCCGATGCACGATCTTTGCGTTTGTCGCGATGGCTGCGTCTTCGCGCGCCCTCGGGCATTCTCCCCAGACTTGGACCGTTAGCGATGGCTTCGGCTTATACCGATTACCCGCCGCAGGAAACAGACGTTAGCCGATCTGGCTTTCCCTGTCACCCGGCATCGGGCTCCGGGATGCGCCATTCGGAAGCCCGGCGGACAGCCTAAACCCGCCCGCCTCTTGTCTTTTTGCAAGCGATCCGGTTTCACTCAACTCGCTATTCCATTACGACTCACAAGAGCAATCATGCGCCTGTCCCGTTACTTCCTGCCCACCTTGCGCGAAACTCCGAAAGAGGCGGACATCGTCTCGCACCGGCTGATGCTGCGCGCCGGTATGATCCGCCAGGAGGCGGCCGGTATCTATGCGTGGCTGCCGCTGGGTGTCCGGCTGCTCAAAAAGATCGAGCAGATCGTGCGGGAGGAAATGAACCGCGCCGGTGCCATCGAGATCCTAATGCCCACCCTGCAGCCCGCCGACCTATGGCGCGAGACCGGGCGTTACGACGCCTATGGTCCCGAAATGCTGCGCATCAAGGACCGCCACGAACGTGAGTTGATCTACGGCCCCACCAACGAAGACATGGTGACGGAAATCTTCCGCGCCTATGTGCGTTCCTATAAGGAACTGCCGCTCAATCTCTATCACATCCAGTGGAAGTTCCGCGACGAAGTGCGGCCACGCTTCGGCGTCATGCGCGGACGGGAGTTCCTGATGAAGGACGCCTATTCCTTCGATCTCGACAAGGAAGCCGCGCGCCGCTCCTATAACAGAATGTATGTCGCCTACCTGCGCACCTTCACTCGCATGGGGCTGAAGACCATCCCGATGCGCGCGGAAACGGGCCCGATCGGCGGCGACCTCTCGCACGAATTCATCGTGCTCGCAGAGACCGGCGAAAGCCAGGTGTTCTGCCACAGGGATTTGCTGGACATGCCGGTGCCGGGCGCGGATGTGGATTTCGATTCCGATCTGGAGCCGATCGTGCGCCAGCGCACGGCGCTCTATGCGGCGACCTCCGATGTGCACGACCAGGCACGCTTCGAGACAGAAGTGCCGGAAGACAAGCGCGTCTCGGCGCGCGGCATCGAGGTGGGACAGATATTCTATTTTGGTGACAAATATTCCAAGGCGATGAAAGCGCTCGTCACCGGCCCCGAGGGCAAGGACATCGCCCCCGAGGGTGGCTCCTATGGCATCGGCATTTCACGCCTCGTTGCCGCCATCATTGAGGCCTCTCACGATGACGCGGGGATCAAATGGCCGGAATCGGTGGCGCCATTCAGGGTGATGATCCTCAATCTCAAGCAAGGCGCAGTGGAGACGGATGCAGCTTCGGAGCGGCTCTATCGTGACCTACAGGAGAGCGGCGTCGACGTCCTCTATCATGACCTCGACGAACGGCCGGGCGCCAAGTTCGCAACCGCCGATCTCATCGGCATTCCCTGGCAGGCGTTGGTCGGGCCGAAAGGTCTTGCCGAGGGCAAGGTCGAAGTGAAGAAGCGCGCGGATGGAAGCCGGCAGCTCCTCGCCCCGGCTGATGCGATTGAGCTTCTGTCGTCATGAACCTGTGCGCTTCGTTCTGATCGGGCTGGGAGCGGAAGCTTGAATTTACCAGAATCGGTTGAAGCTGCGGCACGGGGAAGACAATGATGAGCAAGTCCGCCGGCACCACCCTTTTTGCCCCGTTCGAGTGGATGCTGTCGCTGCGCTATCTGCGCGCGCGCCGGAAGGAAGGATTCATTTCGGTCATTGCCGGATTTTCCTTCCTCGGCATCATGCTGGGGGTTGCCACCCTCATTATTGTTATGGCGGTGATGAACGGCTTTCGCACAGAATTGCTCGACAAGATTCTCGGCCTTAACGGCCATCTTCTTGTTCAGCCAATAGATTCTCCATTGAACGATTGGGAGCAGGTCGCCGACAGAATTTCCAAGGTTCCGGGCGTCAAGCTGGCTGCGCCCATGGTCGAGGGGCAGGCGCTGGCTTCGTCCCCGTTCAACAGCGCCGGCGTTCTGGTGAGGGGAATGCGCGCCGAGGACCTAACGAAGCTTGGGTCGATCGCCAAAAACATCAAGCAAGGAAGTCTCGAGGGCTTCGACGACGGGCAAGGGGTGGCCATCGGGCGCCGGCTTGCGGATCAACTATCGCTGCGCGCTGGCGATAGCGTTACCTTGGTCGCGCCGCGCGGCGCGGTAACGCCGTTGGGTACGACGCCACGGATCAAACCCTACAAAGTCGCCGCCGTATTTGAAATAGGTATGTCGGAATACGACGTCGGTATTGTGTTCATGCCGCTGAAGGAAGCGCAGGCCTATTTCAACCGCGCCGGCGATGTCACCGCGATCGAGATCTATGTCGACAATGCTGACAAGGTCGACCAGTACCGCAAAGCCATCTCCGATGCCGCGCAACGCCCGATCTTCATGATCGACTGGCGCCAGCGCAACGCCACCTTTTTCAATGCGCTGCAGGTGGAGCGCAATGTCATGTTCCTGATCTTGACGCTAATCGTCCTGGTCGCCGCCCTGAACATCGTGTCAGGCCTCATCATGCTGGTGAAAGACAAAGGCAGCGACATCGCAATCCTGCGCACCATGGGAGCTACGCAAGGCGCGATCATGCGCGTCTTCTTCATCACCGGAGCGTCGATCGGCGTGGTCGGCACCTTGCTTGGGTTCGGCCTGGGGACGCTGGTGTGTCTCAATATCGAGTCCATCCGGCAATTCATGTCCTGGCTCACCAACACGGAGTTGTTTTCACCCGAACTGTATTTCCTGTCGCGGCTGCCGGCCGACATGGACGTAAGCGAGACCACGGCCGTTGTCGTCATGGCGCTCGCGCTTTCCTTCATAGCGACGCTGTATCCGTCGTGGCGCGCTGCGCGCCTGGATCCCGTCGAGGCGCTTCGCTATGAGTGATCCGCGGATGACGGCTGAGGAGGAAGTTCCGGTTCTCTTCCTCCACGCCATCGAGCGGCATTACCGCCAGGGCAATGCCATACTCGACATTCTTAAAGGTGCGGAACTGGCGGTATGGCCTGGCCAATCGATCGCGCTGGTAGCGCCCTCCGGCGCGGGCAAATCGACGCTCCTGCATATTGCCGGATTGCTTGAACATCCCGACGCCGGCGATGTGTACATCAATGGCGTTCCTACCTCGGGCCGGCCGGACGCCGAACGCACGCAAATCCGGCGCTCTGAGGTCGGGTTCATCTACCAGTCGCATCGTTTGCTGCCGGAATTCTCGGCGATTGAAAACGTTATGATGCCTCAGATGATCCGCGGCCTGCCACGATCGGAAGCGCGCGCGCGCGCGATTGAGCTATTGAGCTACCTCGGACTTAGGGAAAGGCTAGTGCATCGGCCGGCGGAACTGTCAGGCGGCGAGCAGCAGCGCGTCGCCATCGCACGCGCAGTCGCCAATGCCCCGCGCATTCTGCTAGCCGATGAACCGACTGGAAATCTCGATGTGCATACGGCGGATCACGTATTCACGGCACTGACGCAACTCGTGCGCGCCTCCGGCTTGGCGACCATCGTTGCCACCCATAACATGGACTTGGCCGCGCGCATGGACCGCCGCGTTACGATCCGCGAAGGTCTGGTGGTCGAACTGCCGTAAGGGCGCGCTGCGCCCGCAAAGGACATTGCTTGCTCGGAAGTTTTCTCGCTCTTCTATCTGCCGCCACCTTTGCCTTCAATAACGCAGCCTTGCGGCGGGGTGTGTTGTCCGGGTCTGTGGTGCAGGCCTTGGCCATCACCGTGCCGATCGGTGTACCGATTTTCCTGGTGGTGGCGGTGGCAACCGGCGGCTTTGCCAAGCTTGCTGAATTCCCAAGTGTGGCGATCCAGCTGATGGCACTTGTGGGCGTGTTGCATTTCATTGGCGGACGCTATTGCAACTATCGCTCAACCAGGGCGATTGGCGCCAACCTCTCGGCGCCGGTGATCCAGCTTAGCCTCGTGGTTACGCTGGTTCTGGCAATAGCGGTGCTGCATGAGCAGCTCACGCCGCTGAGTATTCTCGGGATCGCGCTCGTTGTCCTTGGCCCGATGTTCACACGCAGCGGTGGGAAAAAGGGCGGGGAGTTGGAGCGTGTCGCCGAATCGGAAAACGCCGCAGAGACGCCGACAGCGGTGGAGATCAAGGCGCAGGAACCAGCCTTCAGCCCACATTACTTCGAAGGCTATGTATTTGGACTGTTAGCGGCTGCCGCTTATGGAACGACGCCGATCATGGTGCGCATGGCGCTCGACAGCGCCGGGCCGGGGAGTAGTTTCGTTGCCGGCGTGATCTCTTACGGCGCCGCGACTGTAGTGATCGCGCTCTCGCTGCTGTGGCCAGGTCAGTGGCGGCACGTCCGCGCGACCAAGCCGGAAGCGGTGCGATGGTTTACCTTTTCCGGCGTCTTCGTTTGCCTGTCGCAGATGTTCATCTACATGGCCTATTCCATCGCGCCGGTTTCGAACGTGACACCGTTGCTGCAGTTGCAACTTATCTTTCGCTTGATGTTCTCGCGGCTGCTCAATCCGCAGCACGAAGTCTTTGGCAGCGGGATGGCGTTGGGAACGGCGGTATCGCTGATCGGCGCGGTCGCGTTGTCGGTCAGTACCGACGTGGTGCTCGCCTACGTTCCTTTGCCGGATTTCGTCGCCGCGATTGCGCTCTGGCAGTGGCCGTAAAAGCGATCGAAGCCGCAATGGGCTCAGGCGTCTTCAGGTCCGAGAGAGCCTTGCTTGAACTCGACCCCTATTCGCTTTTCAGCTCGCCACACGACGCCGCAAAGCCGTCTTTTCGAGCTTGGCTTGATGATTAGTTCGAAGACATCTGGAACTTGCACTGGCTGCGACATCTCAAGACACGCGCCGTTGTCCGAAAGATCGCGCACCATGCAATCGATTACCGTCAACGGACGGTTGAAGATGAGCTTGCCCCACGTCAACATTTCACGGCGCTGATGCTGTCGCCGTTCCGACGCCTTTGGTGCCTGATGGACGGGTGCCATAGGAGTTCACGTTTAAGCTGCATCCGTTACGATACGTTTAAATCCTATACAGCCGTAAGTTACAGCTTATACCGGCAACACGAACTGCGCGAACCTCATCGCCTGGGATTGAGGACGCAGCCAAACAGCACTTGACTCTTAGGAACATAAAGGGAACTATGTTCCTTATTCGTTCTCAGGAGGACACCATGATCCGTGCATTGGTTCAAGAAGCTGCCGCCTTGGCTTCGATTAGTCTGTTTCTGGCGACTATCGCCATCTGGACGCAGGTTTTCGCGACGCTGTGACTTCTCCGAGCTCTCGGGAAAACATGTATTCCGGGGACGTTCGTACCTTGATGGTGGACAGGCGCTTTCCTGATCCCCACCATCCAGTCGTATGCAGAATCGCGAGAATGACGGCACGAGCGGTCCCGGCTTCGTTCACTTACATGTGCACTCAGCCTATTCACTGCTCGAAGGCGCACTGACAATTTCCAAGCTGGCGGATCTGGCCAAGGCCGATCGTCAGCCGGCGCTGGCGCTGACCGATACCGACAATATGTTCGGGGCGCTGGAATTTTCTGAAAAGGTCGCGGGTGCCGGCATCCAGCCTATTGCCGGCTGCGCGCTCGCCGTCGATTTCGGTGACCAAGAGCAGAATCCGCGAAGCGGAAACGGTTCGATGGAGCGCCTCCGCGTCGTGCTCCTGGCTGCGCACGAGGCTGGCTACCGCAGCCTGATGCGGCTCAATTCGCGTGCCTTCCTGGAAACGCCGCCGAATGAGCCGCCACACATCAAGCTGAATTGGCTTGAAGGAGAAACGCAGGGCATCATTGCGTTGACCGGCGGGCCAAGCGGGCCGCTCGATGCCGCTTTCGCGGCAGGGCAGAGCAGCCTGGCGATGTCCCGCTGCGAGACGCTGATGCGCCTTTTCGGCGACCAGCTCTATGTCGAACTGCAACGCCATGGCACCGAGGCGGAGCGCTTAGTCGAGCCGATGCTGCTTGATCTCGCCTATGGCAAAGGCATCCCTCTCGTTGCCACCAACGAACCATTCTTCGCGCGGCGGGAAGATTACGAGGCGCATGACGCGTTGATCTGCATTGCCGAAGGACGGCTTCTGGTCGAAACCGACCGGCGCCACCTCACCCCGGAGCATCGCTTCAAAACCCGCGCTGAGATGGCGACGCTTTTTGCCGATCTGCCGGAGGCGCTGGCTTCCACCGTGGAGATCGCCGAGCGCTGCGCCTTTCGGCCGCGCACACACCTGCCGATCCTGCCGCGCTTCTCCGTGGGCGAGGGGGGGGCGGCTGTCGACGAAGCCGCGGAATTGCGGCGCAGCGCGGAAGCCGGCCTCGATCGGCGAATTTCCGATTACGGCATCGCGCACGGGCGGACGGTGGAAGAATATCGCGAGCGGCTTGCCTTCGAGCTCGGCGTCATCGAGCGGATGAAGTATCCCGGCTACTTCCTCATCGTCGCCGACTTCATCCAGTGGGCGAAGGCGCAGGGCATACCGGTCGGTCCGGGCCGCGGCTCGGGCGCCGGTTCGCTGGTTGCCTATGCACTCACTATCACCGATCTCGATCCCATCCGTTTTGGTCTGTTGTTCGAGCGCTTCCTCAATCCCGAACGCGTGTCGATGCCGGACTTCGATATCGACTTCTGCCAGGACCGCCGCGACGAGGTCATTCGCTATGTGCAAGGCCGCTATGGACGCGATCAGGTGGCGCAGATCATCACTTTTGGCACGCTGCAGGCGCGGGGCGTGTTGCGCGACGTCGGACGCGTGTTGCAAATGCCCTACGGCCAGGTCGACAAGCTGTGCAAGCTGGTGCCGCAAAACCCGGCCAATCCGGTGACGTTGGCGCGCGCCATCGACGATGAGCCGCGGTTAAAGGCCGCGGCGGACAGCGATCCCATCGTCAAGCGCGCTTTCGACATTGCCAAGAAGCTGGAAGGACTCACCCGCCATGCCTCAACGCATGCGGCTGGCATCGTCATCGCCGACCGGCCGTTGACCGAACTCTCGCCCCTCTACCGCGATCCGAAATCCGACATGCCGGTAACCCAGTTCAACATGAAATGGGTAGAACAGGCCGGTCTAGTAAAGTTTGATTTCCTCGGTCTCAAAACCCTCACCGTCTTAGATACGGCGGTAAAGCTCCTGCGCCGGCGCGGTGTCGAGATCGAACTTTTGCGGATACCACTCGACAACGCCGGCACCTACGAGATGCTGGCAGGCGGCGAAACCGTCGGCGTGTTCCAGGTGGAAAGTCAGGGCATGCGGCGGGCGCTGGTCGACATGCGGCCCGACCGTTTCGAAGACTTGATCGTGTTGGTCGCCCTCTACCGCCCTGGCCCGATGGCCAATATCCCGACCTATTGCGCCCGCAAGCTCGGACGCGAGCGGATTGAATATCTGCATCCGCGGCTGGAGCCGATCCTCGCTCCCACCTATGGCATCATCACCTATCAGGAACAGGTGCAGCAGATCGCGCGCGACCTTGCCGGCTACAGCCTCGGCAAGGCCGACATCTTGCGCCGCGCTATGGGAAAGAAAGACAAGAAGGAGATGGCGGCGCAGCGCGGCGACTTCATCGCCGGCGCTGTCCAGCGCGGCATTGGGCGCTCCGATGCGGAAGTGATCTTCGAGGCTTGCGCCAAGTTCGCCGAATACGGCTTCAACAAGTCGCATTCAGCGCCTTATGCGCTGCTGACCTATCAAACCGCTTATATGAAAGTGAATTATCCGGTCGAATTCCTCGCCGCGTCGATGACGTTGGACATGGGCAATACCGACAAGCTCGGCGAATTCCGTGCCGAAGCCCAGCGTCTTGGTATCAAAGTGGAGTCGCCTTCGATCAATCGATCTGGGCTCGCCTTCGACGTCGATGGCAACACCATCCTTTACGCGCTCGGGGCGCTGAAGGGTGTCGGCGCGCAAGCGGTGGAGGCGATCGTGACTGCGCGCGCAGACCGCCCCTTCGCCGATCTCACGGACTTTGCTTCCCGCATCAATCCGCGCGCGGTGAACAAACGCGTATTGGAGAGCTTGGCCGCTGCCGGCGCGTTCGACGAGTTGGAACCGGAACGTGCGCGCGCCTTCGCGGCTGTTGATGCCATTCTGGCCACCGGCCAGAGAACCCACGACGCCGCGAGCAGGGGACAGAACGAACTGTTTGGCGGCCAGTCGAGCCGCGAGACTCTGGCAATTCCCGCGGTCGAGCCGTGGCTTCCGGCCGAACGGCTGCAAAAAGAATTTGATGCCATTGGATTCTTCCTCACCGGTCATCCGCTTGACGATTATGCCGCCACGCTCCAACGCATGCGGGTGCAGCCATGGGCGGAGTTCACACGCGCGGTGAAGGCTGGGGTTAGTGCAGGGAGGTTGGCGGCGACGGTGATCTCGCGCGTCGAGCGGCGCACCCGTTCGGGAAGCAAGATGGGCATCATCGGTCTTTCTGATCCGACCGGACATTATGAAGCTGTGCTTTTTGCCGAGGGGCTCGCCCAATACCGCGACCTGCTGGAACCCGGCACTGCTGTGCTGTTGTTCCTGTCGGCGGAGATGCAAGGCGACGAAGTACGCGCGCGCATCCAATCGGTCGAGCCGCTGGAGCAGGCAGCAGCGAAGCTGCAGAAGGGCTTGCGGGTGTTTCTGCGCAGCAACGCGCCGATCGAAGGCGTCGCCAAGCGCCTGGAAGGCACCAAGGCGGGGCCTGCGGCAGCGCCGCAGGACAAGCCCGATGGCGAGGTGTCGATGGTGCTGATGTTGCAAGAGGGCATGGAAGTCGAGGTCAAGCTTCCCGGCCGCTTTAAGGTCTCACCGCAGATCGCCGGCGCCATCAAGGCGGTGCCCGGCGTAGTCGCCGTGGAGGCGTTGTGAATGTTGCTTAGGGCAGAACTTCCTCGCGCTTATTGATGCGCGCATCGATTTTAGCGCGCAGGTCCGGCAGCAGGTGGTTTTCCGCTGCACTGATCACAGTGAGCAGCTCGTTTGCTTCTATCAATCTTGAAGCGAGCACGTAATCCGCGCCGGCCTTGTAGAGCTGAGCGATGTCTTCCAGCAAATCGGCGACAGCGATGATCTTTGCTTTCGGATTGAGTGCACGCACCTTGCGCACGAGCTTTTCATTGCTCGTTCCCTTGAGCAGATAGTCCGGCACCGTCGAGATCACGATCTCGGCATGTGCGATGCCGGAATGGGCCAGCGTGTCTGGATTGCTGATGTCCCCGTAGGTCACTTGCACCCCTTTTGATTTCAGGTTGCCGTAGACCACGGGATTGAAATCGATCACGCCGATCTGTTCCTTCAGCGCCGGATTTTTCCGTTCCATCTCGCTCAGGAAGGAGCTTGCCGTCCGGAAGAACCCAAGCAGCATAATGCGCCGCGGACGGCCATGTGTGCCATCGTCGGTATCGTCGGACGCCTTGTGATCCAGATCGCGAATGCCCAGCAGCTTCAGCGGCCCGATCGCCGCGCGGCTGATTAGATCGCTGTGCGTCATGGCAAAGGTGCTCAGCACCGCGAGGACCACGAAGGCAAGAGAAGCGGCGCTAGCAGACCGCGCGCTGGTTTGGCCGGAGGCGACACCGACTTGGATCAAGACCAGCGAGAACTCGCTCATTTGCGACAGGTTGATCGCGGGCAAAAGGCTCGCGCGCAATCCTTGCCGCATCACGTAGAGCGGAAGGAAAACAGTCACGATGCGGCTAATAATGAGGAAGCCGACAATGATCAAAGCCAGGTAGACAACCGGTGCGGTCGGCATCGGGATGGTCATTCCCAGGGCGACGAAAAACAGGGTGATGAAAAAATCGCGTAAGGTCGTCACCTTGGCGGTGACGTCGAGAGCGTAAGGGAAAGTGGAGAGGGCGACGCCCGCGATCAGCGCGCCCATTTCGCGGGACAAATGCAATCTCTCGCCGATTTCTCCGACAAGAAAGCACCAGGCCAGCGCGCCGACCAGCACCAATTCCGGCAGCCGCGCGATGCGATGAAAAATCCACGGCAGCACGAAGCGGCTGATCAGCATCGCCGCCCCGATAAGTACGGTCACGCGGCCGATGGAAAGGAAGACGATGCTGAGGCGCAAATCATCCAGGCTCGGCTGCACGGCGAGAAAGAGAATCGCGGCTAAATCCTGCAGCACCAGCACGCCAACCGTGACGCGGCCCGGCAAGGTATCAAGCTCGCGCTTCTCGTAGAGAACCTTGACGATGATCACGGTACTGCTCAAGGCCACGGCGACCGCGAGATAGAGCGGGTCCCAGGGGGCACCGCTCGCCGGAAGCACGATCATGAAGAATGAGAGCGCGATGGCGCAAGTACCGGCAATTTGGATAACGGCGGCGCCGATTATGACGCGGCCGGCGCGAACGATCTTTTTCAGATCGATTTCCAGGCCGATCATGAACAGCATCAGGATCAGGCCAAGCTCGGAGATGACGTGAATGGATTCTTGCGACTGCACCCAGTGCAAGCCGATGGGGCCGAGCAAAACGCCGCCGGCGAGATAGGCGAGGATAGGCGGCTGCCGGAAGAGTTGCGCGCAGACACCCAATATCCAGGCGGTAACAATGGAGAAGGTGATGTCCTGGATTAACTCGTGCATGCCCTATCCGGAAAAAGGTCTTTGCGTCGCGTCATAGTCTCATGGGCCGCCCCGAATGAACAAGGGTGGCTCGACGGCCCAGGAGCGCGATAAAATTTCACAAGGCGGCAGCTATTTTCTGCGGCGCGGGCTTTAGGTTGCATCAGGCGGCTTTCGCCGCTATAAGCCCGCCATCACTCACGCGGACGCGTGGCTTTAGGCCCCGACAATGGGTCAAAAAGGCCGTCCGGTGGTCCCCTCGGGGACTCACAACGTCCGCGGCGGATCAACCGGAGAAATGTCATGGCGCTTCCTGAATTTTCTATGCGTCAGCTATTAGAAGCTGGCGTTCATTTTGGCCATCAGGCCCACCGCTGGAACCCGAAGATGGGCGAGTACATCTTCGGCACCCGCAATAACATTCACATCATCGATCTCGCCCAAACCGTGCCGATGCTGCATCGCGCCCTGCAGGCGGTGAGCGACGCCGTTGCTGGCGGCGGTCGCATCTTGTTCGTTGGCACCAAGCGGCAAGCTCAGGATTCCATTGCCGAGGCCGCGAAAAAGTCGGCGCAATATTACGTCAATTCGCGCTGGCTCGGCGGCACGTTGACCAACTGGAAAACCATTTCGCAGTCCATCTCGCGGCTGAAAAAGCTCGAGGAGATGCTTAGCACCGGCGAAGAAGCCAAGGGCTACACCAAGAAGGAGCGCCTGACGCTGACGCGCGAGCGCGACAAGCTCGATCGTGCGCTGGGCGGCATCAAGGACATGGGCGGTCTACCTGACCTGCTCTTCGTGCTTGATACCAACAAGGAAGACATCGCCATCAAGGAGGCGCAGCGGCTTGGAATCCCGGTCGCCGCGGTGGTCGATACCAATTGCGATCCCAAAGGCATTACCTATGTGGTGCCGGGCAACGACGATGCAGCCCGTGCCATCGCCCTCTATTGCGATCTCGTCGCTAAGGCTTCCATCGACGGCATCTCGCGAGCGCAAGGGGACAGCGGCCTTGACGTGGGCGCTGCGGCGCATCCGGTCAAGGAAGAGCTGCCGGCCAAGACCGACGGCTTAGGTTTCGAGCCGCTTCCAGGTCCGCGGGGCGTTGCCGATGACCTGAAGAAGCTCACCGCCGTGTCGCCCGCGATCGAAAAACAGCTCAACGATCTTGGCATCTTCCATTACACGCAGATCGCCGAGCTTAGCCCCACTGCCGCGCATAACATCGGCGAAGAGGTGGGCCTTCCCGGCCGCGTCGATGGATGGGTCGCCAAGGCCAAGGAACTCACCGCCGATACGGTCGAGTGAGCCTGCGGCCGGCAGTGCTTCTGCTCAATAGAAAGCGTATGATGGCAAATATCTCCGCTTCGATGGTCAAGGAACTGCGCGAGAAGACCGGCGCGGGTATGATGGACTGCAAGTCGGCGCTGGGTGAAACCAGCGGCGACATGGAAGCTGCGGTCGACTGGCTGCGCAAGAAGGGCCTCGCCAAGGCAGCGAAAAAGGCGGGCCGCCTCGCCGCCGAGGGATTGATCGGTGTCGGGCTTGCAGGTCCCAAAGGCGTGGTGGTCGAAGTCAATTCCGAAACCGACTTTGTTGCCCGCAACGACTTGTTCCAGGGTCTGGTCAAGATGATCGCCCGGGTCGCGCTCGACGTCGGTACCGATGCCGAGAAGATCAAGGCGGCGAAGGCGGGATCTATCACCATCGCCGAGGCCATCGCCGAGACCATCGCCAAGATCGGCGAGAACATGACGTTTCGCCGCGCAGCGATGCTATCCGTCAGTAAGGGCGCGGTCGGAAGCTATGTCCACAATTCGGTGACTGACGGCCTTGGCAAAATCGGCGTCATTGTCGGACTTGAATCCGCAGGCAAGGCAGATGAGCTGGTCATTCTAGGCCGCATGCTGGCTATGCACGTCGCCGCGGCAAATCCTCAGGCGGTCGATTCGACCGGCCTCGATCCCGCGGTCGTCGCACGGGAAAAAGACGTATTGGCGGATAAATTCAAGGCGCAGGGCAAGCCCGCCAATGTCATCGAAAAGATTGTCGAGTCCGGGCTTAAGACCTTTTACAAGGAAGTCTGCCTGGTCGAGCAAGCCTATATCCACGATCCTGACAAAAGCGTCGCCCTGGCACTCAAGGAAGCGGAAGGCCGCATCGGCGCCCCGGTCAAGATCACCGGTTTCGTGCGTTATGCGCTCGGCGAAGGTATAGACAAGCAGGAATCGGATTTCGCCGCCGAGGTAGCCGCCGCAGCCGGTCAGAGTTGAAATAGCGTCTGCATCAGGCAGTCCATGCGGCGAAAGGGGGCGGAGCACCATGGGTGAACCGATCTACCGTCGTGTCATCGTCAAGCTCTCAGGCGAGGCCCTGAGCGGACCCGAAGGCTTCGGTGTCCATCAGCCGGTGGTCGACCGCATCGCTGCCGACCTGGCGGCGAGCTGCGCGCTCGGCATCGAGCTCGGCGTCGTGGTGGGCGGCGGAAATATTTTTCGCGGCGTTGAAGTGTCCGCTCGCGGCGTCTCACGGCCCACCGGTGACGCCATGGGCATGCTCGCCACGGTCATGAATTGCCTTGTTCTTGAGGCAGCGATCGAACGGCAGGGCCAAGCCGCCAGGACGTTATCGGCGCTCGCCATGCCGGCAATTTGCGAGACTTACACGCGCGCGCGTTCGCTCAAGCATCTGGCGAAGAAGCGGATCGTTCTGCTTGCGGCGGGAACCGGCAATCCATTTTTCACCACGGACACAACGGCGGTGTTGCGCGCGGCGGAGTTGGACGGCGATGCGGTCTTGAAAGCCACCAACGTCGATGGGGTTTACAGCGCCGATCCGAAGAAGGATCCGAAGGCCAAACGTTACGCCAAACTCACGCATCAAGAGGCGATCGAGCGCGACCTCAAGGTGATGGATTCGACCGCTTTCACGCTTGCCCGGGAGAACCGGATGCCTATCATCGTCTTCTCGATCCGCGAGCCGGGCGCCATTACAGCGGTGTTGCGCGGGGAAGGGCACGCGACTGTTGTCGGCGGATGAGCACTGGCGGGCCGGGCGGAATAGATAATCGCGCGTGATTTGATAAAATCGTTTCGAGGAATTGACGGGGAATCGTATGTCATCCGCAACTCACGACATTAATGAATTGAAGCGGCGCATGCACGGCGCGCTGCATTCCCTTAAGCAGGAGCTCAGCGGCTTGCGGACAGGCCGCGCCTCGGCGAGCCTGCTCGATCCGGTGCAGGTCGATGCCTATGGCACCCATATGCCCCTCAACCAGCTCGCCACCGTCAGCATTCCCGAACCTCGCCTCATCAGCGTTCAAGTTTGGGACAAGTCGATGGTCCATGCGGTCGAAAAAGCCATCGTCAACGCCAACCTGGGCTTAAGCCCGGCGACGGAAGGACAGGTATTGCGGCTGCGCATTCCGGAACTTAACGAGGAGCGGCGTAAAGAACTGGTCAAGATTGCGCATAAATATACGGAGGCCGCACGCATAGCGGTGCGTCACGTCCGTCGCGACGGCCTAGACGTTCTCAAAAAGTTGGAAAAGGAGCATAAGATCAGCAAGGATGACCATGATCGTGATGCCGAGCAGGTGCAGAAGGCAACCGATCAGGCCATCCACGATGTCGATCAGATGCTGGCCGCCAAGGAAAAGGAAATCCTGACGGTATGAGGGAGAGGGGCGGGAGCCCGCGATGCCGATGCCCGAGGCGGAAGTGCCGGTGAATATTTCGAGCGCCGTATTTGAGGTGCCCCGCCATGTTGCCATCATCATGGATGGCAACGGGCGCTGGGCAGCCGCGCGCGGTTTACCTCGCAGCGAGGGACACCGGCGCGGCGTCGAGGCGCTGCGACGCACCGTGCGCGCGGCCGGCGAGATTGGCATTAGCGTGCTCACGATCTTTTCTTTTAGTTCGGAGAACTGGTCGCGGCCGGCCGCCGAGATCCGCGACTTGATGGGATTGCTGCGGCGTTTCATCCGCCACGACCTGGCCGACCTCCACCGCAACAATGTCCGCGTGCGGGTAGTGGGCGAACGCGAGGGACTCGCCCCGGACATTCGCAGTCTTTTGGAAGAGGCCGAGGATCTCACCAGAGGAAATGACGGTCTCACGGTGGTTGTCGCCTTCAATTATGGAGGCCGTCAGGAAATCGCCCGTGCTGCCCAGCGCATCGCTGCTGAAATCGTCGAAGGCCGGCTAGCGAGCCAAGCGGTAACCGCCGAGCTTTTGGCCAGCCATCTTGATGCTCCCGATCTTCCCGATCCGGATCTTATTATCCGCACCAGCGGTGAGCAGCGGTTGTCGAACTTCCTGTTATGGCAGGCGGCCTATAGCGAGTTCGTCTTTGTTCAAACCCACTGGCCTGATTTCGACCGGGCGGCGTTGGAAGCCGCCATCGCCGAATATCGCCGGCGCGAACGACGATTTGGCGGCCTTGTCGCCCGGACCGGTTCGTAACGTGCCTGGAGCAGAGCCCGTCTCCGTCGCAAACAATCAAACGCCGCCCGGCAAATCCGGTCGCAGCGAGCTGACGGTTCGTGTCATTTCCGCATTGCTGCTCGCGCCGCTCGCGGTAGTCAGCGCCTATATCGGAGATTGGCCCTTCGGTGTTTTCTGGGTCATTGCCGCGATCGGAGTTTGGTTGGAATGGAATTCGCTGGTGACCGGCCCCGATAATCGCCTCATCTTCATTCTCGGAACCGCGACCCTGGTGCTCGCGCTCGTGATCGCGGAGCAGGGCATGGCCCGAATACCGATGTTCATCATCGTGCTGGGCGCGCTCGGTGTCGGCGTTTTCGCGCGCGCCGACCGCCGCGGCTGGACAGCGGCCGGCCTCCTTTACGCTGGCGCGGTGCTGCTGGGTCCAATACTTCTGCGCCGCGACCCGGATTGGGGTTTTGTCGCGGTGATTTTTCTTTTTACGATCGTGTGGACCACCGACGTCCTCGGCTACTTCGTCGGACGCACATTGGGCGGCCCGAAGCTCGCGCCGAGCATCAGTCCGAAGAAAACCTGGTCCGGCGCAGTCGGCGGCGCGTTGTCGGCGGTGGTCGCCGGCGTCATTGTCGGGTGTATTGCGGGTCTCGACAATCCAGCCGCCGTCGCCGTCGTCGCTCTGTTTCTTTCAGCGATTGCGCAAATCGGCGATCTCATCGAATCCGCGATCAAGCGCCGCTTCGGCGCAAAGGATGCCGGCTATTTGATCCCAGGGCATGGCGGCTTGATGGATCGGCTGGACGGATTTCTTGTCGCGGCGTTTATCGGCGCGATATTCGGTATGCTGCGCACCGGTACCGATGTCGCCGCGCAGGGTTTACTCCGATGGTGAGCGGATGATCGCGGCAGCCCCCCTCGCACGCAAGCAAACGTCGCGGGCTCCAGCCGAGCGTAGCGTGACTTTGCTGGGCGCGACCGGATCGATCGGCGCCAGCACCATCGACCTGCTCAAGCGCGAACCGGCACGCTATCGCGTCGAAGCAGTGACCGCGCACCGCAATGCCGCATCTTTGGCCCAGCTTGCCCGTGACGTCGGCGCACGCTTCGCTGCGGTTGCCGATCCGCAGGCCTATTCCGAACTCAAGGAAGCTCTGGCCGGATCGGGTATCGAGATAGCCGCCGGCGAGAGCGGGTTGATGGAAGCGGCGCAGCGGCCCGCCGAATGGGTCATGGCCGCGATCAGCGGATCGACCGGCTTGCGCGCCACGCTTGCGGCGGCCGACCGCGGCGCCACCATTGCGCTCGCAAATAAGGAATGCCTGGTCTGTGCGGGAGCCTTGTTCATGCGCCGCGCTGCCGCGTCAGGTGCAACCATTCTGCCTGTCGATTCAGAACACAACGCCGTATTCCAAGCGCTCAATTCCGGGCGCCGAGAAGATGTCCGACGAATAATGCTCACAGCATCGGGCGGACCATTCCGCACCTGGTCGCTAGCAGCAATCAAGGCGGCGACACCAGAACAGGCATCGCGCCATCCGGTTTGGTCCATGGGCGTCAAGATCACCATCGATTCAGCGACCCTGATGAACAAGGGGTTGGAGCTGATCGAAGCGCATCATTTGTTTGCGCTGCCGTCAGCGCAGATCGATGTGCTCGTGCATCCGCAATCCATTGTGCATGGCCTCGTCGAATTCCGCGATGGCTCCATGCTGGCGCAGCTCGGCGCGCCCGACATGCGGATTCCAATTGCTCATTGTCTCGCTTGGCCAGCTCGAATCGAAGGCCCCGCGCCTCGTCTCGATCTCGCGCAGATCGCAACGCTTAGCTTCGAAGAACCCGATCTCGTCAGATTTCCAGCACTTACCGTGGCACGCCGGGCGCTGGAAGCAGCTGGGGCTGCGCCCACCATCCTCAACGCTGCGAACGAGGTTGCCGTGCGCGAATTCGTGGCCCATCGCCTGGGATTTGCAGGGATTTCCGTCCTGGTGGAGGCTACTTTGGATGCCGCAGAGCGGCGCGGCATAGCCGCAGAACCGGCTAGTATCGACGACGCGCTCGGCGTTGACCATGTTGCAAGATTGATAGCAGCCGACCTCTTGCCCGAAATTGCCGCAAAGGCTTCCTAGGGTAGGGCTAGGGCCAGTGGTTAACCGGCTGGGACGAGGAGCCTCATGAGTTCTAATGTGTTGCAGAATATGGCCTCGCTCGGCGGCGGGGTCCTAGGCTATCTCATTCCATTCCTTTTCGTTTTGACGATCGTGGTGTTTTTCCACGAGCTTGGTCACTTCGTCATCGCGCGCTTGGTAGGTATCAAGGTCCTGGTGTTTTCCCTGGGATTCGGGCCCGAACTCATTGGCTTCAACGACCGGCATGGGACCCGATGGAAAATTTCAGCCGTCCCTCTCGGTGGATATGTGAAATTTTTCGGCGACGAGAATGCCGCCAGTGTTCCGGACGCCACTGCCGTGGCCACCATGAGCGAGACAGACCGCCGGGTGAGCTTTTTCCACAAATCGGTAGGGCGTAGGGCCGCTGTCGTCGCCGCCGGGCCGATCGCCAATTTCATTCTGGCTATCGTAATTTTCGCCGGGATCTTCATGTTCTACGGCAAGCAAACGACCAGTGCGCGCGTCGATGCGATACAGCCCGACAGCGCCGCAGCCGCGGCGGGATTCAAGGCGGGCGATCTAGTTCTGTCGATCGATGGCCGCCCGATCCAAACCTTCGCCGATATGCAGCGCATTATCAGCGCGAATGCGGGTCAGGCTCTCGAAGTTAAAGTCGACCGGGGTGGCGAACCGCTGACGTTGAAGGCCACTCCCGAACTTAAGGAAATCAAGGATTCATTCGGCAACGCCCATCGCGTCGGCGTTCTCGGCATTAGTCGTTCGATGGCCGAAGACGACCTCAAGCTGGAGCCGGTCAGCCCGTTGACCGCGCTGGGCCTCGGATTCAGCGAGACTTGGTTCGTCGTTGAACGCACGCTTTCCTATATCGGAGGCGTAGTCACCGGGCGGGAATCGGCCGATCAGTTGGGTGGGCCGGCTCGCATTATGCAGGTGTCCGGCCAAGTGTGGTCGGGCGGACTGTTGAGTGGGGGAATTTCAGCGGCCTCAGTGGCACTTATGCATCTCACGGCCGTGCTGTCCGTCTCCATTGGGCTTCTAAATCTTTTCCCCATCCCGCTCCTCGATGGCGGTCACCTTTTGTTCTACACGATAGAGGTGGTCCGTGGCCGCCCCTTGTCGGAACGGGCCCAGGAATACGGTTTCCGTATAGGGCTTGCGATCGTGGTGATGTTGATGATCTTTGCGACATTTAACGACATCGTGCATCTGACGACCTCCTAAATCGTTGCGAATGAGCAACTTTTTGAAGGTAAAGACGACTGCGTGGGAAAGTCGGGTTGCGCCTCCGGGGAAACGCTGTACAAGCTGGATTCTATCGAGCTTGGTGGGCACTCCGGGGCGGCGAGGACAACAAAGGGCGCGTTGCGCATGAGACTGTGGGTGCGATTTATCCGAGGTATTGCCTTAACCGGCTGTATCCTCGGCGGGGTTGTCGTGGGTTCTGTCGGTATCGCGTTGCTGACCGTGCAACCGGCGTTTGCCCAGGCAAATTCAATCGTCGTCGAGGGGAATCGACGGGTCGAGGCCGATACCGTCCGATCCTATTTCCGCACCGGAGCAGGTGAGCGTCTCGACGCCGCCAAAATCGACCAAGCGCTGAAGGCGCTCTACGCCACCGGTCTCTTCCAGGATGTACGTATCAGTCAGCCGGGAGGCCGGTTGGTGGTGACGGTGGTAGAAAATCCGGTCATCAATCGCATAGCCTTCGAAGGCAATAAAAAGGTCAAGGACGAGCAGCTTACCCTGGAGGTCCAGTCCAAGGCGCGCGGGACCTACTCGCGTCCGACTGTCCAGGCCGACGTGCAGCGCATCGTCGAAATCTATCGGCGCAATGGGCGCTTCGACATCCGCGTTGAGCCAAAAATCATCGAACTGCCGAACAACCGGGTTGACCTCGTGTTTGAGGTCAACGAGGGCGTCAAGACGGGCGTGAAGCAGATCAACTTCGTCGGTAATCGCACTTATTCCGACTATCGCCTCAAGGACGTCCTCAAGACCTCAGAAAGCAACTGGCTGTCCTTCCTGCAGACAACCGACGTCTATGACCCAGATCGTATCGAGGCGGACCGCGATCTTATCCGCCGGTTCTATCTGAAGAATGGTTACGCCGATGTGCGGATCATCTCCGCCGTCAGTGAATACGATCCTGAGAAAAAGGGATTTATTGTCACCTTCACGATTGACGAGGGCGGGCAATACCGCGTCGGCACCGTTGACGTGCAGTCCAACGTGCGCGCCGTCGATCCCGGCACGCTTCGCTCCAAGCTGCGTGCCCAGGCGGGCGACGTTTACAACGCCGAAGCCATCGAAAAGACCGTCGAGGATATGACGATCGAGGTGTCGAAGCGCGGCTATGCGTTCGCCACCGTACGCCCGCGCGGCGACCGCAATACCCAAGCTATGACCGTCAATCTCGCCTTCGTCGTCGAAGAGGGACCACGCGCCTACGTCGAGCGGATCAACATTCGTGGCAATACGCGCACCCGCGACTATGTGATCCGGCGCGAATTCGATATCGCCGAAGGCGACGCCTACAACCGTGCGCTCATCGATCGCGCCGAGCGGCGGCTGAAAAATCTGACTTATTTCAAGACAGTGAAGATTACCAACGAGCCGGGCTCTGCGCCGGATCGCGTCGTAGTGAATGTCGACGTGGACGATCAGCCGACGGGCGAGTTTTCCGTGGCCGGCGGCTATTCCACAGCGGACGGATTCATGGCCGAGGTCAGCCTCGGCGAGCGCAACCTGCTCGGGCAAGGCCAATACGCGAAAGCGTCCGTGCAAGTTGGTCAGCGCGCGCGCGGCTTCGAGCTGTCTTACGCCGAGCCCTATCTTTTCGGCTATCGTCTGCTGGGCGGCGCCGATCTATTCGTCAAGCAAACCACGGCGTCGAACTACGTATCTTACGATACCCGCACGATCGGCTCCAACGCACGGCTTGGCTTCGCTTTGACTGAAGAAGTTGGGTTGCAGTTGCGCTATTCAATATATCGGCAGGAAATCACGCTGCCGACCTTCTTGAACGACTGTAACAACAATATCGCCAGTCCTGCATTCAATCCAACGCCGACCTTCGCAGGCGGCGCTTTTCTCCCGCTCAATTGTTACGCCAACGGGGAAGCTTCGCTTCCGGTCCGCGTGGAATTGGCTCGCGGCCCAGTCCTGACGTCGCTGGTTGGCTACACTCTTGGATATAACAACGTCGACAACAACAAGAGCCCGACAAAAGGCTTGAACGTCGAACTCAAGCAGGACTTCGCCGGTGTCGGCGGCGACGTGAACTTCATCCGTTCCATTGTCGATCTGCGTAATTATCACGAGGTATTCCCCGACGTGGTCGGCGTTGTGCACCTTCAGGCCGGCAAGATCGCTGGCTGGGGCAGCAAGGACCTGCGGATGCTCGATCATTTCCAGCTTGGGCCGGGATTGGTTCGCGGTTTCGAACCGTCTGGCATAGGACCGCGCGATCTGACGATCGGAACCAACAATGATGCGCTCGGCGGAACGAATTTCTGGGGCGCCAGTGTGGAATTGCAGACTCCTCTGTTCTTCCTGCCGAAGGAAATTGGGGTCAAGGCGGCAGTCTATGCCGATGCCGGTTCGCTCTGGGGGTACAAGGGGCCGACGACGTTCCCTGCGACCAACGAAAGCGTGACAGTCGCGGACTCGATGCTGGTGCGCTCGTCGGTTGGCGTCGGCCTGATTTGGGATTCACCCTTCGGGCCGCTGCGGTTCGACTATGCCCGAGCCTTGACCAAAGCGAGTTACGACCGCACGCAGGTGTTTAGCTTCGGCGGCGGGACGAGGTTCTGATCTCGGACCTAGATCGAGGCCCGGTACCGGCGGATGACCGAGACCTCATTTTATAAGCCAACGCGCGGTTTCACCGTCGGTGAGATCGCCGCATTAACCGGGGCTGAGCCGCGTAGCGGCTGTTCGCTCGATCATCGCATCGTTAATGTCGCGCCGCTTGATAGCGCCGGCCCGAATGACCTCGCTTTTCTCGACAATGTAAAATATTCCAGCCAGCTAAGTGCAACCCGAGCCGGCGCCTGCCTGATGACGGCGCGCTTCGAAAAACAAGCCCCCACCCGCTTGAACGTCCTGCGCTCGCGCGAGCCTTATCGCGCCTTCGTTACCGTAACCCGCGAGCTGTTTCCCGAAGCCCTGCGCCCGTCCTCGCTATTCGATGCCAAGGCGGTAGCGTCCGGTGCCTGGATCCACCCGTCGGCCCGGCTCGAAATTGGGGTGGTGGTGGATCCGGGGGCCGTCATCGGACCACGCGCCGAGATCGGCGCGGGAACAGTGATCGGGCCGAACGCCGTCATCGGACCCCAGGTCCGCATTGGCCGCGATTGCTCCATTGGCGCCGCATCATCCATCCTCAATGCGCTGATCGGCGACCGGGTGATCGTGCATCCAGGCTGCCGCCTTGGACAGGACGGATTCGGCTTTGTCATGGGACCGGCCCATGTAAAAGTGCCGCAGATCGGCCGGGTCATTATTCAGGATGATGTGGAAATCGGGGCTGGCACCACCATCGACCGCGGAGCCATCCGCGATACCGTGATCGGTGAAGGCACTAAGATCGACAACTTGGTCCAGGTCGGCCACAATACTGCGATTGGTCGCCATTGTATAATTGTGGCGCAGACCGGCATTTCCGGGAGCGTGACGCTGGAGGATTATGTCGTGCTCGGCGCGCGAAGCGGTGTCAGAGATCACGTCAGGGTGGGGGAGGGCGCGCAAATCGCCGGAACAAGCGTGGCCATGGCCGATGTCCCGGCTGGCGCCCAATGGGGCGGCAGTCCGGCAAAACCCATCAAGCAATGGCAACGCGAGATTTTTGCTCTCAAGCGTCTGGCCGCGCGTGGCAAGAACATCAAAGACTTGGGGCAAGCCGACGACGACGATCAGCGAGGATGAGCGTATGGATGAGCGCATGACAGTCGCCGAAACCACGCTCGAGTCCGCCGATATCACGGCGATTCTCAAGGCGCTGCCGCATCGCTACCCGTTTTTGCTGATCGACCGCATCATCGACATGAAGGGTGACGAGCGCGGAATCGGTATCAAGAATGTTACCTTCAATGAACCGCACTTCATCGGCCATTTTCCCGGTAATCCGGTATTTCCTGGCGTGCTGCTGATCGAAGGCATGGCGCAAACCGCCGGCGTGCTTTGTGTCCTGTCGCGTCAGGTCGACGGGCGTCCGCAGTCCGTCTTTTTTCTTACCATCGACAAGGCGAAATTCCGCAAGCCGGTGTTGCCTGGCGACACTGTCGAATATCACATGACCAAGATGGCCCGGCGCAAGAACATGTGGTGGTATCGGGGCGAGGCTAGGGTCGCCGGCCAGTTGGTTGCCGAAGCTGAACTCGGCGCCATGGTCGCGGACGCGTGAGATCTCCATGGCTGTGATCGATCCAACCGCACGGATCGAAACCGGCGCGGCCATCGGCAAAGATGTATCCGTCGGGCCCTATTGCGTTGTCGGTGCGAATGCCGTGATCGGGGACGGCTGCCGGCTGGTCGCTCAGGTTCACGTCACCGGGCACACCACCATCGGGCCGGGCACGGTTATTTATCCCTTCGCTTCTCTCGGTACGCCACCGCAGTCGGTCAAGTATCGCGGCGGTCCCACGCGCCTTGTGATTGGTGCCAATTGCGACATCCGCGAGGGTGTCACCATGAACACCGGAACCGAGGATGATCGCGGCGTGACGGAAGTCGGCGATCGCTGCTTCTTTATGGTCGGGTCCCATGTCGGGCATGATTGCAAGGTCGGAACCGACGTGACCTTTGCCAACAACGTGGTGCTCGGCGGCCATGTCGCTGTTGGCAACTTTGTGATGTTCGGCGGCCAAGCGGCGGTGCGCCAGTTCGTGCGCATTGGCGACGGCGCCATGATCGTCGGGCTGAGCGGCGTTCGCGCCGATGTCATCCCGTGGGGAATGGTGCAGGGGCCGCTGGCCGATCTCGTCGGGCTTAATGTGGTTGGGATGCGGCGGCGAGGCTTTGCCAAGGCCGACATCCATAGACTACGGCAGGCCTATCAGGCGCTGTTTTTCGGCGAAGGATTGTTTCGCGACCGGCTCGAGCGCATGGCCGCGAGCCGTGCAGTGGACCCCCACGTGCAAAACATGATCGCCTTTATCAAAGCCGGCACACGGCCCCTGACCATGGCGAGCCATCGCGCCGATACCGCCGAGGGTCCATGAGCCTATCGCAGACCACAGCGCAGGACGAAGGTCCGCTCGCAATTGTTTGCGGTGGCGGCAGCTTTCCCTTCGCCGTAGCCGACGCGGTCGGCAAGCGCGGCCGGCGCGTTGTCCTCTTCCCCCTGCGCGGCTGGGCGGAGCCTGACCGCGTGGCCGGTTATCCACATCGCTGGATCACACTTGCCAAGTTCGGAGGGTTCTTCGGAATGATGCGCGCGGAAGGCTGCCGCGACGTGGTGTTCATTGGTTCGTTGGTGCGTCCATCCGTTTGGCAACTCCGCTTCGATCTCGGAACCCTGCGGGCTTTGCCGCAAATCCTGGTGGCCTACCGCGGCGGCGACAATCATCTGCTTTCCGGTATCGCCGGTATTTTCGAGCAGCAGGGTTTTCGCCTTGTTGGCGCTCATGAAGTAGCTCCCGAGATCCTGGTCCCCGCGGGCGTTTTGAGCCGTCGCCTCCCCACGGAGCAGGAACAGGCCGACATCAAGCGGGGGCTGGTCCTGCTCGATGCCATCGGCAAATTCGACATCGGCCAGGCCGCTGTGATTGCCAATAATCACGTTCTTGCCGTCGAGGCGATCGAGGGCACCGACTTCATGCTGGCGCGGATCGCTGAATTGCGCGGCCAAAAAATCCGTGCTGCGTCCGGCGGTGTCCTCATCAAGGCGCCAAAACCCGGACAGGACCGGCGGTTCGACCTGCCCTCCATCGGGCCGCAAACCATCGAGGGCGTCGCCCGCGCCAGTCTTGCCGGAATCGCGGTGCTTGCGAGCGGCGCGATCATTGCCGAACCGCAACGCGTCGCGGCCGCCGCGAACAAGCACAATGTATTTGTCGTCGGCGTGCGCGCCGATGGGACCTTCGGATGACGCGCGCGCTCGAAGTTTCCATCATCGCCGGCGAGGAGTCGGGCGATCGGCTCGGCGCGCCGCTGATGCGGGCGCTGGCGGCGCGCTACGATGGCCGAGTGAATTTTTCCGGCGTCGGCGGACGCGAGATGTCAAAGGAAGGACTTGTCAGCCTGTTTCCCATCGACGATCTAGCGATCATGGGATTTGCCGCCATTGTCCGGCGCGTGCCGTTGATCGTGCGGCGCATGCGTGAAACCGTGGCAGCGATCATCACCGCGCGGCCGGATGTGCTGGTTATCATCGACAGCCCCGACTTCACCCATCGCGTGGCGCGAAAAGTGCGGGCCGCGATGCCATCGATTCCCATTGTCGATTACGTATCGCCCTCGGTCTGGGCATGGCGTCCGTGGCGCGCGCGGTCGATGCGTGCCTATGTCGATCATATTCTCGCTCTCTTACCGTTCGAGCCTGCCGTCCACACCCGTCTTGGCGGACCAGCCTGCAGCTATGTGGGACATCCGCTGGTGGAAAGCGCTTCGGCGCTACGCCCCAATGCTGAAGAAGCCGCGCGGCGTTTCGCCGATCCGCCGGTGCTGCTGGTGCTTCCGGGAAGCCGAACCGGCGAAGTTCGGCGGCTGCTTAGCATTTTCGCACAAACGATCGATCTCATTCGGCGGCGCTACGGTCCGCTGGAGATCGTGATTCCGACGGTCCCGCATTTGCTAGCAACGATCAGAGAGGCCACAGCAGCTTGGCCTGTCCCGCCGCGCATCGTCATGGATGCGGAAGAAAAACACGCCGCTTTCCGCATGGCGCGGGCGGCGCTAACGAAATCCGGGACGGTAACCCTCGAACTCGCGGTTGCCGGGGTGCCGATGGTTGCGGCCTATAAAGTGTCGGCTATCGAAGCGGCGATCGCGCGCCGTCTCATTCAAGTCTCTTCGGCGATCCTCGCTAACCTGGTAGTGGGAGAAAACGTGGTTCCGGAATTCCTCCAGACCTGCACGGGGGAGAATCTGGCAGCCGCGCTGCTGCCGCTGCTAAGCGACACGCCCGAGCGGCGGCAGCAAATCGAGGCGTTTGCGCGGCTCGATAGCATCATGGAAATCGGAATGGCCGTGCCCAGCACCCGCGCCGCGGAAATCGTTCTGCGCGAAGCCATGCGGGGCCGTGCGTGACCGCATCACCTCCCATCGGCGCCGCGATCACGGGCGTGCATGGTTACTTGCCCGACTATGTATTGGCCAATGCTGAGTTGGCGGCCATGGTCGACACCAGCGATGCCTGGATCACCGAACGCACCGGCATTAAGGAGCGGCGCATCCTCAGGGGCGAGGGGCTTGGCACCTCGCATATGGCAGCCGAAGCGGTGCGCGGCCTCCTGGCCAAGACCGGCACCAAGGCCGCCGATGTCGATCTGCTGATTTGCGCGACCACCACGCCCGATCTGGTCTTTCCCTGCACTGCCAATCTGATCTGCGACATGGTCGGCATCCGCAACATCGGCAGTTTCGACATCCAAGCCGCGTGCACAGGATTTATTTACGCGCTGACCATCGCTACCCAGTTTATCGCGAGCGGCCGATGCAAGAAGATCGTGGTGGTCGGAGCTGACAAGATGTCGGCGATCATGGATTACAGCGATCGCGCCACGTGCGTGTTGTTTGGCGACGGCGCCGGGGCAGTTCTGCTTGAGCCGACTTCGAATGATAACGGCGTCGTTGACACGGTGATTCACTCCGATGGTACCGGAATGCCTTATCTACACCAGAAGGCAGGCGGCAGCCGGATGCCGCCGAGCGCCGATACGGTGGCGCGGCGTATGCACTACGTGCATCAGGAAGGAGCGATTGTCTACAAATTCGCCGTCACTCGCATGGCCGAGGTAGCGAGCGAGATCATGCGCCGCAATAACGTGCGAGCCGAGGAGATCGACTGGCTGGTGCCGCATCAAGCCAACCTGCGCATCATCGAGGCGGTCGCCGAACGCATTGGGCTTCCCATGGAACGGGTGATGGTGACGATCCATAAATGGGGCAACACCACTGCGGCGACGATACCGTTATGCCTTTGGGACTACGAGCCGCGCCTCAAATCAGGGGACCGGCTCGTCCTCGCCGCCTTCGGCGGCGGCTTCACCTGGGGCGGGGCTTACGTGACGTGGGGGTATGACGGGGTGGGAATTTAGACAACGCGCCTTTCTTCGTCATGGCCGGCACGAGGCCGGGCATGACGATGAATATTATTTCCTTTTAGAAATCGGCGTGTAGTCGCGCCGTGTCGCGCCGGTATAGAGCTGCCGGGGACGGCCGATTTTTTGGTGCGGATCCTCGATCATTTCCTTCCACTGTCCGATCCAGCCGACGGTGCGCGCAACCGCGAACAGCACGGTGAACATGTTCATCGGGAAGCCCATCGCCTTCAGGGTGATGCCCGAATAGAAGTCGATATTGGGATAGAGCTTCTTCTCAATGAAATAATCGTCGTGCAGCGCGATGCGCTCCAGTTCCATCGCGACATCGAGCAGCGGGTCGTCCTTGATGCCGAGCTCTTTGAGCACCTCGTGGCAGGTCTGCTGCATGATCTTGGCGCGTGGATCATAATTTTTGTAGACGCGGTGACCGAAGCCCATGAGGCGGAAGGAATCGTTCTTGTCCTTGGCGCGCTTGACGTATTCCGGGATGCGCTCGACCGTGCCGATCTCCATCAGCATCTTCAGCGCCGCTTCGTTGGCGCCGCCGTGCGCAGGGCCCCAAAGACACGCGCAACCGGCGGCGATGCAGGCAAACGGATTGGCGCCGGAGGAACCGGCAAGCCGCACCGTTGATGTGGAAGCGTTCTGCTCATGATCCGCGTGCAGGATGAAAATACGGTCCATGGCGCGGGCGAGCACCGGGTTTGGTTTGTACTCCTCGCAGGGCACCGCAAAACACATGCGCAGGAAGTTCGAAGAATAGTCGAGATCGTTCTTCGGATAGACGAACGGCTGGCCGATCCAATATTTATACGCCATTGACGCCAGCGTCGGCATTTTCGCGATCATGCGAATGGAAGCGATCATGCGCTGCACGGGATCGGAGATGTCGGTGGAGTCATGGTAGAAGGCGGATAGCGCTCCGACGCTTCCCACCATCACGGCCATGGGATGAGCGTCTCGCCGGAATCCCTGAAAGAACCGACTCATCTGCTCGTGGACCATGGTGTGGTGCGTCACCCGCTCGTCGAAATCGGTCTTCTGCGCGGGCGTCGGCAATTCGCCATAGAGCAGGAGGTAGCAGGTCTCCAAAAAATCGCCGTGCTCGGCCAGCTGCTCGATGGGATAGCCGCGATAGAGCAGGATGCCTTCGTCGCCATCGATATAGGTGATCTTCGACTCGCAGCTTGCTGTGGAGGTAAAGCCGGGGTCGTAAGTGAACATCCCGTTCGTGGTATAGAGATGGGAAATGTCGATGACTTCCGGGCCGATGGTCCCCTCATAAATCGGGAAATCCCAGCTGTTCTCGCCGACCGTCAGCTTGCCGGTTTTAGTGTTGGCGCCCGTCTTCGCGTCCATGATTAAAGCCTCGAAAGGAGTGAGTGGACTTCCTTATTACGCCGCGCCAACGGAGCGAATTAAGCCTACGCCGGCGCCGCTAAGAGCGGAAATCCCGCTTGGTTGGGTAGCTTATCCAAGTGTGCACTGCAAGGTAAGTTCCCAATGCCCATAGCCATATAGGCACGGTCTGGCTGCTTTCCGCCCCTGCTTTGAAGTATTTAGGCGCTCAGCTCATCGGCTTGGCGGCCTGATCTGCTAACCGTCCAAGGCTCTCGGATTTTCCCAGCACGGCCAAAACCTCGAAAATGCCAGGCGAGGTAACGCGCCCGGTGAGAGCGGCCCGCAACGGCTGCGCGATCGCTCCGAGTTTAACGCCCGCCTGCTCGGCATAGGTCCGCACCGTTTGTTCGGCTGCTTCCGCCGTCCACGGCTCGACTATAGCCAATTGCGGCAGGAGCCCCGCGAGCAGCGCTCGGGCTTCAGCTGTCATCACGGCCTTTGCCTTATCGTCGAGAGGGAGCGGCCGGTCGGCGAATAGGAAACGCCCGCTGTCCACGAGTTCGACGAGGGTTTTTGCACGCTCTTTCAGACCGGGCATGGCAGCGATCAGCTTGCTACGCAGCTCCGGCGTCAGCTTAGCCGCCAGTTCGGCACCGCCGGTGATATGCGGCAGCATCCGCTCGATCTCGGCGAGGAGATCTGTGTCTGAGGTGTGACGTAAGTAGTGGCCGTTGATATTTTCCAGCTTGGCGAAGTCGAACCGCGCCGGCGAACGCCCGATCTGCGGCAGATCGAACGCTGCGATCATTTCCTCGGTGGAGAACATCTCCTGGTCGCCATGACTCCAGCCGAGGCGCACCAGATAATTTCGCATCGCGGCCGGCAGGTAGCCCATGGCCCGGTAGGCATCGACGCCGAGCGCGCCATGACGCTTGGACAGTTTGGAACCGTCCGGCCCATGGATCAGTGGAATATGCGCCATGACCGGCACGCGCCAGCCGAGCGCTTCGTAAATCTGCTTCTGTCGCGCCCCGTTGGTGAGATGATCGTCGCCGCGAATAATATGCGTGATGCCCGCATCGTGATCGTCGACGACGACGGCGAGCATATAGGTCGGTGTGCCGTCGGAGCGCAGCAGCACGAGATCGTCGAGATTCTCGTTCTGCCAGACCACACGTCCCTGCACCTGATCCTCGATCACGGTCTCGCCGGTCAGCGGCGCCTTCAGGCGGATGACGGGCTTGGCGCCTGCGGGCGCTTCTCGCGGATCGCGGTCGCGCCAGCGTCCGTCATAGAGCCTGGAGCGGCCCTCGCGGCGCGCCGCCTCGCGCATCTGCGTGAGTTCTTCAGGCGTGTCGTAGGCGGGATAGGCCTTCCCGGCCGCCACTAGTTGGTCAGCCACTTCCCGATGCCGCGCCGCGCGGGAAAACTGGTGGACGACCTCGCCGTCCCAGGTGACGCCGAGCCATTGCAACCCCTCGAAGATGGCATCAATCGCGGCGTTGGTGGAGCGTTCGCGGTCGGTATCCTCGATCCGCAGCAACATCTTGCCGCCTTGTCGGCGCGCGTAGAGCCAGTTGAACAGCGCCGTGCGCGCCCCGCCGATATGGAGGAAGCCGGTGGGCGAGGGGGCAAAGCGGGTGACGATTGGGTCGGTCATATCGATAATCGTGAGCTGCCGGCGAGGTCGGAAGTTCCTGTACCATAGCCTCGGGAAAAGGTGTCAGCGCAAACGTGTGGCACGGCTTGATAGGGCGGAGACTTAAAATGCTGCCTGTGTTATCCGCTGCACCTCAATCGCGAGAACTCATATGCGCTTCCCAACGCAAGCAGGGTCAATTGCGGGCATCTCGATCAGCGTCACGGATCTCGCGCGGGCAACCCCGTTTTGGTACGCGGTCCTCAAGCCTTTGGGATTTGGACGTGTCGCATGTCAGCCCGATCTAATATTCTGGGCGCGCGAGGGTGCTCAAATCCTCATGTGGCAGGGCTCTCCGCCAACCTCGGCAAGTCGCGTGCTGCTGCGCGCGGCCAGCCGCGAGGCAGTGGATGCCCTTTACCGACGGGCGCTGACCGAGACTTGGACGGTCATCGAGCCCGCAGCGGAGCGATTTTACGCGCCGGGCTATTATTCCTGCATTCTGGCCGACCCAGACGGCATCCGCGTCGAACTCGTGCATGCCTGGACGGATTTACCGGAACGTGACGATGCCGAACGCGTGCACATGCCCGGCGCGGATGGCGTTACTCTGGGCGGCTACCTGTTTCGCCCGGCGCTGACCCAAGCAGACGCGAAAAAAACTGCCGGTGTGATCGTGCTACCTGGTTATTCGTGTGATGCCACCGATCTTGTTTGGTTTGGTCAAGAACTCGGAAAAGCAGGATT
Organism: Alphaproteobacteria bacterium; assembly: GCA_034668825.1. GTDB lineage: Bacteria > Pseudomonadota > Alphaproteobacteria > Rhizobiales > Xanthobacteraceae > CANKHA01. Next base: position 25,027 of record JAXDOR010000169.1, on the reverse strand, counting down.
TGTCGCCCTCTGCCTCTCGCAACGCGGCTGGCTCGGCTCGAGCGGAGACGAAGATCAAGGATTCCGGCAACCAGACGATGTCGTAGCAGCGGCGAACTGGCTTCGCGCTCACGCCCGCAACATCAGCTTGCTTGGATTCTCCCAAGGCGGCCAAGTAGCGCTTCTTGCCGCGGCTCGTCCGTTGGGGCCCTCATTTAACTCCGTGGTTGCATATTATCCGCCCAGCGATCTTGCGGCATGGCGTGATCAGGTGCCCGACACCGGAATTCCGGACTACTTAGCGGACTTTGTTCCCGCTGAGCGAATGGCCATGTGCTCCCCGATTACAGTGGCGCAGCAAATCCGTTGTCCGACATTGCTGGTACATGGGGACGCTGACAAGATCGTGCCGATCGCTCAGAGCCGTGCGATGATCGAGGCGAATCCAGAAATCCGACTGCAAACGGTACCGAACGCGGAACATGGTTTCCGCTTTAACCAATGGCCCAACATTTGGTCGGAAACTATGAGTTTTCTCGCACAAAATTCCTGAAGCAGGTCGATGCTTGGCATTGCCCCTTGCGGGACTAAGCCAATTTGGCACATAGACCGCAGGGAACAGGGCTTCGAGTATGACTGTAGAAGAAACGGCAACGGAATTGGCGGGGCGCGATTTCATTCGCGAGATCATCGCCGACGATCTTGCGGCCAAGCGGCATCAGACGGTCATCACCCGCTTTCCGCCGGAGCCAAACGGCTATCTCCATATCGGCCACGCCAAATCGATTTGCCTTAACTTCGGCGTGGCAGAGGAATTCGGCGGACGCTGCAATCTTCGCCTCGACGATACCAATCCGACCAAAGAGGAGCAGGAATATATAGATGCCATCAAAAAGGATGTCCGCTGGCTCGGCTTCGATTGGGGAGAGCATCTCTATCACGCCTCTGACTATTTCGAGCAGCTTTACGCCTGGGCGGAACACCTGATCCAATCCGGCAAAGCCTATGTCGACGATCAGTCGCAGGAAGAAATGCGCGCCACGCGCGGCACGCTGACGGAGCCGGGCAAGAACAGCCCTTTTCGCGATCGTCCCATTGAAGAAAATCTTGATCTATTCCGTCGCATGCGCGCGGGCGAGTTTCCCAATGGTGCGCGGGTGCTGCGGGCCAAGATCGATATGGCTTCGGGCAACATCAACCTGCGCGACCCTGTACTCTATCGTATTCTCAACGCCGAACATCCGCGCACCGGCACCACATGGAAAATTTATCCGAGCTACGACTTCGCTCACGGTCAGTCGGATTCCCTTGAGGGAGTGACCCATTCGCTTTGCACGCTGGAATTTGAAGATCATCGGCCGCTGTATTACTGGTTCCTCGACAATCTTCCGGTTCCGTCGCGACCGCGGCAGATCGAATTCGCCCGTCTCAACCTCAGTTACACGGTATTATCCAAGCGCGTGCTGACGGAGCTGGTACGCGGCGGCCATGTCAACGGCTGGGACGATCCACGCATGCCGACGCTTGCTGGACTGCGGCGTCGTGGCATGCCGCCGGAAGCGTTACGCGATTTCATCAAGCGTATCGGCGTCGCCAAAGCCAGCAGCGTCGTCGACGCGGGTATGTTCGACTTCTCGGTCCGCGAAATCTTGAACAAGACGGCGTCACGCCGCATGGCGGTTTTGCGTCCGCTGAAAGTGGTGATCGAGAATTATCCCGAAGGTCAAAGCGAGGATCTCGACGCCATCAATCATCCTGACGATGCGGCGGCGGGCACGCGAAAAATCCGCTTTACGCGCGAGCTTTATTTGGAGCGCGACGATTTCATGGAGGTACCTGAAAAGAAATTCTTCCGGCTTGCACCCGGACGCGAAGTCCGCCTGCGCTACGCCTATTTCATCACTTGCCGCGAAGCCGTGAAGAACGCCGCGGGCGAGGTCACCGAATTGCGCTGCACTTACGATCCGGCGACGCGCGGCGGTAACGCCCCGGACGGCCGCAAGGTGAAGGCGACCTTGCACTGGGTTTCGGCGACCGACAGCGTGCCGGCGGAAGTGCGGCTCTATAATCAACTCTTCACGCAGCCAGAGCCGAACGCCAGCGATTTTGGCGCCGATCTCAATCCGGACTCGCTCGAAGTGCTGACCGATTGCCGCGTCGAGCCTTCTCTCGCGGGCCGAAACTCCGAGGCACCTGTGCAGTTCGAACGGCAGGGATATTTTTGCCTCGATCCGGATTCCCAAGCGGATCACCTGGTATTCAACCGCACGGTCGGGCTTCGCGACACCTGGGCGAAGGTACAAGTAAAAACCTAGAGCCTACTACCGCTGCACCAACTTGGTGTAGCATAGCGCATTTGCAAGCTGCGCGTGCGGGCCGGGGCATGACCGAACAAGACAGGCGGCGGGGACGTGCCGAGCCGTGGCCCGAGGAAGCGGCCGGACGGCGGCCCGCCTGGATTTGGCCGGCGCAATGGTCGGATTTTGCCCGCGCCGCTGCAGAAAATATCAGGAGCTGGACCAGTGCGGAGGTTGGGCCAGGACGGCTAGTGCCGTGGTTGCCGGTGGCCTTCGGCTTTGGCGTCGTTCTCTATTTCACGGCGGAAACGGAGCCTCTACTTCCGGCGCCGCTGGTCGCCGCGCTGGTATGCGCCGTCGTCAGCTTTCTAGCCCGCGCACGGCCTGTCGCCTTTCCGCTTCTTCTCGGCATCACCGCGATCATGGGCGGCTTTGCAACGGCGACCTGGCGCACTGCGCACGTCACCCATCCGGTGCTTCACCATTTGGCGGCAAGTGTGAGCGTCTCCGGCTTCGTCGAAATTCGCGAGGAGCGCGAACGCACGGACCGCATTGTCGTCGCGGTGACTCGCATGGACGCAGCGCGACCTCTCCACGACGCGCCCGAGCGCATTCGCGTTTCGGTTCGCAAAGGTCTTGCCCCGGCGGTCGGCACATTCGTGGAGTTCAAAGCGCGGCTGTCGCCCCCGCTCGCACCGCTGCGGCCAGGCGGCTATGACTTCGCCCGCGATCTGTTCTTCCAGCGCATCGGTGCTTCAGGTTTCGTTACCGGCACGATCAAGATTGCCGAGGCGCCGGCGCCACCCGGCCGTTGGCTGCGATTTGCAACTGCCGTCAGCAATATGCGCAGCGTCATCGATAAACGTATCCGCACCGTGCTCCACGGCGACGAGAGCGCAATCGCATCGGCGCTGCTGACTGGAACGCGCGACGCGCTTTCCCGGCCCGTCTTCGATGCCATGTATATCTCCGGCATCGGCCATGTGCTCTCGATATCGGGCTATCACATGGCCGTGGTCGCTGGCGTGGTGTTCTTCGCAATCCGGGCGTTGCTGGCACTGGTTCCGCTTTTCGCCACGCGTTATTCAATCAAGAAATGGGCGGGGCTGGCGGCCCTTGCCGCCGCCGCCTTCTATTTGGTGCTATCCGGCGCCGAGGTGGCGACCCAGCGCTCGTTCTACATGATTGCCATCGTGCTCGTCGGCGTCCTGGTCGACCGGCGGGCGATGACATTACGCACGCTGGCGCTTGCGGCAATCGTGGTGATGCTGCTGGCGCCCGAGGCAGTGGTACATCCAAGCTTCCAAATGTCATTCGCAGCGACGCTCGCTCTGGTGTCCGGCTATGCGCGAAGTCTCCATTGGGCGCAGGCGGAGACGGATACTCCACGCGGGAGGCGCATGGCGCTATGGGGCGTAAACTGGATCGTTGCCGCTGTTTTCGCTTCTCTGGTCGCGGGCCTCGCGACCACACCTTATGCCGCCTACACGTTTCACCGCACATCGCCCTACGGCCTTATCGCGAACATCTTAGCGATGCCGGTGATCTCCGCCGTGGCCATGCCGGCGGGATTGCTCGCACTTCTCGCCATGCCGTTTGGATTCGATGGCCCGTTATGGCGGATAATGGGGTGGGGCATCGATTGGATGATCGACGTGGCCTTGTGGGTGGCGAACCTGCCGGGCGCAGTCGGGCGGCTATGGGCTTTCGGCGTCGGACCTTTGCTCCTGTGTACAGTCGGCATTCTCCTGCTTTGCATGTTGCGCAGTCCGTTGCGTTGGGCTGGCGCCGCCGTCATTGCGGTCGGAGTGTGGTGGATCGCCTTCACGCCGCTGCCGGATATATTGATCGCGGCCAACGGCGATGTCGTGGCAGTGCGCACCGCGACGGGGCGGCTATCGATTGTCAAGACAGGAAGCGATGCTTTCGCCATCGGAGAATGGCTTGCCGCAGACGCCGACGCGCGGTTCCCCACCGATCCGACATTGCGTCAGGGGATTGCTTGCGATGAGGCCGGCTGCATTGGTCAGCTTGCGGATGGAACTCGCGTATCCATGGCGCTTTCGCCCGAGGCGTTCGAGGAGGACTGCCGCCGTGCTGCCGTGGTGGTGACGTCGCGCGATGGTCCGCCCGCATGTGCGGCGCTGCTGATCGATCGCAAGGTGTGGAAGCGCAGCGAAGCCCTGGCGCTACGGCGCGTAGGCGGCGGCTTCGAGATCACCGCCTCGCGGCCGCCTGGCTTCGACCGGCCTTGGGCTCGGGCGCTGCCGCCGATAGGTGCAGACGAAAGTTCGACGCAAATTCCCACGCGTTCCATTCCGCGCGATGCCACGCCGCGGTCGGAAGATCTGGAAGCGGACGATTGAGAAGAGGAGCTACAGCGGGCGGGGTAGGGCGAGACCGGTCGCCCTGTCCAGCACATCCCACAACACCTTGACCACGGCATTCCACAGTTTCTCAATCTCAACCACGATGAGCGCTCGCACGGTGTTCACAAAATTGCGGGCCAAATCCTCCACGATGCCAAGATATTCCCGGCGGCGATCTGGATCATCTATGAACTCACCGGCAAGCTCCATCTGCGCGAACAGAATTCCATTCTGCTCGATCCGGTTGAGCTGATCCTGCACAAACGGGCTGAGGGTCGTAACGTCCTGTTGCACGATGTCACTCGCGGCGGTTTTCACCGCGTCGAAGATGTCTCCTGGATTCGGCACGCTCGGCATGACCCTTCCTCCTAGCGCTCCAAGAATTTCTCATAGGTGAGGGCCTGCGCCATCTCCCCCGCAAAATTGTTTTTGAGCAAGGGAAGCGCGAAAGCCGAGAGTCTCCCCCGCGAGTCATCATTTCGCATGGTTTTGACGATCCGAAGCATCGCCTGAATAGTTGCCGCCGTCGGCGGTTGAAGAAGCTCGTTGGCTTTCTGCTCCGCATTGGGAACACCGGCGGCGCCCAAAAGGGCGGCACTGCCGAGGGGCGCAGCGGGCGTCCCGCGTGCCTGTACCTGGACCAGGAGCGCGTCCAGCTTGCCCTGCACTGAATTGTAGGCGTCCTGGCGCTTGGCAAAGCTTCCGCCGGGTGCTTCCGCGGAAGCGAAGAGTGTCATCGTTTCTTCGTTGATCTTGGCCAGTCCGTCGACGATGGTGCGATCGTATGCCGGCGCAAGACGCGCGGCGCAGCCGCCGAGCGCCGTGGCGAGCAGAACCATCCAAACAAGGAAAGCTGTCAGCGAGGAAGGCGTGCGCGCGGTGAAAACGCCGTCCGGACGGACCAAGACCAATGAACGCAATCGACATCCCCTCGCTATTCGGTACGGAGGGCACAAACCAAACCCACGACGTACGCAGTCCAGCGACCGGTCTCCAGCCTACGACGCCGAGATGTCGAACAGCAAGTGAAGCGCCGTTCAATAGCGGCGGAATAGCCCGACCAACTTGCCCTGGATGCGAACGCGGTTGGGCGGAAGGATGCGAACCTCGTAGGAAGGATTGGCGGGTTCCAGCGCGATCGAAGCGCCGCGGCGGCGGAAACGCTTCAGCGTTGCCTCTTCCTCGTCAATCAATGCGACGACAATATCGCCAGTTTCGGCGCCTTCGGTGCGCCGGATCAGCGCCATGTCGCCATCGAGAATACCGGCCTCGATCATCGAATCGCCGCGGACTTCGAGGGCGAAATGTTCGCCGGCTGACAACAGGTCCGATGGCATATTGATGATGTGGCTGCGCGTCTGAATAGCCTCAATCGGCGTACCCGCCGCGATGCGGCCCATGACCGGAACCGCCACTGGGCGTCCTAAGCCGTCGTCATCGGCAAGCGCGCGCACCCGGCCGAGATCGCCTTCGATGACGCTCGGTGTGAAGCCGCGCGTGCGTGAGGAACCGATGCCCTGAGCAAAGGATTCCGGAAGCTTGATGACCTCGATGGCGCGGGCCCGATTGGGCAGGCGGCGGATAAAACCGCGTTCCTCAAGCGCCGTGATCAGGCGGTGAATACCCGATTTGGAGCGAAGATCCAGCGCGTCTTTCATCTCGTCGAAGGAAGGGGGGATCCCGGTTTCCTTCAGACGCTCGTGGACGAAGCGCAGCAATTCGAATTGTTTACGAGTCAGCATCTGGCGGCTCTTTCCCCGCGGCGGTCGCATGGACTCGCCGAAACAAAGCATGAACGGACACTATATGTTCCATATGTGTTCTGCAACTATTTAATTTGAGGTGAAGAAAACGAGAGTCCGCTAAAACCCAAGCTTAATGATGAAGCAGCGGCTACCGGCTCTGAGCGCCGGCGCGTAGGGCTCCCGAATCACCAGACAATCGGCTTTAGCCAGAGCCGCCATCAGCGAACTATCCTGGATCGGCAGCGGGGTCGCAGTCGGAACGCCGTCGGGGCCGATCGTCAGCCTAGCGCGCAGATAATCCGCCCGTTCATCATTGACAGGAAGATCGGCACCCGACACCGCCGATTCGACACCCGCCGCCAGATCGTCGCCGCGCCCGCCCAGGTGTCGGACCAAAGGCGCGAGGAAGAGCAGGGCGCAGACATAAGCGGAAACTGGATTGCCGGGCAGGCCGAGGACATGCATCGGGCCCAACCGCCCATGCATCATCGGGCGACCGGGCCGCAACGCCACTTTCCAGAATGAGAGCGTCAGGCCTTCGGCCGCGAGACTCTTTTGCACCAAGTCGTGGTCACCCACCGACGCGCCGCCGGACGTCACCAGGATATCCGCGCCGAGCTCACGGGCGCGGCGTACCGCAGCTACAGTAGCGTCAATCCGGTCCGGCACGATGCCGAGGTCGATGACATCGCCGCCCTCCTGGCGTACCAAAGCCATCAGCGCGAAGCCGTTGGAATAGACGATCTCGCCGGGTTTAAGCGCCGAGCCGGGAAGGACCAGTTCGTCTCCGGTGCCAAGCACCGCGACTTTCGGTCGGCGATGTACCGGCACCGCCGGATGGTTCATGGCAGCCGCCAACATCACGTCGCGATCGGTGAGACGGCGCCGGCGGCGCAGCAGAATATTGCCTTCGGCAAAATCGAGACCCCGGAGCCGGACGTTTTTCCTTCGCGCTGCTGTCTCCCCGATGACCACCGAATTATCCGTACGCGTCGTGTTTTCCTGAATCACCACCGTATCTGCGCCCGAGGGCAATACGCCTCCAGTAAAAATACGCGCCGCTTCACCTTCGCCAACGATACCTGTGAAAGGATGTCCGGCAGCGACTTCGCCGATCAATTTCAGCGTCGCTGGCACGGCTGCAACATCCGCGGCACGTACTGCATAGCCGTCCATGGCGGAGACATCGGCAGGAGGTTGGGTGATGCGGGCGGCGACATCTTCCGCCAGCACGCGGCCATGCGCTTCGGCGAGTGGCGCCGATTCGGATGGCAGCGGTGTCGCGCCTTCGAGTATTCGAGCAAGCGCGTCGGCGACCGGCATCAACGCCACGGCTCACTCCTTCGCCCGATAATGCCCCGACTTGCCGCCGCGCTTTTCGATCAGGCGGATGCCTTCGATGCGCATGCCGCGCTCCACCGCTTTGACCATGTCGTAGATGGTGAGACAGGCGACGGAGACCGCCGTGAGCGCCTCCATTTCGACGCCGGTCTGGCCGGTGACCTTGACGGTTGCGTGCACCATAAGACCCGGCAGCTTGCGGTCAGGCACGATCTCGACCTCAACCTTCGTGATCGGCAGGGGATGACATAGCGGAATGAGTTCGTGGGTACGCTTGGCGGCCATGATGCCGGCGATGCGCGCAGCTCCCAGCACGTCACCTTTCTTAGCGTTGCCGGCAAGCACCAAGTCGAGCGTCTTGCGGGTCATCATCACGCGGCCTTCGGCGATAGCCTCGCGTCCGGTCACGTCCTTGGCCGACACGTCAACCATCCGCGCTTCACCGCGACCGCCAAGATGGGTGAGCTTCGATGCGCGTGCCATACTCACTCCGCCGCTCGCGGACGCGCGTCATCGCGCTGAAGCAAGGCGCGGGTTGCCGCTGCCACATCCGCCTGACGCATGAGGCTCTCGCCCACCAGGAATGTCGAGATGCCCACTTTCTTCAAGCGCGCGAGATCGGCCGGCTTCGAGAGGCCGCTTTCGCCAATGATCACACGGTCCTTGGGGACCAGCGGCGCGACGCGCTCGCTGACGGCGAGGGTCGTCTCGAAAGTCTTGAGATCGCGATTGTTGAGGCCAATCAGCCGCGATTTCAAGCGCAGCGCGCGCTCAAGCTCTTTCTCGTCATGGACTTCGAGCAGCGCGTCCATGCCATGGGCGCAGGCGACCTGCTCGAGTTCCGCAGCGATCGCGTCATCGACCGCGGCCATGATGATGAGGATGCAGTCGGCGCCCCAGGCGCGCGCCTCGACCACCTGATAGGGGTCGTACATGAAATCCTTGCGCAGCACCGGCAATGTGGTGGCAGCGCGCGCGGCAATCAGAAATTCCGGTTTACCCTGGAACGACGGCGCGTCAGTCAGCACCGACAAGCAAGCCGCGCCACCCGCGGCATAGGCCCCCGCCAGCGCAGCCGGTTCGAAGTCGACGCGGATCAAGCCTTTCGACGGACTGGCCTTCTTGATCTCGGCGATCAGCGCATAGTCGCCGGCCGCAAGCTTGCGCTCGATTGCATGGAAAAAGCCGCGCGGGGAAGAAACGGTGCGGACTTCCGCCTCAAGAGTACCGAGCGGGCGCGCGCGTTTGGCGGCGGCAATTTCCTGGCGCTTATAGGCTTCGATCTTGGTGAGAATGTCCGCCATGCTCAGGCATTCGACACGGCGATGAGACGGCCAAGCCGGCCCTCGGCTTCGCCGGAATCGACCGACTTTGTTGCAAGCACAACGCCGTCCTTTAACGTCGCGGCGCGCCCAGCGACGACTAGTGCCGCACCCGCATTGATGACGGCGATATCGCGGTGAGGCCCCTTCTTGCCCTTGAGCACCTCGAGCAGCGCTGCCGCATTGGCCTCCGCATCGCCGCCGCGTAAATCTTCCGGTTTGGATTTGGCAAGACCTACTTCCTCCGGCGATATTTCGAAGACGCGCACCTTGCCATCTTCCAGCGCGGCAACGCTGGTCGGCCCTGTCGTTGTAATTTCATCCAGGCCGTCCGAGCCGTGGACGACCCAGGCGCGCTCCGTGCCAAGATTTTTCAACACCTCAGCTAGCGGTTCGATCCATTGCCGGGAAAACACGCCGACCATCTGCCGCTTGACGCCGGCCGGATTGGAAAGCGGTCCCAGCAGATTGAAGATCGTGCGGGTGCCAAGCTCGATGCGGGTGGCGGCGACGTTTTTCATCGCCGGATGATGCACGGGCGCGAACATGAAACCAATGCCGGCTTCCCTGATGCAGCGCGCGACTTGCGCGGATGTAAGGTCAATCCTCACGCCGAGCGCCGAGAGAACATCGGCGGCGCCGGAGCGCGATGACAGCGCCCGATTGCCATGCTTGGCGATGGGCACGCCCGCGCCTGCCGCGATCAGCGCCGCACACGTCGAAATGTTGAAGGAGCCGGAGGCGTCGCCGCCGGTGCCGACCACATCAACAGCGTCGGCGGGCGCATCGACCCGCAGCATCTTGCCGCGCATCGCCGTCACCGCGCCGGTGATTTCCTCGATGGTCTCGCCGCGCACGCGGAGCGCCATTAGCAAGCCTCCCATCTGCGATGGAGTGGCTTCACCCGACATCATGCGCTCGAAGGCCTTCGCCGCCTCGTCACGGGTGAGCGAAGCGCCGGTCGCGACCTTGCCGATCAGTGCCTTGAATTCGTCGATCACTCTGCCCCCTCAATGCGCCCGCTGGCGCGTGGAGGACGGAATCTGGCGTCCGTGCGCGACGTTCCAGGCAGCAGCAATATCGAGAAAGTTGCGCAGGATGAGATGGCCATGCTCCGACGCGATGCTTTCGGGATGGAACTGCACACCGTGTACCGGAAGCTTGGTATGCGCGAGACCCATCACAAGGCGATCGTCGGTTTCCGCCGTTACCGATAGATCCTTAGGCATGGTGGCACGGTCAACAACAAGCGAATGATAACGCGTGGCTTGAAACGGCGCGTTGATGCCGCGAAACACGCCGCCGCCCTGGTGTTTGACTTCGGACAATTTTCCATGCACCGGCACCGGCGCACGGATGACCTCCCCGCCAAAGGCTTGACCGATGGCTTGATGGCCGAGGCAAACGCCGAAAATCGGAATCGTCGCCGCCGCCTTCGTGATCAGTTCCAGACAGATGCCAGCGTCCTTCGGCGTGCAAGGCCCCGGGGATAGCACGATGGCCTCCGGATCGGCGGCCAGCACTTCATTGACGGGGATCTTGTCGTTGCGATGCACGACAACGCTGGCGCCGAGCCCGCCCAGATAATGGAACAGGTTGAAGGTGAAGCTGTCGTAGTTGTCGATCAACACGATCATGGCGGCCGTTCTGTTGTCGGCTCGAGGTCTTAGACGCCGCCCCAAAGGGGGTCAAGCAAATGGACTAAAATAGGGTTGCTACTGCCCGCGCTTGGCACTGCTGGCGAAACGGCGAGCCTCTTCGGCGGCTCGGAACAGAGCCTTGGCTTTGTTGATGCATTCCTGCTGCTCGGCGGCGGGATCGGAGTCCGCAACGATGCCGGCGCCGGCCTGCACATACATGACACCGTCCTTCACCAGCGCGGTGCGTAGCACGATACAAGTATCCATCTCGCCCGAGGCCGAAAAATAGCCGACGGCGCCGGCATAGAGGCCGCGCTTTTCCTTTTCCAACTCGTCGATGATTTCCATGGCGCGGACTTTCGGCGCGCCGGAGACAGTTCCCGCGGGAAACCCGGCAGCAAGCGCATCGATCGCGTCATGGCCATTGGAAAGCTTACCCTCGACATTGGAGACGATGTGCATGACATGGCTGTAGCGCTCGACAAAAAATTGGTCGGTGACTGAGACTGTGCCGATCTCGGCAACGCGACCGACATCGTTGCGGCCGAGGTCGAGCAGCATCAGATGCTCGGCGCGCTCCTTGGGATCCGCAAGAAGTTCGTCCTCCAGTGCCTTGTCCTCGTGCGGTGTCGCTCCACGCGGACGCGTGCCGGCGATCGGGCGGACAGTGACCGTCCCGGCTTTCACCTTGACCAAAATTTCCGGGCTCGATCCGGCAACGGCGAAATCGCCCAGATCGAGAAAGTAGAGATACGGCGACGGATTGACCCGCCGCAGCGCGCGGTAGAGAGAAAACGGCGGGAGCGTGAACGGCGCCTCAAAGCGTTGCGCCAGCACGACCTGGAAAACATCGCCCGCTGCAATGTAGTCCTTCGCCTTCAGCGCCATGGATTCATATTCAGCCGGCGTGGTGTTCGAAGTCGGTACCGCCGACAGCGAACCTGCTTTTGCTCCCGCCGCTTCCTTTTCCAGGGGACGGTCGAGCGCATCGACGATGCTTGACAGTCGCTCCTCCGCGCGCGCGCGGGCGGCTTTTGCGCTTACACCCTTTTCCGGCCGCACCGGCGTCACCACCGTCAACGTGTCCTCGACCGCATCGAAGACGATGACCAGGGTGGGACGGATAAGAATGGCGTCGGGGATCCCGATGGGGTCCGGATTAGGGGAGGGGAGATCCTCCATCAGCCGCACCATGTCGTAGCCGAGATACCCGAATACACCTGCCGCCATGGGTGGCAGCTTCTCCGGCAGGACGATACGACTTTCAGCCAACAGCGTGCGCAAAGCTTCCAGCGGCGGCTGCGAGCATGGCACGAAAACTTCCGGCTGCGTCACTGCGCTGCGATTGATTTCCGCGCGCGTTCCTTGCGTGCGCCAGATCAGATCGGGAGCCATGCCAAGGATCGAATAACGCCCGCGGGTATCGCCGCCCTCGACGGACTCGAGCAGAAAACTCATCGGTTTGCCGTCGGCGATTTTCATAAATGCCGACACCGGCGTTTCCAAGTCGGCGACCAGAGTGGCCCACACCACTTGTGCCTCGCCGCGAGTGTAACGGTCGGCGAAAATGCCTGGCGGCGGCTCGGTCTGCATCAGAGCGCTCAGTTCGTGCTGCCGCCGACGACCTGACTTATGGCGCTGGGGTTGAGGTTGGTCCCGATCTCGGCTTCGACCTTCACCACGTATTGTCCGATCAGGTCGGACGACACGGCTTGCCGCAGCGCGTCGTTGATGCGTTTGGCGGCATCGGAGTTCATATCGAGCTCGGGCACGACAATATCGGTGAGGCGAAAGACAATTCGCCGCGTTGGCTGGTCGCCTTGTGCTGTTCCGGGGGCTCCTTTGCCGGCGCGAAACACCGCGTCCAGCGCCTGAGCGGAAAGCGGCTCGGAGGGTTTCCCTCGTTTCAATCCCGACGCGGTCTGCACCGTCAGTTGCTCGGCGGCGGCCACATCCTTGAACGGCGTACCGGCCTGTAGCTTGTCAAGCATTGTATTGGTTTTGGCGATCAATCGCGTCGTGATCTCGTCGTTGCGCCAGCGCGCCTCCACCTCGTCCTTGACTTCGTCGAGCGCGCGCTGGCGCGACGGCGTGATGCCGAGAACTTCGTACCAAACAAAACCGCCGCCTTCGACTTGCAACGGATCGACCTCGATGCCGACGTCGGTCGTGAATGCGGCGGACACGACGTCGACGCCTTGCGGTAGACCGGAAGCTGGCACGCCATCCGGCCGCTGGCCACTGCGGTCAACAGCATTGATCGTCGTGCTCGTCAGGTTGAGCTTTTGCGCCGTCTCCGTCAGCGAATCGCCGCTGGCGCGGGAATCCTCGATCTTGTCGCGCAAGCTGGACACCTCCGCTTTGGCGCGTTCGAGGGCGACCTCTTGCTTAATCTCGGCCGCAACTTGTTCGTACTGGCGAACCTGCTCGGGTTCTACCTTGAGGACACGCAGCAGGGCGGTGCCGAAACGGCCCTGCACCGGGGCGCTGATCTCGCCCTCCTTGAGCGAAAAGGCCGCATCGGCGATGGCGCGGTCGATGATCGCGGATTTGGCAATGGTCCCAAGGTTGATGTCGGTGTCCTTGAGGCCGCGTTCAGCCGCGAGCGCCTCGAACGACAAGCCTTGCGCGATCCGCTCCGCGGCCGCCTGCGCCTCTTCCACCTTGGGAAACACGATCTGCTGGACGTGACGGCGTTCCGGCGTGACGTAGCGGGCACGACGTTCCTCATAGATGCGCTTGGCATCCTCGTCGGAGATTACCGTCCACTTCGCCAGTTCTGCAGGCGTCACGATGAGCACGGCGAGTTTGCGATATTCAGGCGCCCGAAACGCGGCTTTCCGCTCCTCGAAATATTTGGCCAGCGCCTCCGGAGTAGGGGGCGGGATGTCACCCGCTTGGGCGCGGTCGAGCGCCACATATTCGATCGTGCGCTCTTCATTTTCGTAGCGGTGTATCGCCTCGATCGCGGTTTTCGGCGGCGCGAGTCCGCCGGCAACCGTTTCCGCGATCTGCTGGCGCAACAATATCCGCCGCTGCTCGCCGACATAGCGCGGCTCGGTATACCCGGCTTGGCGGATGACGGCGTCGAAGCGCGCGCGATCGAACTGGCCGGAGATTCCTTGGAAGTTCGCATCGCTCATGACCCGCTTGGCTATCTCGGCATCGGAAAGACCAAGGCGCAACTTGCGTGCGTATTCGTCGAGCGCGGTTTCGGCGACAACTTGGCCGATCACTTGCCGGTCGATACCGAGGGCCCGAGCTTGATCCAGCGAAATCGGACGGCCCACCTGGCGGCTGAGTTGCTGCAGGCGATCGTTGTAGATCTGACGCAATTGCTCGATGCTGATCTCGGTGCGGCCGACCTTGGCCGCTGCCGACGTGCCAAAGCCGCGGAAGATATCGCCGATGCCCCAGATGGCAAAGCTCACGACGAGCAAACCGAGGACGCAGGCCATGATGGCCTTGCCGAGCCAATTGGTGGAGGCTTTGTGGATACCTCTGAGCATGAGCCTTTTTCACAGGTTATGGATGAACGCGGATGGCCGCTAAAGCCGGCATCGCAGGTCCGCACCCTTATAGGGAGCGCGCCAAACCACCGCAACTCGCGATAGGGGGCAAATCCCGACGCTGATTCTGCGTACTCTGGCGTGCGCGGGGCCGGTCTGCTAACCGCACGGGCGGGATTGGGTACGGCGAGGTTCTGGGATGACGAGCGCTCCACCGCGTCCGCTGGTCGCGGGCAATTGGAAGATGAACGGGCTGCGGAACTCCGTCGCGGAGTTGGAGAAGATCATCCACGGCGTGCGCAGCCTGGCCGCCCCTGTGGACCTGATTATCTGCCCTCCGGCAACGCTACTGAGTGTATTCGCCGCTGCGGTGAAAGGTTCACCGGTTGTGATCGGGGCGCAGGATTGCCATTCCGAACCGGCGGGCGCTTTTACCGGCGACATTTCCGCCGAAATGCTCAAGGACGCCGGCGCCCGCGCGGTGATCGTCGGCCACTCCGAGCGGCGGACCTACCACCAGGAAACTGATGCTCAGGTGCGCGCCAAGGCGCTGGCCGCCGCCCGCGCCGGGCTTGCCGCCATTGTTTGCGTCGGTGAGACACGGGTGCAACGCGAGGCAGGGGAGACTCTGGAGGTCATCGGACGTCAGCTGGAGGGCTCACTTCCGGATCGCGGAACCACGGAAGCCCTGATTGTTTCCTACGAGCCCGTCTGGGCTATCGGCACCGGCCTCACACCGACACCCAAGGATGTCGCCGAGGTTCACGCCTTTGTGCGTACCCAGTTGCTTTCGCGTTATGAGCGGGAGGGGGCGGCTATTCGCATTCTCTACGGCGGCTCGGTGAAGCCGGCCAATGCAGCGGAACTGCTGGCGCTCCCCAATATCAATGGCGCACTGGTCGGCGGTGCCAGTCTCAAGGCCGACGAATTCCTCGCCATCGCGGCCGCTTACAGGTGAGCCGTCCAAGGGTGGAAATGCCGTCAGAGATCGTGTAGAGACGCGGCGACTTCCTCGAAGACAAGCATGCCACGCGGTCCTAAGACCGATGGTACTCTTGGTTGGACCGCTCATGCAGACCGTCATCATTGTCATCCATCTCATGGTGGTTCTCGCCATGATCGGCTTCGTGCTTTTGCAGAAGTCGGAAGGCGGGGGCCTCGGGATGGGCGGCGGCAGCGGATTTATGAGCAGCCGCGGTACTGCCAATGTGTTGACGCGGGCGACAGCCGGCTTGGCGGCGGTTTTCTTCGCCACGAGCCTGCTCTTATCCATTCTCGCCGGAATCGACCGTAAACCTTCGTCTATCCTGCAGAATTCCGGGACGGTGCCGGGCCAATCCGCTCCCACGAATCCGGGACAGGGTGGCCTGTTGGATCAACTCCGCCAGCAAAGCGAGCCGGTGACGCCCCCTTCGGCGCCGCAAGCTCCGAAGTCCCAGTAAATTGCAGACGGCCCATTCGGCAGCCCGCTGTGTACAGCGGGTGAGCCCCTCCCATTTTGCACTCGTCGAATCGAACCGGCCGAGTTAAAGGTTGGTCCCCATGGCGCGGTATATCTTCATCACCGGCGGCGTGGTCTCCTCTCTTGGCAAGGGTCTGGCGTCAGCAGCGCTCGGCGCGCTGCTGCAAGCGCGCGGCTACAAGGTAAGGCTGCGTAAGCTGGACCCTTATCTCAACGTCGATCCGGGAACGATGTCGCCCTATCAACACGGCGAGGTCTTCGTCACGGATGACGGCGCGGAAACCGACCTCGATCTCGGTCACTACGAACGCTTCACCGGCCGTCCGGCTACACGCCAGGACAACATCACCACGGGCCGCATCTATCAGGACATTCTCACCAAGGAGAGGCGTGGCGATTATCTCGGCGCCACCATCCAGGTGATTCCGCACGTCACCAACGCGATCAAGGATTTTATCCGCGACGGCAACGACGATTTCGACTTCGTCCTCTGCGAAATCGGCGGCACGGTTGGCGACATCGAAGGCTTGCCATATTTCGAGGCGATCCGGCAGCTTGGCAATGACTTGCCGCATCATCATGCGATCTACATCCACCTCACGCTGCTTCCGTTTATCCCCAGTGCCGGGGAGCTGAAGACCAAGCCGACGCAGCATTCGGTGAAGGAATTGCGCTCGATCGGCATTCAGCCCGACATCCTGTTGTGCCGCACCGACCGGCCAATTCCGCAGGGCGAGCGACGTAAGCTCGGC
The DNA here is from genome assembly GCA_034668825.1 of Alphaproteobacteria bacterium. GTDB lineage: Bacteria > Pseudomonadota > Alphaproteobacteria > Rhizobiales > Xanthobacteraceae > CANKHA01. Next base: position 8,611 of record JAXDOR010000169.1, on the reverse strand, counting down.
TTATTCTGTAACGTCCGCGAAAGCGCCGTGATTGAAGCGCGTGACGTCGACAACATCTACGCGGTGCCCGAGGCTTATCACCACGCCGGACTGGATCGAGAAGTGCTCTCGGCTTTCGGCATCGAACCGAAGGCGGCGCCGAATCTGTCGCGCTGGGAATTGATCAACGAGCGCGTGCATAATCCGGAAGGGGCGGTGACCATCGCCATCGTCGGGAAATATACCGGATTGAAAGATGCCTATAAGTCGTTGACCGAGGCGCTCTCCCATGGCGGCATCGCCAACAAGGTCGAGGTAAAGCTCGATTGGATCGAAAGCGAAGTCTTCGAAAACGAAGATCCCGCGCCTTTTCTTGAGCACGTCAACGGCATCCTGGTGCCGGGCGGATTTGGGCAACGCGGCGCCGAAGGAAAAATCCGCGCGGCGCAATTCGCTCGCGAGCGCCACGTCCCTTATTTCGGCATCTGCTTTGGCATGCAGATGGCGGTGATCGAAGCGGCGCGCAATCTATGCGGCATCGCCGATGCCAATTCGACCGAGTTCGCACCAACGGCGGAGCCGGTCGTTGGCTTGATGACCGAATGGTTGAAAGGCAACGAGCTGGAAAAACGACGCGCCGGCGGCGACCTCGGCGGCACCATGCGGCTCGGCGCCTATGCGGCAATGCTTCAGCGCGGCAGCCGCGTGGAAAACATCTATGGGACTTCGGAAATTTCCGAGCGTCACCGTCATCGTTATGAGGTTAACACCGCCTATAAGGGCCGCCTCGAGCAGCGTGGAATGCGTTTTTCCGGCATGTCACCGGACGGTATCTTGCCGGAGATCGTCGAATACGAAGATCACCCCTGGTTTGTCGGTGTCCAGTTCCATCCGGAGCTGAAATCGCGCCCATTCGAACCGCATCCGCTATTTGCCTCTTTTGTAGAGGCCGCGGTGGTGCAGAGCCGGCTAGTTTAGTGCTTTTATGGTTACCTTTGTGGTTATTCCGCCTCGAGCCCGGCGAACAACATTACTAGGGGGTCAAAATTTTTAGTCGTTTTGATGCTGCCGAAATGTTTCCTAAATACTTCCCTGGATTCTCCAGAGGACGATTAAGTAATTTTTACACCATGCAAAAATACAACTTGTTCTCTTAACTCGGAAAAAACGCCTGATAACTACCTTTGCTGTGAGCAAATGTAGGCTGTCTTGCACATGTTCCGGGTTTTCAACTGCCTCGCAACGGAGCACGATTGGCGGCTTGTCGCCTTAGCCGGCGCCATGTGCTTTCTCGCGAGTCTTGCAGCCGTTAATCTTTTTCATCGGGCACGCGCGACCGAAGGACAGGCACGCGCAATCTGGACACTGATCGCAGGCGCCGCAGCAGGCTGCGGAATATGGGCAACGCATTTTATCGCGATGCTCGCCTATGACCCTGGCGTCGGCATCGCTTACGACGTTGGCATGACGGTGTTTTCACTAGTCATGGCGATTGCCGTCACCGGTCTCGGACTGGCTCTCGCGGTTTACAGTCCAGGGCGGTCGGGAGCAGCAATCGGTGGTGGAATCGTCGGCGCCGGCGTTGCTTGCATGCACTATCTCGGCATGTGGGCGCTCGAATTGCCGGGACATGTGAATTGGTCGCTGGACCTTGTCGTTGCTTCCATCGCACTGGGGATGTTGTTCGGCACCGCGGCGCTGGCCGTTTCGGTGCGCTGGGATGGCTTCTGGGAAACCGCGGCGGCGGCGCTTCTACTCACGCTCGCTATCATCTCTCATCACTTCACGGCGATGGGTGCGGTCGAAATCGTTCCCGATCCGGCACGGCTGATTGCTGCTTTTTCACTGTCACCGGATTCGCTCGCTGTGACTATTGCGATTGCAGCCGCGGCAATTCTCGGAACGGCTTCCATTGTCGCGTTTACAGATCGCCGTTCGGAAGGAAAGATTCTCGAACAAAATACGCGGCTCGACGCAGCCCTCCATAACATGCGCCAGGGCCTGCTGATGTTCGACGCTGATGGCCAGCTTGTGCTTTTCAATCAACGTTACTTGCAAATCTACAATCTACCGCAAGGATCGGTGAAGCTCGGCTCGACGCTTCGTGACTTGCTGGCATTGCGGAAAGCAGTAGGAACTTTCAACGGCGACCCTGACCAGTACGTCGCCAAGATGGCTGACCAATTTGGGAAATTCAGAGGCGATCCGGACACCCGTAAGTTTGCCGAAGAGGGGCTCGAAACCAAGGTGATCGAACTTGCTGATGGGCGCTGCGTCTCCATCACCAACCAATCGATGCAGGGTGGCGGCTGGGTCTCTACACATACAGACATCAGCGAGCAGCGATGGACGGAAAAGGAACTCGATCGAACCCGCACCTTTCTCGATGCAGTCGTCGAGAACATGCCTACTACTCTGCTCGTCAAAAATGCAGATGACCGTCGATACGTGCTCATCAACCGCGCCGGCGAAAATTTCTTCGGTCTTTCCCGTCAAGAAATTATCGGAAAGACCTCCCATGAAATTTTTTCCAAAGAAGAGGCTGAGGCCATCTCTGCCAGGGACGAAGCGCTGTTGAGCGCCGACGCCGAAATAGCCGTCAACGAGCTCACCTTTTCGACTCCTCATAATGGCGCGCGTGTCATCGCCACACAGAAGGTGACCATTAGGGACGATAAGGGCCAACCGCGCTATTTGGTGAATCTTATCGAGGACATCACCGAAAGGCGCCGTAGCGAACGGGAGCTTGAGCGCACCCGCTCTTTTCTCGACACGGTCGTCGAAAATGTGCCGGTCACTCTCATTGTCAAGAATGCGGAGAACCGCGAATACGTTCTTATCAATCGCGCCGGTGAAAAGTTTTTCGGTCTTTCCCGCGAGGAAATGATTGGCAAAACATCCGATCAACTATTTTGCAAGGAAGCGGCAGACGGCATTAAAGTCCGCGACGACGAGGTGATGCAAGCCACCAGCGAGATTTTCCTTGAGGATCATTCGCTCGTAACCCCGCGCCGCGGAACCCGGCTCGTCACCACCAAAAAGGTAAATATCCGAGATGAAAACGGCCAACCGCGCTATCTGGTGAATGTCATAGAAGATGTCACCGAAAGGCGCCATGGCGAAAGGGAACTCGAGCGGACTCGGGCCTTCCTCGATACGGTCGTCGAAAATGTGCCCGTTACCCTCATTGTCAAGAATGCGGAAGATCGCCGCTACGTTCTTGTCAATCGCGCCGGCGAGGATCTTTTAGGCGTCCCCCGCGAACAACTGCTGGGTAAGACGGCCTATGACCTTTATCCGAAAGACGTAGCCGACATCATCAATGCCCGCGACGATGAGTTGGCCGGCGGCAGTGACTTGTTGGTCGATGAACACCCAACCAGAACCCCTCACAAAGGGACGCGCCTCCTCAGCACCAGCCGGCTCGCCATCAAAGACGAGAATGGCGCGCCGCAATACTTGCTGAGGGTCATTGAGGACATCACCGAACGCAAGCGCGCGGAAGCGCGCATTGAGCATATGGCCCACCACGATACGCTCACCGATTTGCCCAACCGTGTGGCTTTCTCTGAGCATCTAGCGGCTATGCTGCAGCGGTCGGCGGCGGCTAAGGAAACTTTCGCCGTTATGTACATTGATCTCGATCGGTTTATGAGAATCAAGAACGTCTTCGGAAATTCCATCGGCGATCCTCTGCTATGTGAAGTCGCACGCCGCCTGCAAAGCGCGGCCGAAGGTGCCTTTCTTGCCCGAGTCGGAGGGCACAAGTTTGCTGTGCTCGTCCAAGGGCCGCAACCAGCAACTGCCCAAGCGTTTGCCGATCGGCTGCTTGCGATCGCAGAAAAGGAAATCGAGGTCAAAGAACATCAGCTTCGCATCGGGATTACCATCGGAGCCTCAATTTTCCCTGCGGATGGCGCCGATGTGCCGACGCTACTCGGCAATCTCGACGCCGCATTCTATCGGGCCAAGGAGGAATCCCGAGGTTCGATCCGTTTCTTCGAAGCGGAGATGGATCGCCAATTGCGCGAACAACGCGCGCTTCAACTCGACTTGCGCTCGGCCGCCGGTTGCGGCGAGCTCGAACTGTATTATCAGCCCCAGTTGCGGATCGAAGGCGAAATCATCGGTTTCGAAGCGCTGCTCCGCTGGCATCATCCAACACGCGGCATGATTCCTCCGAACATGTTTATTCCGCTTGCCGAGGAAAGTGGCCTTATCACTGTTATCGGCGAATGGGTCTTGCGCGAAGCTTGCCGTGAAGCGGCGTGCTGGCCGAAGCCGCTGCAGATCGCAATCAATCTTTCGCCGATTCAGTTCCAGCAGGGCGACCTGCCGGGACTTGTCCATTCGATCCTTCTTGAAACCGGCTTGTCTGCCGGAAGGCTTGAGTTCGAGATTACGGAAAACGTGCTGATTGGCGACTTTTCCCGTGCGGTGTCGATCTTGCGCCGGCTTAAATTGCTCGGCGTCCGCATTGCCTTGGATGATTTCGGCACCGGCTATTCCTCCTTGTCGTATTTGCAGTCATTCCCCTTCGACAAGATCAAGATCGATCAGGCATTTATTTCCCAACTCGAACATAATCCGCAATCCGCCGCCATTATCCGCGCCGTGATCGGTCTTGGCCGCAGCCTTGACCTTCCCGTGCTCGCGGAAGGCGTGGAGACCAAAGAACAACTTGAATTTCTGTCGCGCGAGGCTTGCGATGAAGTGCAGGGTTATCTGCTGGGCCGACCTCATCCGATCGCAGAATATGCCGAGCTGGTTGGGCGGCCGCCGATCAAGCGCAAAAAGCTGGCGGCAGGGGAATAACCGTGCCCCCTCGGGGCCCTCAGGTATTCCATAGGCAGGTCGCCGCTATTGCAGCGTATAAACGGTGACGTTGACCGCGGCGCCTATGGCCTTCATGGTCCGGGCCGCGAGGAACTGACGTGGAAGCCGACCTGATACCCAATATTATTGTGGAAATTGGCGAAACGCGCATTGGCAATTCATTGCCGCTCGCGCTGATCGCCGGGCCGTGCGTGCTGGAAAGCCGCGATCACGCTTTCGAAATGGCGGCGTCGCTAAAAGAGATCGCGGCACGCCTGCGCATTGGTCTTGTCTATAAGACATCCTTTGACAAGGCGAACCGCACCAGCGGCAACAGCGCCCGTGGGCTTGGGCTCGACAAGGCACTGCCAATCTTTGCCGAAATCCGCGCGAAGCTTCGCCTGCCGGTCCTAACGGACGTGCATGAGGCGGGGCAATGTGCCGCAATCGCCGAGGCCGTGGACGTGCTGCAAATTCCAGCCTTCCTGTGCCGGCAGACCGATCTTCTGATCGCCGCCGCTAAGACCGGCCGCGTGGTGAATGTGAAGAAGGGGCAGTTTCTCGCGCCCTGGGACATGGCGAATGTCGTCACCAAGATCACCGGCGCGGGTAACCGTAACGTGATGGTGACGGAGCGCGGTGCTTCCTTCGGCTACAACGCGCTCGTATCCGACATGCGCGCCTTGCCAATCCTTGCTCGCACGACGGGGGCGCCGGTGATCTTCGACGCCACCCATTCGGTGCAGCAGCCGGGGGGGCAGGGCACCTCGTCGGGCGGCGAGCGCGAATTCGTCCCGGTGCTGGCGCGGGCTGCCGTCGCGGTCGGCATCGCGGGCGTTTTCATCGAGACCCATCAGGATCCCGACCACGCGCCTTCGGATGGTCCGAATATGATTCCACTCAAAGAGTTAGAAGGGCTTCTTCGGAAGTTGATGGAATTCGACGCGGTCGCGAAGGCCTAAGCTAGCACGGCGCAGCAATGGCCTTGCCAAGCGTTTTAAAACGTCGATATTGAAGGCAACGGCCTGGGGTGCCGCGCATCTGCGCGGCTGAGATCAAACCCATCGAACCTGTCTGGGTCATACCAGCGTAGGAAGCCGCCGATGAAGGGTGCTGCAACGCTATCGAATCCAACCGTTGCCGTAATCGGCGGCGGCGCTATCGGCTTGGCCGTCGCTTGGCGGCTGGCCCAGCGCGGAGCCAAAGTCACCGTATTCGACAAAGACGCCGCCGGTTCCGGGGCTACCCACGCCGCTGCGGGAATGCTCGCCGCCTGCGCCGAGGCGGAGCCGGGGGAGGAAAACCTCGTCGCGCTGAACCGGGCGAGTCAGCTTCTATGGCCCGCCTTCACCGAGGAACTGGGAAAAGCGGCGGGCATGTCCATAGGGCTGCGGACGGAAGGCACGCTGGTTTTGGCACTAACCGCCGACGACCAGGCGCGGCTAAAGCATCTCCTGACATTCCAAAACTCGCTCGGCTTGCCGCTGGAGTGGATATCCGCCACCGAGGTCCGCCGCCGCGAACCGCATCTTGCGCCCACAATCGCGGGCGCGATCTGGAGCCCGGAGGATCATCAGGTCGACAACCGCGCTTTGGCTGCGGCTCTGCACCGCGCGGCGCTGGCGTCGGGCGTGACAGTGCGGGAGCACACAAGCGTCGATCAAATCGTGAGCGAGCACGGGCGGGCCACCGGATTGAGCGCTGGCGGGAGCAAAGTTGCCGCCGACGTTGTCGTGGTCGCGGCAGGAGCCTGGTCGCGCGGAATTGGCGGATTGCCAATGGAAGCACGCCCGCCGGTCCGGCCGGTGAAAGGGCAGATGCTGTCTCTGCGCATGGACCCGAAGGCGCCGCTTTTGAATCATGTGGTCTGGGCGCCCGGCGCTTACCTGGTGCCGCGGCGCGACGGGCGATTGCTCGTCGGCGCGACGGTCGAGGAAAAAGGTTTCGACACAACGCTCACCGCGGGCGGGCAACTTGCGTTGCTGGAAGCCGCTTGGCGCGCCGTCCCGGCAATCGAAGAACTTGCCATCGACGAGATGTGGGTTGGCTTTCGCCCCGGCAGCCGCGACGACGCGCCGATCATCGGACAGGCCCCGCTTCCCGGGCTGGTCTATGCGACCGGTCATTATCGCAACGGCATCTTGCTGACGCCGATCACCGCGAAGGCCATCGCCAATCTTATTCTCGACGGCGCCGTCGATCCGCTGGTGCAACCTTTCGGGCTCGAACGCTTTGCGCCTGCGATGGCGGCGGAGTAGGGCATGCAGAGCATCCGCATCAACGGCGAAGGCGCGCCGCTCACGGCCTTTACGCTTGCCGACCTGCTGGCGCAAAAGGGCGTCGCCGACGGCAAAGGGGTTGCGGTTGCACTTAACGGCCAGATCGTACGCCGCCAATCGTGGATGGAAACAAAATTGTCGCCGGGGGATAATGTAGAGATCGTCCAGGTTCGGCAGGGTGGATGAAGCGAATGGTCACGAAGAATACCGATCCTCTCGTCATCGCCGGTCGCAGCTTCAGTTCGCGGCTGTTTCTCGGCACCGCCGGTTATCCGAACCGGCAGGTGATGCTCGACGCCGTGGCCGCGAGCGGCACCGAGATGGCGACCGCTTCAATCCGGCGCATCAGCCTCGCGGGCGAAGAGGAAAGCCTGGTCGACCTGCTCATAGGCCGCGTGCACTTCCTGCCCAATACCGCCGGCTGCCAGACCGCGAAGGACGCAGTACTCACCGCCGAATTGGCGCGCGAGGCGCTCGACACCAACTGGATCAAACTGGAAGTGATCGGCGACCGCGAATTGCTTTATCCAAACGTGGAAGAGCTGCTCGTCGCCACCGAGGAATTAATCGGCAAGGGCTTTGTCGTGCTGCCTTATTGCAACGACGATCCGGTCACGTGCCGCAAGCTTGCTGATCTTGGAGCCGCCGCCGTGATGCCGCTCGGCTCGCCGATTGGCTCGGGACTGGGCATTTCCAATCCGCATTTGATCGAATTGATCTGCGCGCGCAGTTCGGTGCCGGTTGTGCTCGACGCCGGTATCGGCACCGCGTCTGACGCCGCGCGGGCGATGGAGCTTGGCTGCTCCGCGGTATTGCTCAACACCGCCGTGTCGAAGGCGAGCGATCCGGTACGCATGGCCGCTGCCATGCGATCGGCGGTCGAAGCCGGGCGTCTTGCCTATCTCGCCGGGCGCATTCCCAAGCGCTTGAATGCAGAGCCGTCTAGCCCGCAATTCGGTCTCGTCGGGACGTGAGGCGAGCATTAATTTGCTTGTCATTCCGGAATCCGCGAAGCGGCTGTCCGGAATCCATAATCCCGGTCTGTGTTTATGGATTCCGGGTTCGCGAGCTTCGCTCGCGCCCCGGAATGACGAGTTGAGGCGCATGGAGCTTCCCGCCCCACCTCTTTTGCTCATTACTGACCGCAGCCAGGCGCGGGGAAATATTCTTGACATCGCCGCCGCCGCTTTTTCCGCCGGATGCCGATGGGCAAGCCTCCGGGAAAAGAATTTGCCCAAAACCGAACAGGCGGCGCTGCTGCGCGAGCTTTTGACGCGCGCGAAACCGTTTGGCGCACGGGTCATCGTGCATAGCGACTCGCTCGTTTCACGTGAAACAAGCAGCCACGGGGTGCATTTACCGGCGGGCGGCGATGCGGCAAGCGCGCGGCGCATTCTCGGCAAGGAGGCGCTTATTGGGTTATCAGTGCATAGCGCCGAGGAGGCGCGGAACGTTGATGGGGCTCTTATCGACTACGTGATTGCCGGGCCGGTTTTCGCCACGGCGAGCAAGCCGGATTATGGCCCGACGCTTGGACC
>JAXDOR010000168.1:0-11161 GCA_034668825.1 Alphaproteobacteria bacterium | reverse complement strand
GTTGGAGTTCCTCCCCTCCTCCCACGCGCGTCGCGCGCGGGAGGAGGGGAGGAACTCCAACCGGCCGCCCTCTACCGCCTGATGACCTGGCTGTCGCCGGCTTATCCGGTCGGGGCTTTCTCCTATTCCAGCGGACTGGAATGGGCGGTGGAGGCGGGCGACATCGCCGACGCCGAAACTTTGCGCCGCTGGCTAGCGGTGGTGATCGGCGACGGCGGCGGGTTCTGCGACGCGGTGTTCTTTGCCCACGCCCATCGCGCCACTGTCGCGGGCGACAAAGCGGCGCTGGCGGAAGTCGCCGAACTGGCCGCCGCCTTTTCGCCATCGAAGGAACGCCATCTGGAAACCACCGCGCAGGGCCGTGCCTTCATCGAAGCGACGCAAGCGGCATGGCCGTGTGCCGCGCTCGACAAGCTCACCGCGATATGGCCCGGGCCTTATGTCTATCCGGTGGCGGTTGCCGCCGCCGCGGCCGGGCATGGCATCGCGCTTGAGCCGGCGCTCGGCGCCTATCTGCACGCGGTAACGGCGAATCTGGTTTCCGCTGGGATGCGCCTGGTGCCACTGGGGCAGACCGCCGGCCAGCGCCGCAAGCAGGCGCTGGAGCCGCTCGTCGCCGCCCCGGCGCAGCGCGCGTTACAGACGCCGCTCGACGATGTCGGCAGCGCCGCGTTGCGCGCCGATCTCGCCAGCATGCGTCATGAGACGCAGTACACGCGGTTGTTCAGGTCATGATCTTTGTTTCTGTCATCCCCATCTATGTTTCTGTCATATCCATCTATGTTTCTGTCATCCCCGCGACGGCGGGGATCCATATTCCAGAGTCCGGCGTCTGTGGCACGATGGGTCCCCGCTTTCGCGGGGACGACAAATAGGAATCGTGCGATGAAAAATCCCAACGGCCCTTTGCGCGTCGGCATCGGCGGCCCGGTCGGCTCCGGCAAGACCGCGCTGATGGACGCGCTGTGCAAGCGCCTGCGCGACCGTTATGAGATCGCGGCAATCACCAACGACATCTACACCAAGTGGGACGCCGAATATCTCGTGCGCTCCAGCGCGCTGGCGTCCGAACGCATTGCCGGCGTCGAGACCGGCGGCTGCCCGCACACCGCGATCCGGGAGGATGCTTCGGCCAATCTCGCCGCGGTCGCCGACATGCGCGCAAAATTCCCCAAGCTCGATCTCATTCTTATCGAGTCCGGTGGCGACAATCTCGCGGCGATGTTCTCGCCGGAACTCGCCGACCTCACCATCTATGTGATCGACGTTGCCGGCGGAGAGAAAATTCCGTCCAAGGGCGGGCCGGGGATCACGCGCTCCGACCTGCTAGTCATCAACAAGATCGATCTTGCTCCCTATGTCGGCGCTTCGCTCGAAGTCATGGAGCGGGACGCCAAGCGCATGCGCGGCGAGCGGCCGTTCGTGTTCACCCAACTGCGCGGCAGTGACGGCGGCGAAGCGATCGCGCGGTTTATCGAAAAAAAAGGAGGTCTAAGCTCGAGTTGAATTGTCTTCACTAAGTACGAGCGGCTGCCAACTGTACCTAAAGGCCGCATTCCTTCTATGCAGTTGGAAGCATTAGTTTCCTCTTATTGCTCGATCACTTGAAACTACTCAGCGACGGAGACCGGACCAAGCCGCCGCCAAATCCAACGCGCACAGGCAAAAAGACGGTCATCTTGGTACGCTGGCGCGACAAGCTGGATCCCGACCGGCAGACCATTCGGGCCATGGTGCGTGGGCAAGCTCATGGTTGGCGCGTGAAGGATGGTCCAGATCGCCTGGAAGCCGGGATCTCCGGTATAGGCCAAGCCGACCGGAGCTTCCCCGTTGACACAAGGGGCGAGCAGCACATCGACTCCATCAAACACTTTATCCAGCTGTCTGCGGCAGTGCTCGCCGAGCCGCAGAGCGCCGACATAGTCTTCATGCGGCGTTTCCAGCCCCTGCTGGATAGATCGCCGTAATTTTTCGCTGATCAGGTCGCGATGACTATTCCACTCGAATGCCATCCCCTTCGAGCGTTCGTAATTATTGATCGTTTCCCGGGCCGCCGTTTTCAATCCGGCGAAGTCTTTCGGGAGCGTGATCTCGCGTATCTGCGCGCCGGCGGCGCTTAGCCGCTTTGCGGAATCCTCGACGGCTTGGACGGTCTCCGGCTCTGCCGTGTCCCACAGCCGCGTGCGGCAGAGGCCTATTCTTGGGGCCGCTCCCGGCGCCTGTGACGCGCCATGCTGTTTGCCCAACAGCACGGCAGTCAGCAACTCGATGTCGTCGATGGAGCGGGCAATCAGGCCGATGGTGTCGAGGCTCTCCGCGGCGAATTTGATCCCTGCGCGATTGAAGGCGCCGAAAGTTGGCTTGTAGCCGAAGACACCGCAAAAGGCCGCCGGACGCAGGACCGAGCCTCCGGTCTGCGTGCCCAGCGCGACAGGCACCATGAAATCGGCGACCGCCGCGGCCGATCCGCTGGAAGAACCGCCAGGCGTATGCGCCGCGTTATGCGGATTGGTCGTCGGCCCGGGCGACATGCCGGCGAATTCGGCGGTGACCGTCTTGCCGAGGATGATCGCGCCAGCCGCTCGCAGCAACGCAACGCAGGCAGCATCGCCCGCAGGGCGGTATCCGCGATAGATCGCCGACCCCATCTCGGTCGGCAGATCTGCCGTATCGATGACGTCTTTCACTCCGATGGGAATGCCATGCAGCGAACCGCGCACAGCTCCACCGTCCAATTCACGGGCGCGGCGCAGCGCCAGCTCAGGATCGATGTTCGCCCAAGCGTGAACCGTTTGCTCACGGTCGGCGATGCGCCGCAGGCAAGCCTCCACCACGGCCTCGGCCGTGATCTCGCGTGCCGTGATCCGCCGGGCGATGTCGGCCGCGGAAATTTCATTGAGGTCTTTTGCTTGCATCAACCGATCCCGCCACCGCGCCGCGCCAGATGTCAGTTCGCACGCTTGCTTGCCGCCGAAGTGCCGGCGATGCGGCCGAAAACAGACCCTGATGTCAGGCCGGTGCCGCCGGGATAGTTGAAATAGAACAACCCGCCGACCAACTCACCCGCGGCGTAGAGCCCGCCGATCGGCTCGTAATCGGTGTTCAACACTTCGCCGTTGGTGGTGATGCGCAAGCCGCCGAAGGTGAAAGTGATGCCGCAGGTCACTGCGTAGCCTTCATAAGGCGGCTGGTCGATGGTGTTGGCCCAATTGTTCTTGTTGATCGCGAGCCCTTCCGTCTTGCGCCCGTCCTTGATGTTCGGATTGAACGGGATGTCGGCGCGAACCGCGGCATTGTATTCGGCGATGGTCTTGACGAATTGCGCCGCGTCGACGCCGTCGAGCTTGCCGGCAAGCTCTTCAATCGTATTCGCGGTCACCTTCGTGATCTGCCTGATCTTGTATTCATCGCGCTGCAGATGCTTGACCTTCTGGTCGAAGATTTGCCACGCGAACTGGCCGGGCTGTTCGAGGATGATGCGGCCATATTTCGCATAGGTGTAGTTGCGGAAATCGGCGCCCTCATCGACGAACCGCTTTCCGGTTGCGTTGACCATGATGGCAAACGGATAGGAATGCTTCTGGAATTGGTCGCCGACGGCGAGGTCGCCGAATTCCGGCGCATTCCGCTCCCAGCCGACCGCGTGGCAGCCCGACCAGTTTCCGCACGGGCTTGCGCCGATGTCGAGCGCCATGCGGATGCCGTCGCCGACATTGAAGCGGGTGCCGCGCACCTTGGCGAGGTCCCAGCCGGGGCCGAGATAACGTGTCCGCCACTCCGGGTTGGCCTCGAAGCCGCCGCTGGCAAGCACCACCGATTTGGCGCGCAGTTCCTCTTCCTTGCCGTCGCGCCGGATGCGGACGCCTTCGATGCCACTGCCGTTGTGAAGTAGCGACAGCGCGCGCGTCTTGTAACTGATCTTGATGCCGCGCTTCTTGGCGGCGTCGGTCAGCATGTTGACGAGACCGGGCCCGCCGCCCACCGCATCGAGCGTCAGCCCGCCCCAGAATTTGAACTTGCCGTCGATCTTGAAGGCTTGGCGGCCGTAAATCGGGATGAAGCGCACGCCTTTTGAGCGCATCCAGTTCAGCGTATCGAAGCTGCGTGTCACCAATAGTTCGACCAGATCTGGATTGGCCCGGTCCTGGGTGACGCGCGCCATGTCGTCGAAGAATTGATCCTGGGTATAGGTGCCGAAGTCCGATGTGGCGATTTCCTGCTCGGTCAAATCCGGCACGAGGGTCTTGATGTCCTCGACCCCGTTATAGACCACGCGCATGGAACCGGCGGTGAAGCGGCTGTTGCCACCCGATTCCTCCTCAGGCGCGGCTTCCAGCATCAGGACCGAGGCCCCTTGCTCCTGCGCCGCGAGCGCCGCGCAAAACGCCGCGTTTCCCGCGCCGACGACAATCACGTCGTAGTTTACATCAGCCATTTCCCGCCCTCTTACTCAACGCTCTAGTTGGAAACCACACGCCATTCGATCATCTCGCCGCCGCGATAAACCAAAGCGCGCTCATCGGCGCCTTCAACCTTGACCTCGTCGGGTGCTGTCCAGGGCGACCGCTCCAGCGTGATGGTCTCGTCGTTTGGAGCCAGACGATAATGCTTCGGGCCGTTCAGCGAGGCGAAGGCTTCGAGCTTGTCCAGCGCGCCTTCCTCCTCGAAAACTTGAGCATAGGTCTCAATGGCCACCGGCGCATTGAACAGTCCGGGAATGCCATTGAGCGCGAGCTTTCTTGCAACCGGATGCGGAGCGGAATCGGTGCCGAGGAAGAAACAGGCGTCGCCGGACGTCGCCGCCTGGCGCAAGGCGAGACGGTCCTTCTCGGTTTTGATCACGGGCATGCAATACATGTAAGGCTTCAGGCCCGCGCCCAGCCAGTCGGTGCGGTTGAGCTGGAGATGATAGGGCGTGATCGTGCCGCCCACTTGCGGCGCCGCGCTGCGCACGAAGTCCACGCCGTCCTTCGAGGACAGGTGCTCCAGGATAATGCGCAAGCCGGGAAATTCCTTGATCCATTTTGACAGACGGCGCTCGATGAACACCCGTTCGCGGTCGAAGACGTCGACCTCCGGGTCCACTTCCTCGCCATGGATCAGAAAAGGCATATCGATTTTCTGCATGCGCTCCAGCACGCGGCGGATTTTGGTGAAATCCGTCACGCCGGCCGCGGAATTCGTCGTTGCGTTTGCCGGATAGAGTTTCACGCCGGTGAACACGCCGGCCTTGAAGCCGCGTTCCACGTCGTCGGGATCGGTGTCGTCGGTTAGGTAGCACGTCATCAGCGGCTTGAAGCTGGAGTCCGGCGGCAGTGCAGCAAACACACGATCACGATAGGCGATGGCGTCTTCGGTCGTCCTTACCGGGGGAATGAGGTTCGGCATCAGGATGGCGCGACCGAAGTGCTTTGCCGTATAGGGCAGCACGGCCTTGAGCATGGCGCCGTCGCGCACATGCAGATGCCAGTCATCAGGCTTGCGGATGGTGATGCGCGACGTTCCGGCGGCGCGGGACATGATGCACTCAGCCGATCGGAGCGGCGGCCGCGGCGTAGGTTTCGGCCGGCTTCTGATCGATCATGGCGCCGGTCAGATCGGCCACGCGCGCGAAGCCGCGTTTGGCGCACCACTGTTCGAGCCCCTCGATAATGGCGATCATGCCAGTCGGATTGCGGAAAGTGAGATAGCCGATCATCACCGCGCTGGCGCCGGCGAGCATGTATTCGACCGCGTCCTCGACCTTGACGATGCCGCCGCAGCCGATGATCGGGATTTTGACCGCTTTCGCGCATTGATGAACCATGCGCAGGATGATCGGCTTGATACCCGGCCCGGAAATGCCGCCATAGCCGTTGCCGATCATCGGCTTGAATGTCTCGGTGTTGATCTTGAGCCCCAGCAGCGTGTTGGAAATGGTCAGCGCATCGGCGCCGGCTCGTTCCGCGGCCGCGGCGACGACATCGATCTCGCCGGCATTGGGCGACAGTTTTGCCCACAGCGGCTTGTCGGTCGCCGCGCGAACCCGGCTTACGATCTCGTAGGTATGGTTTTCATGCAGCGCGAAATTGCCGCCGCCGGGCTCGCGCGTCGGGCATGAAATATTCATCTCGATGGCGTCGACTTCGGGCAGCGTCACCTCCCGCGCCATCGCCGCGAAGTCCTCGGCAGTCGTCGCGGTGATGTTGGCCACGATCGGCGGCGTGTAGCGTTTGTATTCCGGCAGTTGGTGCTCGAGGAAATATTTCAGCCCTTTGCCCGGAAGTCCGATCGAATTGATCATGCCGTGTTCGAGCTCGGCCACACGCGGCGTCGGATTGCCGATGCGGAATTCACGCGACACGGTTTTCGTCACCAGTGCGCCAAGCCGGTTGATATCCATCACCTGGGCGAGCTCGGTGGAGAACGCGCCCGATGCAGGCATGACCGGATTTTTCAGCGTGACCTTCCCGATCCGAACCGACATGTCTACCATCCGACCGCCTCCTGCAGATCAAATACCGGTCCTTCGATGCAGACGCGGCGGAGTACCTTCTCGCCGTTGACCTCAAAGGTCTTGACGCAAACGTAGCAAGGCCCCAACCCGCATGCCATGATCTGCTCCATGGCGACCTGACCGGGAATACCGTGCTTCTTGCCGAGCCGTTTCATCAGCTGGACGAGGCGGTTCGAGCCGCAGGTGTAAAAAGCGTCCGCCTTTCCCTCGACGATCAAACGCTCGAGTATTGCTTCTATATTCTCGACGGCGCTGGTGTTGTCGCTGTCGAGAACCTGAATGGAATGGCCCACTTTCTCGAACAGTTCGGCGGTCATCACGAACTCGGCGCTGCGCGCGCTCAGGATCGCCGTCACCCCGACACCTTGATCGCCTGCGAGTTGCGAGATCGGAGCCAGCGTCGCAAGTCCGACGCCGCGCCCGAGAACCACGATGTTCTTCCAGGCGGGATCGAGCGTGAAGCCAATGCCGAGAGGGCCGACCATGTTGAGATGGTCGCCTTTTTCCAACGTCGCCAGCCCGCGGGTCCCGCGGCCGACGCATTTGTACAGAAACTCGATCCGGCGATTGGCCTTGTCGACGCGATAGACGCTCTGCGGCCGCCGCAGCCACAGCTCGCCGGAATCCGTCGATGGACAGAGCAGGTTGAAGAATTGCCCGGCCTTCACGGCGAGCGCCTTGGCCGACGCCTCGACCACCAGATGCTTATATTCGGAGTTCACCCAATCGTGGGAAACGACCGGACACAACGCCTCTTCGGCGGGAATATGCGCAAGGGCCGCAGACGGCTCGCTTTTGCCGACGATGAAAGGGGCCGAGGTAAAGGGTTCAGGCTGCATACGCGAAGGACCTCCTGACCGTCTATTTAAAGGCCGACTGTACCAAAATCAATATTTTTTCCAATTTTTAAACAGTCGTCTGGTGCGGCCCAGGCTCGGAAAACTCTTATTTTGCCATAAGTTGACGCATAAATTGCACAGCGGCTGGCCCCTTCGCTGCGCGGTGCCAGAGGTCTTTGGCCATCTTTGCATGCAGCGCCAGCGCCTCCGGCGCCGACGTAATCATCGCCACGCCGACGCGGATATTCGGCTGCTCGCCGAGACGAAACGGACTGAGCGCCAATATCTCGCGATCGGGCTGGCGGAAAATCTGGAAGCTCGCATGCGGCAGCGTCTCGGGGACAATACCGATCTGCACGCCGATCGGCTCGTCGGCCATCAGCGCCATGAAGTGCTCAGCCTCTGCGCGCGCAAGTTCACGACGGCGACCGCGCGTTTCTTCCGGCAGGTCGAGGCGGCCAACCAAACCATTGCGCAGGAAATGCTCCATCTCGGCCGCGCCGATCAAATTAACGATGCCGGGCCGGCGCTTGCGATAGGTGGCCTTGCGCTGACGCAGTATCGCCATGACCTCGTCGACCTGTTCGAGCGCGCGCTTGCGGCCCTGCAGCTTGTCGGGAATGCTTTCGCGCAGGATGTCGTCGAGTGTCTGATCGAAGGCGTCGGACGCCAGCAAATAAGAGATCGGTCCCGCCAGCACGATGATGTGCTCGGAGACTTCCTCGATCTGGCGCATGCGTTCGAAATAGCTGACGGCCGAGGCGATATATTCGACGCCGACGCCCAACAGGGTGGGAACGGACACGCTCAATAGTTCGGCAAGCTTCTCCAACGTTTCGATTTTTGCCAGTTCGCCTTTTTCAAAACGGTAGAGCGCCGTGCGGGAAATGCCGAGCCGGCCCGCGATCTCGTCGGCGCTCAGTCCGGAGCCGAGGCGGAATGCCTTCAGGCGATTGCCGATATCGTCAAAGCGAATGGCCATGAACGCGACGCTGCCTGTTACTTGATCGCAGGTGGAATCTGGAACAGCTCCGCGATCTGCTCCTTGGACAGCGGCGCCGCCTGATATTTGAACGCCACGCCGTCCGCCATCACGGAGTCGAGACCGGAAACGTGGTCCACCTTCATATTCTCCCGCGGGTAGAACACGTCGCGGACCTGCTTTGCAGTTTCCTCGGGGACGCTGGCCATTTCCGCATAAGCTTTCAGCCCCGCGGGATCGGTATACATCCAATCCAAGGTGTCCCGGTAAGCCTGCACGAACCGCGCGACGACGTCCTTGTTCTTTTCGAGATAGTTAGCGTTAGCGACGATCAAGCGGATGGTCTGGTCGCGGAAGTAAGGCAGGTCGCTGCCGCGCCCGACGATGCGGATCTTGCCGGCCTGCGCGGCATCGAGACCGAAGGGCGGCGACGACCAGCCCACATCGACCTGACCCGACATCACCTGGGTCATCGTCGACGCCGTTCCGCCGGTGGCGACCGGTTTTGCTTCAATTCCATAGAATTTCAGGAAGCCGAGAACTTCCAGATGGCTGGACGCGCCAGCGGACGAATAGGCGATGGTTTTGCCCGCCGCGTCTTTTATGCTCTGAACTGGAGAAGTGGCCGGCACAAACCAATATTCGCTCGATCCGGTGCTGGCGTTGCCGATCACGCGTAGCGGCGCGCCTTTGGCGAAAGCATTCATCACCGACGTGGTGCCGAGACCGATGCCGATATCGACGCTGCCAGAAATAGTAGCGAGTTGGGTCTCGCCGCTGCCCTGGGTGTAGAGGATTTCCAGCACCAACCCGCGCTTCTTGAAAAAGCCGGCCTTCTGCCCAAGCTCCGAAGCCGCGGTCTCCCAGTTGCCGCGCGCGCCCACGGCGAGCTTGACCTGATCTTCCGCCTGCGCGCTTGCGCCAACGGCCAACACCATGAACGCAAGTAGTGTCGTGCTTCTGCTCCTAGGCATGAACGTCCTCCTGATTTCTTTGCCGCCTGCCGGCGGCGATCTTGGCGATGATTTCTGCCGGCATGATCGGCATTTGCGCGATGCGCACGCCAAAGGGCGAGAGCGCATCCTCAACGGCCGAAATAATTGCCGCCGGCGTGGGCAAGGTCCCAGCCTCGCCGACGCCTTTGATCCCCAGCGCATTCAGCTGCGTCGGCGACTCATGATGTAGCAGCACCACCGGCGGCATCTCCGGCGCGGTCACCAGGAGATAATCGGCGAAACTGGTGGTCAACGGCTGCCCGTCGGCGTCGAATGCCATCCGCTCAAACAACGCGTTGCCGATACCGTGCGCCACGCCGCCGAGAATCTGACCCTCGACGATCATAGGATGGACGACCTTCCCGCAGTCATGGGCAATGACAAAGTTGCGGATGGCGACTGCGCCGGTTTCGATGTCGACTTCCACTTCGGCGACGGCGGTGCCGTTCGCATAAGTCATGTCGTCGATCACCACGTGCTCGGTCGCCTCCAATCCGGGAGCAACGCCGGCCGGCAGATAGAAGCCCGGCGCTCCTACCAAGGCGCGCGCGATGTCGGCCAAGCTTATGTTCCGATTCCTGGCGTCCTTGGTGCGAACATGCGTCCCCACAATTTCCAATTCGTTCTCTGCCATTTCCAGGAGATGGCTTGCCACCTTCAGCACTTTTCCCCGCACCTTCAGCGCCGCGCTGTGGGCGGAAGAGCCCGCCATCACCGCCTGCCGGCTGTTGAAGCCACCGTGTCCAAGCGCTGTCGCGCCGCTGTCGCCGGTCGTGATGGTCAGATTGGCCATATCGCCGCCGAGTTGCTCGGCAACGATCTGCGCCAGCATGGTCTTCGTGCTTTGCCCCATGGCGACCGCGCCGGAATAGACATGCACTTTTCCGGACGGGCCAATCCGCACCGTGACCGGCTCGAACGGCCCACGGCCGGTGCCTTCGACAAAGTTGGCCATCCCGATGCCGAGATATTTGCCTTGCGCCCGCGCGGCTGCCTGCCGGACTGCAAAACCGTCCCAACCGGCGCGGTCGAGCGCCATCTGCTGGCATGCGGGATAATCGCCGCTGTCGAGCACCACCTGCATGCCGCCGCGGGTTTTGAGCGGTGTCGCGTAGGGCATCTTGGCGGCTGGGATTAAATTGCGGCGGCGAACTTCCGCGCGATCGAGGCCGAGTTCGCGGGCGAGGCGGTCCATCAGCCGTTCCATGGCGAAGACGCCCTGCGGCTGACCCGCCCCGCGCAACGGGGTGACCGGCACCTTGTTGGTCAATGCCAGTTTTACATTGAGTTGATAGGCGGGCACTTCGTAGCACAGCGTCATCGCCGCCGCCGATCCGTAGGGCACATTCACGCCGCGTGCGGTATAGGCGCCGTGATCGTGGATCAGCGCGCCGCGCACGCCGCGAATGCGGCCGTCGCGATCCACGGAGATCTCGACGTCCCAATACTGGTCCCGTTCCTGAGTAGTGGCGATGAAATGCTCATAACGATCCTCGATCCATTTGACCGGACGCTTGAGCAACAAAGCGGCGATCGCGACCGATACATCCTCGGGATAGAAGACGAGCTTGGGCCCAAACCCGCCGCCGATGTCCGGCGCGATCACGCGCAACTGGTTCTCGTCGCGGCCCAGCAGGTCGCAAAGAATGCGCGCTGCCGCATGCGGCGTTTGCGTAGAGCTCCAGACCGTAAGCCGATCCTGGATCGGGTCGTGAACAGCCACGACGCCTCGGCATTCAATAGAATGGCTGCCGCCGCGGTGTTGCCACAGCGACTCGCGAAACACATGCGGGGCGCTCGCAAAGGCGGCTTCCACGTCGCCGAAACCCATATTGAATTCGGCGAGGAG
>JAXDOR010000167.1:0-4281 GCA_034668825.1 Alphaproteobacteria bacterium | reverse complement strand
GTACCTTGAGGGCGACGAGAACGCCCGCGTGATGGCGATCTCGATCCATCCCTACATCACCGGCGTTCCCCATCGCATCAAATACCTCGAAGCGCTGCTCGCTTATGTCATCGGCCATGACGGCGTCGCCCTGATGACGGCGAGCGAAATCGGCGACTGGTATCGCGCCGAACTTGCCGCGGTCTCGGTCGGGGCGAGCGCATGATCAAAGTTGCAATCATCGGTCTCGGCTGGTGGGGATCGATTATCCTCAAGGCCCTGTTGAACAGCCCGGTCGTCGACCCGGTGCTCGGCGTCGATCCGAATGAGCCGGCGCGCGCCACCGCATCGGCCCTTGGCGTGAAGACGGCGGCGCGCTTCGAGGACGCGCTGGGGGATCCCGAGATCAAGGCGGTCATCCTCTGCACGCCGCAGGAGCATCATGCGAAGCAAATCGTGACAGCGGCACAGTCAGGGCGTCACGTTTTCTGTGAAAAGCCGTTGTGCACGAGCGCGGCCGACGCCGAAGCAGCTATCGCAGCAGTGAGGAAAGCGGGTGTGCAGCTTGGCATCGGACACGAGCGACGCTTCGAGCCTGCGGTGATCGAAATGCGGCAGCGATTTGCGGCCGGCGAGTTCGGCACGCCGCTGCTGCTGGAAGGCAACTTCAGCCAGGACAAGTTCCTGAACATGCCGCGCGATAACTGGCGGCTGTCGAAGTCGGTCAATCCGGCCGGTCCGTTGTCCGCCACCGGCATCCATCTGGTGGACCTGTCCATCGCGCTGCTCGGCCGCCCGACGCAGGTCTGGGCGAGGCTGGCAACCCTGGGCAGCGATTTTGCCAACGGCGATACATTGTCGGTCACGATCGGATTCGAGAGCGGCGCGACCGCGCTGCTGGGCGCCGTGCTGGCGACGCCGTTCATGGGACGCCTTGCGCTGCAAGGCTCCAAAGGCTGGGTGGAAATCCGCGACCGCAGCCATCCGGAACATATCACCGGATGGGACGTGACCAGCGTCCACCGCAATGAGGACCCGGCGACGGTGTTCTATCCGCCGCACCCGACAGTGCGCGACAACATCGAGGCCTTCGGCCGCGCCGCACTGGGGCAGGCGCCCTACCCGGTAACGCTGGACGAGATGCTGCTGAACGTGCGCAGTTTCGAGGCGATCCAGCGATCGGTGAAGAGCGGGGCGATCGAGAAGATCTGAGGCGGTTGTGACGCAATTGCTAATTGGACCGTCGATGCCCTGCGAATTGTCGCTAGCGCGCGCCGTCCGCATCGGCACTCCCAAAAATGTTCAGTTTTCAAATTCGGCGAGCATGCGCTGGATGATCGGTTGCAGCTTTGGCAGGTCGGCGGTGGCCGTCTCCCATAAAACCTTGTCGTCGATGCGATGGTATTCATGCCGCAGCGGATTGCCGATGCCGATGATATCGGCCCAAGGCGCGTCCGGATAACGCGCGCGCAATTCCTCAGGAAGGGCCCGTGCCGCCTCCGAAACAATCTGGATCGCGCGCTCTGTAATGCGGCGAAGGCCGTAGCTCTGCCGGTAGGTCTCGAAGCCCAAGCCCGCCAACTCTTGCGAAAGGCTTTCGATTTCATCACGCATATGAAGCAGCCGCACGCGCGGACTCGTGTCGGCAGCCATCAGAAGATTCGCACCGCATCCCGCTCCACATCCGCACGGATGTACGGCGAAAGCGCATCCCGCGTCGAATAGCCGATTTCCGCCTTGTGCTCGAAGGCATCTTCAAGCACACGAAAGGCGCCCATGTAAGGGCGCAAGCCGAAGGCCGCACCGGGCGCGACATCGACAAAGACATCCACGTCTGAATCTAGGCTCGCTTCGTCACGCGCGTGCGAGCCGAACAAATACAGCGCCGCCACGCCGAAACCCCGCAGCACGGGCTCGGTTGCCTTCAGTCTTGCAATCACATCATCGCGGCGCATGTCTTCAATATATGCCAAAAAGCATCAATTTGCCATTTGGGCTGCAATCTACAATCTTACCCAAAATCAATGCGTTGCGGTAGAATTTCGCGAATCTTACGTGAGATCCTGTACTTCTTGGCATATATTATCCGAGCGCCTTCACCGGCGCGCCCCGTCTGGCGACGGCGTTCCCAAACACCCGCTCGAAACCTGCCAGATAGGCATCCAGCGCATCGCTGATCATCCGCTCCTTGTCCTCCAGCACCGGAGATTCGTAGATGTATTTGCGCACGCCGTAATAAAAGATGCCGCTGTGAAACACCCACGCCATTTCAAGCTCGGCCGCGGTGGACTTGCTTTGCGCCGGCAATCCCGCTTCGTGGCGGCATTCGGCGATGATACGCGTCAGGATCTTGTCCTGCACCACGCCGACATAGCGCCGATTGATGTCGAGGCCCTTCAGACCCGAATACAGATAAATGCGAAGCCATTTTCGGGTGAAGATCACATCGGTATAGGCGTTGTAGAACTCGCGCAGCCGGTCGCGGATCGGCCGCGAGCGGTCGGTGAGGAGTTTTTCCCAGCCGGTGTCGAGCGGTTCCAGATAGACCGTACGGTAGACTTCCCTGATCAGATCGTCCTTGCTCGGAAAGTAGCGGTATAGCAGCGGCGGGTGCCGAGGCGGCGCGCCAAATCGCGGGTGCCGGCGCCAAATCCATGGTCCGAAAAAAATTCCGTGGCCTTTGCGACGAAGTCGCGGCGGCGATGCTTTCCGCGTGCAGGCTTTACCTCTTCGCCATCAAGACCTTCGGTCGCGTTACCTTATCCGCCTTCAATGAAACGTCCGTAGCCTCCGTGAGCAAACAGCAGCGGCTCCTGCCGGTCGTACGCATAGGCCTCGACCGCGCCCAGGAAAATGACGTGATCGCCGCCGTAGTAGCGGTCGACGGCGCGGCACTGGAAATTCGCCACGCCGCCCTTAAGAAGCGGAGCGTTGCCGAGGCCCGCCGTCCATTCCACCCCGTCGAACTTGTCCTCCGAGGAGTTTGCAAATTTCTTCGCCAGCGCCTGTTGCGATACGCCGAGCACATTGACGGCGAAATGACTGGCGTTCTGGAACACGGCCAACCGCTGCGAAAACATCCCCAGACTCCAGAGCACCAGCGGCGGGTTGAGCGACACCGAAGCGAACGAGTTGCAGGTCAGCCCATGAGGCTTGCCGTCCGTCCCGGCGGCCGTGATCACGGTGACGCCGGTGGCGTAAGTGCCGAGCGCGTTGCGAAAATCCCTGGGATCAATCGATGAATGGCCGCTGGCCAGCTCGGTGGCCGGATCCGGTTTGACTGGATGCTTTGGCGCATCGGTCATCGCCGGCCTCAAAGCGTCAGGTTTTCGGAGGGCAGGCCAAGCGCGACGCGGCCGAAATTGGTGCCTTGCGCGTCGAAATTGAAGGCGATGTGGGAATTGATGGCGCTGGCATCGCGGAATTGCCGCTGCAAGGCGCCGGCCGTGTACAATCCCCGCGCGCCACTCGCCGCGAACAGCAGCGACACCGCTTCGGTGCAGAGATTGACCGAATAGGCGCCGTCGCGCCTCGATTTGGTCTTGGCGGCCATATCCGGAATGTGGCCGGCCCGTGCATCAGCCATCGCCTTGATGCAGGTCGAGCGCATGATCAGCCGGGCCGCGTCGATCCTGGCGGAAGCATCCGCGATCTTGATCTTGGTCGATTGCAGGTCGGCGAGCCTTGCGCGGTTGTAGGTCGATGCACGATGCCGCGCGATTTCGATGTAATCGTCGAGACAGGCCTGCGCGTTGCCCAACGCGACGCCGGACAACACGTACGGGAACAGAGAAAACACCGGCAATGCATAAAGTGCGTTCGGATTGACGGCGCTGCCGGGAGTCGGACCGCCGGCGAGATCGGCGACCTCGAGCGTCATCGGCTCGGCGACGAAGACGTCATCGGCTTCGATGTCGTTGGAACCAGTTCCCCTCAGGCCGGACGCGTTCCAGGTGTCGATGATCTTATAGTCGCGCTTGGGAAGCAGAAATATCCGGTATTCGATTCCGTCGGCCTCATCGTCCGACGAGACGATACCGGCAAGCATGTTCCACGCGCTGGAATCCACGCCCGATGAAAACGGCCAGCGGCCCCGCAACACATATCCGCCGTCGACCCTGCGGGCGCGCCCGGCGGGAAATACGAATGATGACGCAATCAGCGCGTCCGCGTCCTCCTTCCATACCGCATCCTGCGCACGCGGATCGAACATCGCGAGCATCCAGTGGTGACTCGACAGGTTCGCCAGGTTCCAGGCCACCGATGCGTCGGCAAGGCCGATCGCTTCGGCAAAATCGACCA
>JAXDOR010000166.1:0-16950 GCA_034668825.1 Alphaproteobacteria bacterium | reverse complement strand
CATAGCTGTGCTTGACCAGGAAGATGCGCCGCTCGGCATCGATCACGACGGCACGGACGCCGAGCGTCATCCCGCGCGCAAAGCGCCAATAAAAATGCAGGATTCTGGCGATAATCCTGCCCCGCAGACGTGGAACTTTCACAGGCATTGCCGTCTTTTCCCTCGCCAACCCGCCATAGTGCCCTTCCTGCATTAGAATATTTCCAATATAGCAGACTTCCGGTTCCCCCAGTCCCAAGAGGCCGACGTGAAGCGCTTCGCCGATTTGACCGAGCAGGAAATCCTCGCGCTCGCAATCTCCAATGAGGAGGAGGATAGCCGCATCTATCGGGGATTCGCCGAAGGCTTGCGCGCGCAATTTCCCGCTTCCGCCAAGGTATTCGATGAGATGGCGGACGAGGAAGTGCGCCATCGCAGCATGCTGTTCGATCTCTATCGCTCGAAATTTGGCGACTATCTGCCGCTGATCCGCCGCCAGGATGTCAAGGGCTTCATCAACAAGCCGGCGATCTGGCTGATGGGTCCGCTCAATCTCGATGAGGTGCGTAAATACGCCGAGGCCATGGAATTCGAAGCCGGGCGCTTCTACCGCAAGGCGGCGGAAACCACCCGCGACGCCTCCGTTCGCAAACTCCTGGACGAACTGGCGGAGATCGAAAGCGAGCACGAAAATCTCGCGCAAAAGCTCGAGGAGCAGATTCTCACCAGGACCGCGCGCGAACGCGAAGACGAAACCGCGCGGCGGATGTTCCTGTTGCAATATGTGCAGCCGGGCCTCGTCGGCCTCATGGACGGTTCGGTGTCGACGCTGGCGCCGCTATTCGCCGCCGCCTTTGCCACCCATCACACCTGGGAGACCTTCCTGGTCGGCATGGCCGCTTCGGTCGGCGCCGGTATTTCCATGGGTTTTGCCGAGGCTGCGTCCGACGACGGCTCGCTGACCGGCCGGGGCACGCCTTGGGTGCGCGGCATGGTGACGGGCATCATGACCACCATCGGCGGCGTCGGCCACACCCTGCCCTATCTCATTCCCGATTTCTGGATCGCCACGGTGCTGGCCGTCATCGTCGTCGCGGTCGAGCTCGTGGCCATCTCCTATATCCGCTACCGCTACATGGACACGCCGTTTTTCTCCGCCGCGTTCCAGATCGTCGTCGGCGGCACGCTGGTCTTTCTCGCCGGCATCCTGATCGGCAGCGCCTGACGGCGATGTTCACGCTGGCGCATCTGTCCGACCCGCATCTCGGGCCGATGCCGGTACCGCGACTGTCCGAACTCGCCGGCAAACAGGTGCTGGGCTTTCTCAACTGGCATCGCAAGCGGCGCTGGCTGCATCGCGGCGACATATTGGCCGCACTGGTGCAGGACTTAAAGGCGGCGGCGCCGGACCACATCGCGGTCACCGGCGACCTCGTCAATATCTCACTCGATACGGAATTCGGCCACGCGCGACCGTGGCTCGAAGGCTTGGGGCCGGCGGCGGACGTGAGCCTCGTGCCCGGCAATCATGACGCCTATGTACGGGCAATGGCGCTGCATGCGGAGCGCCATTGGGCGGATTTCATGCGCAGCGACGCGGGTGCGGAGGGGTTTCCGTCTGTGCGGCGGCGCGGGCCGGTGGCGCTGATCGGGCTTTCGACGGCCGTGCCGACCGGGCCACTCATGGCCACGGGGCTGTTGGGAGCCGAGCAATTGGCGCGGTTTTCGGGCCTGTTATCCGGCCTCGCCGCCGAGGGGCTATTCCGGGTGGTGCTGATCCATCACCCCCCCGCGAGCGGATCCGCGCCCCATCTCCGGCGCCTAGTGGACGCGGAAGCCTTTCGAGGCGTGCTGGCCGACCAGGGCGCCGAGTTGGTGCTGCATGGCCATAACCACCGGCATTCGCTCGCCTGGCTCGAAGGGCCGCAAGGCCGCATACCGGCGGTCGGGGTGCCGTCGGCGTCAACCCCGCGCGGGCATAGCGAAGACCCGGCGGCGTATCGGCTTTACCGGATCACGCGAGCGCCCGGCGCTTGGCAATGCGAGGCCATTTCGCGGGGGTTTCACCGCGAAACGGGGGATATTGTCGAATTATCCCGGCAGATGCTCAGCTAGGCGGGGCCGCAAAGCGCCAGGCGATGGCGAATAGCGCGGCGATGCCGACGATCAGCCCGAAAATGAAGGCTTTCAAGGCGCCCCAGCGCCGGCGGCGGCGGTATGCCCGCAGGGTGAGATCGGGAAACGTAGATCCCGCCGCTAATGCGTGCTCACGATCGACCAGCCGACGCGCGATATAACTCGTCACGGCATCGACGATCTTCTCAATCTCGAACGACTCCGCAATCACGCGGCGGCCGTAACTGGTGTCCTGCACAAACCGATAGAGGCGCTTGTCGCGGCCCATCGCCACATGCGCAATAGCATCAATCCACAACCGCGGCGTATCACCCCGGGTAATGCCACGATCGAATAGCTCGATCTCGGCGGAAATCTCCGTGAATATCGGATCCAGGGCTTCGTTGAGTAACTCCAGCCGCGCGACCTCAGCATCGCGCAGGTCGACGACGACGCTGGTCCGCTCCGCCGTCTCGATCCGCGCTTGGCGGACGGCATCCTTGAGCCGAGGCGGCGGCCCTTCCTCGGCTTTGGCTTTGCTCACGCGCGATCGTCCCCACATGATCGCCAACTTATCAATGCTGGCTGCCAACGCAATGCAGAGAAATGCGTTTCTGCGTCCGTCACAAGATAAGGCGCATTCCAGCGCAGTTATGAGGCGGGTGGAGTCTTTCTAAACCGGCAAGCCGGGTAGTCGCTGCTATCGGGGTGAGCTAACGCCAGCTGCGCATGATTCGCTGCGCCCCGCGGATGCCATAAATGGCATCAGCCATCAGACGCCCCGATGTCTGCGTCCAAAAATCATACTCGCCGGCCATGGTCACCACTGCGCCACGCTTGCCCACGAGCCCCTTCTTGAATTGGCGCAGGCCGGGCTCCTGGGCCTCGCCGCCGAGATCATACCAGCGGACATTTTGGCTGGAGAGCCAGCGGATGATCCACCACTGCAGGGCATATCCCCCCTTCAGGGAGAGCGCGGCGCTGTCGCTGCCGCCGAAAACGTAATAGGCGGTGTCTCCCAGAAGCGCGATAGCCGCGCCGCCGACTGGCCGGCCTTGGTGGAACGCCAAAGCGATTCTGGGACGCAACCCTTCGGGTAGCTGTGCCGCGAGTTCCGGCAACAGATGCACCATATCGTGGTTGTAGAAACCTTTCCTCGTCACCATGGTCGCATGCAGCGACTGAAAGGCGCGAACATCCGCATCGCTCTCGCACAGCCGAATCTCGAACTCATGAGCCAGCGCCTGGCGAAGATTGTAGCGCCATTTCTGCTCGAAACTGCGCATCTGCGCGTCTTCGTCAAGCGACAGATCAATCAAATAGCGATTGGGATCCGGGAACGCTCGCCGCACGGAGAAACCGAAGTCAGATAGGACTTGACGTTCCTGCTGATAGAATTCCGGATTGGGACGCGGAATGACCGTGAGACAATGGCCACGGCGGACGCAATATTCCTCGACTAAAGCGGCAATCGCCGCTCGGTAAACGGCAAGGTCCGCGGCGCCGTCGCGCCGGCGCCAGAACGGCCCGAAGCGCAAAAATGCGAGCCCCCTTTTGAAGCCAGGCAGTGTGATGATGGCGGTACGTGCCCCAGCCACGGGCACGCCCTGTTGGCGCAATAGCAAATGGCTGATGCGCTTTCCCCACTGCCCTGCGGAATAGCAGCCAATCTGGTCGTAGTTCAGATCCTCGAATTCATTGGCGAGTTGATCCCAGGACAGGTCGGCGACAGTGTCGACTTCGCAGTCCAAGCCGCTGAGCGGGAAAGCGCTTGCTGCAATTCGACCAAGCTTCACCACCGCGTCCTGGGCGTCCAAGCCCGGTTGCATGAGAGCCTGACTCCCGCGCTCGCTCGGCGAAGACGGTCGTGGCTGGGCAATAGGACGCATCCGGCCCTTTTACGCCGCCCGCGTGTACGTCCGGTAAATCCTGCAGAGACAGCGTAAACAGAAAGGAAAACGTGGAGGCGGAAAGTGCAAGTGGCGCTACTTTCCCGCCACCTTTCTTAGGGCTTCGTTGATCCTGTCCTGCCAGCCCGGACCGCTTTCCTGGAAATGATCGAGAACGTCGCGATCGATGCGCAAAGAAACAAGCTCTTTGGCGTTTGGAACAGACGGCTTCTTTGGTGCGACCTCGGCAGGTTTCGTCGTCGCAATCTTAAACGCCGCTTCCGCGGCCTGCCGGGGGTCGGTTATTCTGCGTGGTCTATCGGCTGACATTCGTCACCCTAATTGATATCGGCTCAAAGCTCGTCACGCGTAGCAGCTGTATTAGCCGACCACTCGAATAACCGGAGTCGCCCCAGCCAACAAGGTCGTCGGCAATATCTCGCCCTCTGTTTGCATGTTTGATGGCGGATCGACCGGCTTATTAAGCCGCCGCGCTGTGCCTTCGAACTGCACGTTCGGCTCGATCGTCAGCGACTTGTTGAATATCTCGCCTTCAATCGCGGCGTTACCCTGCAGCTTCACAGTATTGCTGTGAAGGGTGCCTTTAAAGGCTCCTTGAATGGATGTCTCCTCGGCGGTGATTTTCCCTTCTACTTCGGCGCCTTCACAGATGAGAAGATGGGAGACGTGAATATCGCCGATGACACGGCCAAAGATCTGCACGGAACCGTCGCAGACAATATTGCCCGTGATGATCATGCCAGCACCGAGTATGGAAGCTTTTTCCAACAACATACTGTTGTCGGCGGGTTCCGGAAGACGAGGCTCATCTTGAGCGAGCTTGAGGCCTTTCTTGTCGCGCTCACCTTTCAACTGGGAAAGATAGCTCAATCTATTCTCCTCTTAGTACTGACGGGACAAGCTTCTGCTGCATCCAATCATAGCCGGAATCGGCGCGCCGCGTTGTAAAATCAAAATTATCGATAACGGCGGCAAAGCCTCTTTTGATCGCGGACGTAGAGTTGCCACTTGCCGGCTATATGCGTTCGTCTATACCTGCCAAAATTAACCACATCCGCAGCTGACGGCTAAACCCGTATCAGCGCGTTCAGAGTTTTAGGAAATGTCATGCAGGACGACGCGTTGAAGGCGGCAGTCGCTCGATTTCTGAAGAACGTTAGCTCCAGCGTGCAACGCGAAATAGAAAAAACCCTTCGCGAGGCTATCGCCAGTGGCAGATTAGAAGGCAACGAAACCTTTACGGTCGGAGTGACGCTGTCGAGCGAAAAGGTGGAACTGAACAGTACGATCTATAGCAAGATCGAACTCGGATAACTTCGCCAAGTGAACACCCGACAAGCCTCCCTAGAACAGTCCTGAACTCTCCCCTGCAATTACGAAGTGCGCTTAGCTCTCCTCGCGCCAGATGCCAAGCGCTTCCTGAGACGGGCGGTCGGAGATGCCAAACAGCACCGTCTCGTCGGTGGCCTCGTGGCTATAGCGCTTCCACGACGGCACGACGAAGACGTCGCCCTTTGTCCATTCGAGCACGACGCCGTCAGCTGTGGTTCTTCCCCGTCCTTCGGCACAGGTGAAAATGGTGCCGTCCGTGGACCGGTAGGGCTTGCCTTTGAATCCCTTCGGTAGCAGCGAGAGGTGTGCGCCCATGGTTGGCGTCACCCATCCTCCATTAAATGGGTTGGCGTAGCGGATGCGCGCGCCGTGGCGTGCGTCCACCTCGCCGCTTTTTTGCAGCCGCTCAAGGATGGGTCGCATACGCGTATACGGATAATTGATGATCGGGCTGCGTTTGAGCGACGTGTCGCTACCGTCGGGATAGACGCCGGAAGCGTAGCGCTCCAGCGAGTCGCCGTGCTCACGCCGCGTGTTCTGCGGCTCCTCCCCCATATCCTCAAAGAAGGCGGCGGCGAAAAAATTGACGGTGGGTACGTCAAGCACATCGAGCCACATCATCGGCTTGCTTGAATCGTTGCCGTGATCATGCGCGGTCCAGCTCGGCGTAATGACGAAATCGCCGGGGCTCATCAACGTCTTCTCGCCGTCGACCTGGGTATAGGCTCCGTCGCCGTCGAGAATGAAACGGATCGCGCCCGCGGTATGGCGGTGCGGCGGCGCGATTTCGCCCGGAAGAACGAGTTGAATGCCGGCATAGAGCGATTGCGTAATTGCGGACTTGCCTTTTACGCCCGGGTTTTCCAGCACCAGAACGCGCCGTTCCGCTTCCTGCGCCGTGATTAAATTCCCACCTTCGAAAACCATCGGCTTGAAATCATTGAAGCGCCAGATCGCCGGCACAAAAGCCGTAGCCGGCTCCTTCGGCACGAGGGTCTTCATCACCTCCCACAGCGGCGCCATGTTCTTTTTGGCAATACGTTCATAATAAGCGCGACGCAGTGCTTGAATGTCGCGCTGGGCGCCGGGAGCTGCAGGCGCCGCGTGGCCCTTTTCCGCTGTCGAGACCGTCATGACATTCCTCCCTAGGATTTCGGTTTCATGCATTATAGCGCAAGGGACCGGCTTGCGGAATAATAGGAGGCCAGCCGAAGCTGCACGCCAGCGATGCGAAATCGGAGCTTTTCGCGTTACGCCCGAACCCGCTCGATGAAAATGGCAAAGGCCGCGAGCTGCTGTTTGATAAAGCCGCGAGTAGCTTCATCGGTCAATTTGCCGCCAGCATCGTCCACGCGGGACTTCACATTGTTGGCGAAGATTTCCGGCTTATTGAGGATGAAAGCGTCGATGGAATTCAGCGCTTGCCGCAGGTGATATTGCATCCGCGCGCCGCCGACCGGTCCGGGTGAAGCCGATTGCAGCGCCACCGGCTTGCCGCCGAACGGCTGCTTTTCCACGCGCGAGAGCCAGTCGATGGCATTCTTCAGCCCGCCGGGAATGGAGAAATTATATTCCGGCGAGACGACCACCACCCCGTCCGCGGCACGAATGGCGTCGGCAAGCGCCGTCACCTCCGCGGGAATGCCTTTTTCGTTCTGAATGTCCGCGTTGTAGATCGGAAATTCAGCAAAAGACGGCGCCGGCTTGATCATCATTCCCGCCGGCGCGAGTTCCGGCAAAGCGCGAGCCAGGATTGCGTTGTAGGAACCCTTGCGCAGGCTCCCGCAGATGCTGATGACATTCAAATTCTTAGCTTCGCTCATGCAGCGGGCTTTTCGTCTTCAATCGGATTGCGCAACAAACCTACGCCCTCGATCTCGATCTCGCAGACGTCACCGTGCTTCATCCATACCGGTGGCTTGCGCGCGAATCCTACTCCCGACGGCGTGCCGGTGACGATCACGTCTCCCGGCTCCAACGTCATGCCCTGGCTGATGTCGGCCAGCGTCTCGGCCACCGGGAACATCATGTTGTCGGTATTGTCGGACTGCATCACTTGACCGTTGAGACGGCTTTCGATCTTCAAGCCCTTGCCGCCTGGGGGCACCTCGTCGGCGGTCACCATCCAGGGACCGAAAGGGCCGGTCCGGTCGAAGTTCTTGCCCATATCCCACTGCGTAGTGCGGCGCTGGAATTCGCGCACCGAGCCATCGTTGAAACACGAATATCCGGCGATGCACGAATAAGCGTTGGCTACCGTCAGATGTCTCGCGCGCTTGCCGATGATCACCACCATCTCAGCTTCGTAATCGAGCGTTTCGCTGACCTGCGGCCGAATGATCGGGCGCTCATGCGCGACGAGCGAGGTTTGGCAGCGCATGAAGATGGTAGGGAATTTCGGGATGTTGTCGCGCTGCATCCCTTCCTTGACGTGCTCCAGGTAGTTGAGCCCAAGGCAAACGATCTTACCGGGATGGGCCACCGGGAGCGCGTATTTGAGCCCTTCGAGTGGGCGGCGGGCGCCCGCGGGCGCGCGCTTGGCAAGATCGGCAAGCGGCGTCAGGTCTCCTTCATTCCGTCGCAGCCATTCTCCCAGATCATTGGGAGCCTTGGCGTCCGCTTCTTGCAGGTCGATGACCTGGTCACCTTCAACCACGCCCAGCCGCAATCCGGCTTGGATTTCAAAGCCAACAATTTTCATGATTCACTGCTCCCTCGCGCATTTAGTTTAAAGCGCGTTAATTGCCTTGCAAGGTCAACGCCTGGACCGAAAAATAACGATCAGCATCGGTCCAGACCGAAACCGGGGTCCATCCGGTGCCGCGGGCCAGTGCGCCAAACGAGTCGACGGTATATTTGTAGCTGTTCTCGGTATGGATCGTTTCGCCGGCGCGGAAATCGATGGTCTCGCCGCGCACCTTTACCTTTTGCCGCTTGCTGCTGGCGAGATGCATTTCAATACGGTGGCGTTCGCGATTGTAGAAGGCGTGATGCTCGAAGCTGTCGAGATGGAAATCGGCGCCGAGTTCGCGATTCATCCGGATAAGCAGATTGAGATTGAATTTCTTAGTGATACCGGCGCTGTCGTTGTAAGCGGCGTTGATGATATCCGGATCTTTTACCAGATCGATTCCAACAATAAGAACCGCGCCGCGTCCCAATATTCGCCCGGCGTGGCGCAAGAATGCCGCCGCCTCATGCGGCTCGAAATTACCGATAGTCGATCCCGGAAAGAAGCCCGCGCGCGGAACGCCCGAAGCAGCGGCCGGCAGATCGAACGGCTGGGTGAAATCCGCCACGACCGGCGATACCGCGAGCTGGGGGAACTCCCCTCGCAGCCGTGCGGCCTCCTCATCCAGCATTTCACCGCAGATATCGACCGGCACATAAGCGCCGACTGACTTTGCGGCCCGAAGCAGAATGCGGGTCTTACGGCTGGAGCCGCTGCCAAACTCGATCAGAGCCGAGCCGGGGCGGATTGTATCGGTGATCGCGGCAGCGTTGTTCTTGAGAATGCCAACTTCAGTTCGCGTCAGATAATATTCCGGCAACTCGGTAATACGCTCGAATAATTGCGAGCCGGCTGCGTCATAGAAATATTTCGGCGGGATCGACTTCGGGGTCGATCTTAATCCCTTGAGCACATCCGTTGCGAATGGCTCGCTCTCAAAGCCTACGTCGGTTCGACGACTAGTTCGTACTAACGCTACCATCACGCACCGAATTTGTTGATTATGCCGGGCATCGTGTCACCGAGCGTCCTCAGCTAAACGCAGGCCGCTGAACTGCCACCGCGCTGACGGGGGAAAGAAGTTTCGATAGCTGGGCCGCGCATGACCTTCCGGTGTCGCCAGCGAGCTTCCGCGCAGCACTATCTGGTTCACCATGAATTTTCCATTGTATTCGCCGAGCGTGCCTTCAAGCGGCTGGTATCCTGGGTATGGCGTGTAGGGGCTACAGGTCCATTGCCAGACCTTGCCGAAGGCATCTGCGAGCGAGTTGTCGCGGGTCGCGACTTCCCATTCCGCTTCCGTCGGAAGGCGCTTGCCGGCCCAACGCGCGAATGCGTCGGCTTCGTAATAGCTCACATGGCACACGGGCAATTTTGGATCAACGGGCTGCAGACCCGCGAGCGTCATCGAGAACCACGCGCTATCGACTTGCTGCCAATAGCCGGGTGCGCGCCAGCCTTCCGCTTCAACCGTTGCCCAGCCGTCGGACAGCCATAGGCTGGGTCTCGCATAACCGCCGTCCGCGATGAATTCGAGCCATTCCGCATTGGTGACGAGTGGACGAGCGATGCGCGCAGGGCGAAGGAAGACTTGGTGCTGCGGACCCTCATTGTCGAATGAAAATTGGTTGTCGTCGCGGCCGATCCTATGAATACCGCTCTCGATATCGGCGTAGCTTCTGGAATTGGTCTGAGAAACGAACTGCCAATTCTTATCGTAGGCAGGAAAAGTCGGATTCTGAGCGAAGGCGTGGAGAATATCGGTAAGGATGAGTTCCTGATGCTGCTGCTCATGGTGCAGGCCGATTTCAAGCACGGGAACGATCTTCTCCAGCGTCGCTGAATCCGCCGTGTCGATCAACTTTTCGACCGCAGCGTCCACATGGGTGCGATAGGCTTTGACCTCGGCGACACTCGGCCGCGTCACCAGCCCGCGCATCGGTCGCGCATGCCGAGGCCCGGCGGCGACATAATAGGAATTAAACAAATAGGCGAACCGCTGGTCGAAAACCCGATAGCTGGGCCAGTGCGGTGTCAGCAGGAACTGCTCGAAGAACCAGGTCGTGTGCGCGCGGTGCCATTTGGTCGGGCTGGCGTCGGCCATGGATTGGACGACCTGGTCCTCGGGCGACAGCGGCGCCGCGCGCTTCTCCGTTTCCGCACGGACGGATCGGAAGGATCGCGACCAAAGGTCGCGAGAATCCGCGGCCGGGACCGTGGATTTTGCTCCGATCGATTTCATGTCAGGAGCGCGCCCCGTAATCGGGAATACTGCAACGCGCGGCATAGGTGCCTCGCCGGAAAAACATGCGGATGGTCAAAGAGTTAATCATCGAGCCGTTCGATGGTTCCAGGGAGGACCCCGCCCGGCGCCCATCCCTAGCAGAACCAGGACGTAGGGATTGAACGGAAAAGCTCAATAACAGCGATGTGATTAACGCCAAAGCTGCGTCACAGCCGAGTTTAGAACCGGCCAGGAGCGATATAGCAACTCCGACGTAAGTGTTTTTCAGTTCCTACTTCACCGCGTCCGCACCCGCTTTGGCTACTTGTCCATCCTGGGGTTGGGTGCCGCCGGATGCGCCGATGGCACCGATAAGCTTGCCGTTAACAATGATCGGCAGGCCCCCCTCGGACCAATTCGCGTCGGCCAGCGCAAAGACGCTTAAATCGTTTTGGGAGACGCGATCGGCGAATGCCTTCGTCGCACGACGGAACAAGGCCGCCGAACGGGCGCGGACCTGGGCAATCTTGGCCGAAGCATATTGGGTGTTGTCCATGCGCTCGAAATAGACCAGGTCACCTGAGGGTTCGACCACGGCGACGGCATAGAACCAATTATTCTTTTTGGCCTCGGCAATCGCGGCCGTAGCCGCAGCCTTGGCCTGGTCTGCGGTGATGGGCGTACCATAGAGCGGCGGTGGCGCCGCCGGTGCAGCGGCCGTCGGCGCGGCCGCAGGCGGTGTCGTTTGCGCCCCTGTCTCGACGCCAAGCAGTAGCGCCGCGCCCATCATCCAAGCCACTAAGAGCTGATTACGCATGTAAATTCCTCCCGGATTTTTTTGCGCTGATTACGATTTTAACACCCGCAGCGCATGTTTATTCAAAAGCCATTTTGGCCAAAATAGAATAGGCTGGGTGGTGAAATGTCGGCAAGTAGGAGAAACATCATGAACGAGGAATTGCTCAATACGACGGTGCGGAAATTTCTCAAAAAAGTAGGCATCACCGCGCAGCGGGAGATCGAGAAAGCGGTGCGCGATGGCGTCGCCACAGGCCGTCTCAAGGGCAATGAATCGTTACGTGCAAAGGCGACTATTATAGTCAGCGGGGTTAGCCTTAGTTTTGACGTCGAAGGTAACATAGATCTTGGATAATTCTGTTGAGCTGCGCGGCAGCATGGAGACAGCAATATGAGTGCAAGCCGCGCGAGCATCTTCCGGTTTCTGTTAGCTCTGGCATTGACCGCGGCACTCCCTGCTGCCGCTTTTGCGCAAGCCCCCTCGGGCAGAGCCGGTGGTCCGCCGCCACGTCAGCAGGGACAACAAGGCCAGCAACAGCAAGGACAGCGCGACCAAGGGCCGGGCGTTCTGCGGTTGTTGCCGTCCGATTCGGTGACTGAGCACTCAATCGATGTTGCCAGCGGCAAGTTGGCCTATACGGCGACGGCCGGGACGCTGTCACTTTACGATCAATCCGGCGAACGGATCGCAGCGGTATTCTACACCGCCTATGTCGCCAAGACCTCGAATGCAGAGAGCCGACCGGTGACCTTCGGCTTCAATGGCGGGCCCGGCGCGGCATCCGCTTATCTGCATTTAGGTTTGGTTGGTCCGAAGATCCTGCAGTTCAAGGCGGACAGCCACGACGGCGCCGAGGCGCAGCTTCGCGACAATCCGCAGACCTGGTTGGAATTCACCGACATTGTAATGATCGATCCCGTTGGAACCGGCTGGAGTCGGCCGGCCAAATCCGATGGCGGAAAAGATTTTTGGGGCGTGGACAAAGACGCGAATTTCTTCGCCAAGGTCATCGCTCTTTATATTGCCAATAACGGACGCAGCGCGGCGCCAAAATATTTGCTCGGCGAGAGCTATGGTGGCTTTCGCGCCGCCAAGGTGGCTCGCGCCCTGCAGCGCGACCAAGGCATTGTGGTTTCGGGCATCGTCATGGTGTCGCCGATGCTTGAGGGCGCCTTCCAGTTCGGCGGAAACAATTTTG
Source organism: Alphaproteobacteria bacterium (assembly GCA_034668825.1). GTDB lineage: Bacteria > Pseudomonadota > Alphaproteobacteria > Rhizobiales > Xanthobacteraceae > CANKHA01. The sequence goes on along the minus strand of JAXDOR010000166.1, from coordinate 4,662 downwards.
CACTCGGAGCGGCGCTGCAATTGCCGTCGCTCGCCGCTGCCGAGCTCGAGCGCAATCACGCGTTGACCAAAGAAGCCGTCGCTGAAGCGGAACGCTTCGCGATGACCGAGTATCTGACCACGCTGGCCGGCCGGCCTCCGCAGGGTGAAATAGCCCGCGCTTTTTACGCGCGCGTGGCGCGGATGACCGGGATTTCAGAGGAGGTCGTCGCAAAAGCGCGCGGCTATTTACGTGAAGCAGATAGGAAAGACCTGCGTTCTGCCAACGGCATCGTCAGCATTTACGACGCCAGCATTGCCGCGGACGATCCATTCCCGGAACAGCGGGGCTCCCGCGGGCCCGATCCCGTCCTGGACGGATTCACTCGCGCCTATGGCGGCGCGTTTGTTGGCTATGCACGCGATCAACTCGGCTTCAAAACCGAGATCACTTATACCCTGCTGTCGAGTGATGTCAGCGGCAAGTGGGAGTGGCGGGAAGGCGGCCGCGGGAACCCGAGCGTCGGCGACGACCTACGCATCCTGCTGGCGTTTAATCCATCATTCCGTTTGATCATCGCGCACGGCTACAGCGATCTAGTCACGCCTTATATGGCGAGCCGCTATGTGATTGATCATCTGCCGGGTGCCGACCAGGGGAATCGCGTCCAGCTGCGCCTCTATCCGGGTGGTCACATGCTTTATATCGCTGAAGACTCACGGAAAGCCTTCACCGCCGATATGAAAGCCTTTTATACCAAAGCCCCATAAGCAAGCTCGCTTACTTCGGGCGGATGGTCGGATCCCCGCCCGGACTGCCGGGTGGAGGGATGACAGGCGTATTTCCCGCATCCGGCGTAGGCGCTTTCATCTCGGGATCGACGTCGGCGGGAGGACAGATAATGCCATCCGCACGCGCCAAGCGTTGGCTTAAATCCTCGGCTGGCTGAGCGGTTGAAGGGCCGCCCTGCTGGGCAGCGTTCGGCAACCCGGGTGACGACGCGCACCCTGTCTGGCCGGCAGGCGCTGCCGGGCGCGAAACTTGCGCCGCGGCGGGCAGTAGCGAAGCCAACAGCAACGTTCCGCTACAGAAAAAGGCTGCACCTCCGAAGCCGCGCGCCCATTTTTCGCTTGCTGGTCGCATGTTATCTAACGATGCGTGCTCGGACATGTTCCCGGATGACACACCGAAGTCGGAACCGGAACTAAGGATGCGGCAGAGACGTTTGTTTGCAGTACAGTCTTCGACGCGACCGCCATTTGCCGGGATATTTATCTTCGGCAGGTTGTCGGCCGTTTTTGTCTCGGCAGAGCAGTTCACATTTCATATGAGGATGACATGGACGTCCGACGCGAGGAAGTGAAGGCCCGCCCGGAACAACCTTCTTTATCGAAGGACCGCGCTCGCCAGGGCAGCACCGGGCATAACGTGCGTTACGTCCTTGGTTTTGGCCTGGCAGGAGTGATTATCCTCTTTGCCGTTGTCTATCTCTTCTATTTCGGACACTAATTGGCATAACAGCGTCGTAGAGCGCGCAAACCGCCACAGACTTCTCTCAACTCACCGAATATAATATTCTTCCGACAATGTGCTTCCGTCGTCCGATAGCATGTGACGAGAGAGCGGCGGAACGGGGGAAATATGAAATTTTCCGGAATATGGCCGAAGCGCGCGAAAGGCTACTTTCTCGCTATTCTTCTTTGTCTGCCATTGAAGTCTCTCGCGCAGACGCCGTCGGCGGATATTGCCGTCTATGCCGGTACTGACCGCGCGCAGCGCCTTCTTGAAGGAGCCAAGAAGGAAGGCTCGCTCACACTTTATTCCTCCCTATCGCCGGAGGAAATAACGGCGATCGGCACGGCTTTTGAAGCAAAGTACGGAATCAAGCTGCAAAACTGGCGTGGAGATTCCGAAAACATCGTGCGGCGTGCCGTCGTGGAAGCCCGCGCGGGCCGTTACGACGTGGATGTCGCGGAAACTTCAGGAACCGAGATGGAGGCGCTGAAACGGGAGAATCTGCTCCGCGAATTGCGGCTTCCCGTGTTCGACGACCTCCTGCCGCAAGCGATCATGCCGCACAGACAATGGATCGCAACGCGCTTGATCGTCTTTGTCGCTGCTTACAATACCAATATCATCAAGCCGGCTGATGCGCCAAAAACATACGAAGATCTGCTTGATCCGAAGTGGAAGGGCAAGCTTGGGATCGAGTCGGACGATGCCAATTGGCTGATGACGGCTGCAGACACGCTTGGCCGGCAAAAGACCGAAAAATTATTCAGAGACATCGTCAGCACCAACGGCATGTCGGTGCGCAAAGGCCACACATTGCTGGCGCAGCTTGTCGTCTCCGGGGAGGTGCCGCTTGCGTTGACGGCCTATGTCAACCGTATCGACCAGTATAAATCCAGAGGAGCTCCCGTCGAGCCGCTTTTTCTTTCGCCGGTGATCGCGCTGCCGACCGGAGCCGGGATCATGCGAAACGCTCCGCACCCTTATGCCGCGGTGCTTTTCATGGACTATCTGTTATCGCCGGAAGGCCAGCAAATTCTGGCAACATTGCAGAGCATTCCCACCAATCGGAAAGTCCCGGCGCGGGGCGAAGGAATGGGGCCGCTGCCGGAACTGACATTCGTAGACGTACCAAAGCTCATCGACGAGGGCGATAAATGGACAAAGCTCTATAGGGACATTTTCAATCCGGCGCGGTAGAGGGGACCGCTACAGATATGGAAGCGCCGCGCAGGACGCGTAGAGGCCGTCGCGGTAAAGTAAGGGGGAAACATCAACCCTCGTCCGCACCTCCAACACTCGCCCGATGAATATCGTGTGCGAGCCGTAAGGGATTTCTTTTTCTTTCTGACAGAAGAGATTTGCCTGGGCATTTGCCAAATATGGCGTGTCGAATTCGCCGGCCTGCCAGTCGCCATGCGCGAAGCGTTCTGGACCGGTAATCGCACTGCTGAACACCTTCGATGTCTCAAAATTATCCGTGTGCAATACGTTCACACAAAAGCGGTCTTCCTTGCTCAGCAAGCTATGTAAGCGGCTTGCATTGTTGAAGCAGATCAAAATTGACGGAGGCTCCATGCTGATGGAAGTCACTGAGGTGGCCGTGGTGCCATGGCGTTCCGAACCGCTTCGTGCCGAGACGATCGTTACCGTGCTGGCAACGCGCCGCATCGCCATCCGGAACGCGTCCTGCAATTGGTCGTCCGTAGCCGTCACGGCGTAACCTGCTGATCGAGAAAAGCGAGCACGCGTTCGTTGAACTCAGCTGAGCATTCGATATTGCCCATGTGCCCTGCGCGCTGGAAGATATGCAGCGTAGCGTTGGACATGAGCGGTACGAATTCGTCGGTGTATCCAGGCTTACGCAACGAGTCCAACTTGCCTGCCATGATCAGGCTCGGCAAGCGAATGGCGCGGTAATCGATGTTGTCGCGCTCGCTGCGGTCGCTCGGGCCGCGAAACGGCGCCTTGAACCGTGCCGCCGAGGTGGCTTCCCAGGCGCCGGGCACCAGTGCCATTTCCCAGCGGCGGTCGACGTAAGCATCGTCGGTCGACCATTTGCGATCGATGAACATGACCTCGAGGATGCGCTGCATATGCTCGCGCGTGCCGTCGTAGGTGTTGATGACCTTGCGGGCGTCGTTGTTCGGCGACTCGCCGCCGCCCGAGCAGATCACGAGGCTGGCGATCGGCCAGTCCGGCTCTTTCCGCGCCGCCACCATCAGACTCATGCCCCCGGACATCGAACTGCCAACCACATGCACAAGACTCGCGCTGGTCATTTCGAGAAAGCGGCGGATATGGGTGATGCGCCGCTGGAACTGGTTGTTGAAGTCGAAAATCTTGTCGGTGAGGCCGAAACCGAGATGATCTGGGGCCAGCACATGGAAGCGTTCTGCCACTGCTAATATATTGAATTCCCAGGAAAATTCCGCCGCGCCCCCGTATTCGGCGGAATGCAACAGCAGCACGCTTGGGCGTTTTCCACGATGCTCGACACCCGCTTCGAAGTAATGCGTGCGGATGCCGTCGACGAGAAGAAAACTGCCCTCACGCATCAGGCCACGGCCTTCGCTTTCGGCACAACCGTGCGCGGCAGGTCCTTGATCTGCGGATAAACTTCCTTGGCGAACAGTGTCATGCTGTCCACCGTGCGCTTGTGATCGAGGAAGCCGGCCTGCTGCATCATCAAGAGGTGATCGAAGCCGCCGACGAGGTCGTAGTAACGCTTCACCTGCTTGGCGACGGAATCCGGCGTTCCATACATCAGCACGCCCTGCTCGCGCAGATAATCCATGCCTTTGGCGCGCACCGCGTCGGTCCGGCCTGAATAGGCCCCTTGCAGCGCTTTCACGTTGACGTCCACGCCGACATAGCCGGGCGGATTGCGGAATTGCGGCTCGACCTTCGCCTGCATGTACCAGGTGAGTTCCTTGGCGCCCTTCTCCGCCTCTTCCTCGGAATTGGCGGTGTAGACCAGGGGCATGAAAGCCATCCCGGCTCCACCTGGTAGCCCGTGCTCGGCCATGGTCGAGCGGTAGGCGTCGAACATCAGCTTCACTTTGTCATGCGGCTGCAGGAAGGTCGCAAACACATAGCCGCGGCTCGCCACCTTCATGATGTTGTCGTAGTCGCTCGATCCGGTGATCCAGATTTGCGGGTGTGGCTGCT
>JAXDOR010000165.1:0-16300 GCA_034668825.1 Alphaproteobacteria bacterium | reverse complement strand
GAATGTTCAAGCGCGATACAGACGCTCCCGGTATCTCCGTCGTCCGGCGCAATCACGCGGACGGCGACGCCAAGAAATGCCGACATAGGCAAGTTGATTGCCGTCGGCATTCCCTGCACAGACCGGCGCAGCACAACCCGTTCGCGATGGAGTTCTATAAATCGCACCCGCTCGTCGGCTCCGGCATCGCTGGCGCGGAAACGGACAGGCAAGGCGAAGGGGTCGAGCCGCAACGCGCGGCTCGACCCGGCAGGTATGACCCCGCCGCTCTGCATTTGACGCCTCAAGGTGCTCCCGGCCGGACTTTTTGTTGCCCGGTCCTGAGGCCACCATGCCTGAGAGCATTGGGGATCCGCTTAATAACCCTGGTTAACCAGTGGTGTGGCCGGTCCGATTGCGAGTCATGCTTGCAAAAGCTTGAACAGCCGGGGGATCGATGACATCTGAAGGGTCGACCTGCCCCCGCCCGTTCATCAACCGGACCTCCCGTCCATGTCGTCGCTGCTCGATCAATCCGCGTTGACAACGCTCGCCGAACGGCTCGTTGCGGCGGCCCGCAAGGCCGGCGCCGATGCCGCAGATGCGGTCGCGGTACGCTCCGTCTCGCAATCGGTGGAAATCCGCGATGGCGCGGTGGAAGCTTCCGAACGGTCCGAGAGCGACGATGTCGGCCTGCGCGTATTGGTCGGCAAGCGTCAGGCTGTGGTTTCCACCAATGATATTGGCGCCGACGGCGCCGCGGCGCTTGCCGAGCGCGCCGTGGCGATGGCCCGCGTCGCTCCCGAGGACCGTTTCGCCGGGCTCGCCGATCCATCATTGCTGGCCAAGACCATTCCCGATCTCGATCTCGTCGACCCAAACCTTTCGAGCGTGTCGCGGCTCGAACAGCTTGCCGGCGAAGCCGAGGCGGCGGCCATGTCGGTAACAGGCGTTTCGAAATCAAGCGGAGCGTCAGCCTCCGCCGGCATCGGCGGAATGGTTCTGGTGACCAGTCATGGTTTCCATGGCGCCTATATGAGCTCCCGCTATGGACTGTCGATGTCGGCGATTGCCGGCGAAGGCACGGCGATGGAGAGCGACTACGATTTTTCCTCCACCTTGCACGCCGCCGATCTCGACGATCCGGAAAAAATCGGACGCACCGCGGGCGAACGCGCGGTGAGAAGGCTCAATCCGCGCAAGGCCGCGACCGGCCGCGTACCGGTTGTTTTCGACCGGCGGATTTCCGGATCGCTGATCGGTCATCTGGCCAGCGCGGCCAACGGCGCCAGCGTCGCGCGAAAAACCAGTTTTCTTAAGGACAAGCTTGGCGAGCGCATATTTGCTCCCGGCATCCGCGTTATTGATGATCCTTTGCGCAAGCGCGGTCAGCGCTCGCATCCCTTCGATGGCGAAGGCGTCGCCGGCCGCCGTCTCGCCATCGTGGACGACGGGGTGCTTGCGGCCTGGTTCCTCGATTGCGGCACCGCGCGCGAGCTTGGCGGCAAGACGACCGGCCATGCCAGCCGGGGCGTTTCCTCGACGCCGTCGCCTGCTGCAACCAATCTGCATCTTGAGCCCGGCCCGTTAAGCCCCGAGGCATTGATGGCGGATATTGCCGAAGGCTTTTACGTCACCGATCTGATCGGCAGCGGCGCCAACCTGGTCACCGGCGATTACAGCCGTGGCGCCGCGGGTTTTTGGATCGAAAAGGGGCAACTTAGTTACCCAGTGAGCGAGGTGACGATTGCCGGACATCTCAACGAAATTTTCCGCACGTTGACGCCTGCTAACGATCTGGAGTTTCGCTTTGGCGTCAACGCGCCGACGATACGCATCGAAGAGCTCACCGTTGCCGGCCGCTGATCTCGCCACCGCCGACCGTATAAGCCACGGCGAACGGCTGCTAGGAGCGGTTCGTGAAGCCGGAGCGCTTGCACTTGGAAAATTTCGCTCCCCGCTCAAGGTCTGGATGAAAGGCAGTTCGTCGCCTGTCTGCGAGGCCGATATCGCCGTCAACGAGTTGCTGCAAGATCGCTTGGACAAAGCCGCTGATGGCTTCGGCTGGCTTTCCGAGGAAAGCGTCGACGACTCCGCCCGGATGCAAGCGCGGCAATTATGGGTCATCGATCCGATTGACGGCACCCGCGCCTATATCGCCGGACGGCCGGACTGGTCGATCTCGGCCGCTCTGGTGGAGCAGGGACGGCCAATTGTCGCCGCACTATTCGCGCCGGTCACCGATGAGATGTTCTTCGCCGTCGCGGGATCGGGGGCGACGCTCAATGGCGCTCCAATAAAGGTAAGTGACGGCACGCTCGATGGCGCGCGTGTCGCGGGGCCCGCTGGATATTTGAACCGGCTGCGGACCATCGATCCGCGCCTTGTGGCAATGCCGAAGATACACTCGCTGGCCTTGCGTTTTGCGCGCGTCGCCCAAGGAGGAATCGATGCCGCCTTTGCCTCGCACAATAGCCATGACTGGGACCTTGCGGCTGCCGACCTTTTGGTGCACGAAGCCGGAGGGGCGTTGACCACCTTCGCGGGAAAAACGTTGATCTATAATCGTGCTGATCCGATTCATGAGTCGCTGCTTGCCGCGGGGCGTGATCGTCATCCCGCGCTGGTCGATCTGGTGCGCGGCCGGCGAATCGATTCTTAACAACGCCGATTACGACGGCTGAAGGATCGATCCCATGTCTGAAAATTCCGCGCATCGCCAATTGCTGCACTTGGTATTCGGCGGCGAACTGAAGAGTCTAAAAGAGGTCGAATTCAGGGATCTCGACAAGCTTGATGTTGTCGGCATCTATCCGAATTACGCGACCGCCTATGCGGCTTGGAAGGCAAAAGCTCAGCAGACTGTCGACAATGCGCATATGCGCTACTTCATCGTCCACCTGCACCGGCTGCTCGAACCCGACACTGCCGGCGGTCAATTGGCGCGCTGAGCTCGGAGCCAAGGTTTGCGGATAATATCGAGACGCATCACCACCGCGCCCTGGGTGCAGAAAACCATCGGCGTGGTGGCTTCCGAATATCTGCGTCTGGTATGGAAGACCTCACGTTTCGTCTTTGAACCGGAGGACTTCTACAGCCGTGTGGCGCCGGACCTTCCTGTTATCGTTGCGGTATGGCATGGCCAGCATTTCATGACCTCCTTCCTCAAACGCAAAGAGCATCGGGTGAAGGTTTTGATTTCGCGGCATCGCGATGGCGAGATTAACGCGGTCGTCGCGGAGCGGCTTGGAGCGGAAACCATTCGTGGCTCCGGCGACCACGGCCCGGAGTTTAACCGCAAGGGAGCCGTCGGCGCCTTTCGAGCAATGCTGACCGCGCTGGGCGACGGATACAACATCGTGCTCACCGCCGATGTCCCGAAAGTGTCCCGCGTGGCTGGTCTCGGCATCGTCATGCTCGCGCGCGCTTCGGGCCGCGCGATTTATCCCACTGCGATAGCGACCAGCCGCCGCATCGCACTGGATAATTGGGACCGGTCGGCGGTCAACTTGCCGTTCAGCCGCGGCGCGGTGGTGATCGGCGATCCGATCCGTGTGCCGAGCGATGCCGACGACGCGGCATTGGAAACTGCCCGGCGGCTGGTTGAAACCAGCCTCAACGCCGCCACCGAGCGCGCCTATGCCCTTGCCGACCGGCACCGGGGAGATGCCCAACGTGCTTGACCGGTTGCCCGCTACCCTACACGCCTATCGGCTGGTGATGGCTGCGGCGGCACCGCTGACACCGCTATTGTTGTCGTATCGATTGAAACGTGGAAAAGAGAATCCTGCACGGTTGTCGGAGCGGCGCGGGGAAAGCAGTGCCGCGCGTCCTCCGGGGCCGCTGGTTTGGGTGCATGGCGCCAGCGTCGGCGAGATCACGGCGGTGATCCCTCTGATCGAGCGCATTCGCGCTGCCGGATTCGTGTTGCTTGTAACTTCCGGCACGGTCACCTCCGCCGAGCTCGCGCAGCAGCGGCTGCCGCCGGGCGCCATCCATCAGTTTGTGCCGCTCGATGCGCCGCAATTCGCGACGCGGTTCCTCGACCATTGGCGGCCAAGCCTCGCGCTGTTCGTCGAGTCCGATCTATGGCCCAACCTGATTGGCGCGAGTGCCGCGCGCGATATCCCGGTCGTCTTGGTCAACGGACGCCTGTCGGCGCGTTCCTTCAAGCGCTGGCGTAAAGTGCCGGGAACGATCCGAGCACTACTATCGCATTTCGATTTGTGTCTCGCGCGCACGCCCGCTGATGCGGAGCATTTCGGCGAGCTCGGCGCGCTACGCGTCGTCACCGGCGGCGATCTCAAGCTTGACGTGCCCGCGCCTCCGGCCGATCCGGGTAAATTGCAAGCAATCAAAGCGATGATCGGTGAACGCCCCGTGGTCGCGGCTGCCTCCACGCATCCGGGCGAGGAATTGGCGGTCATCGAGGCGCATCAGCGTCTCCGCCATGGTTTTCCTGGTCTGCTGACAATCATCGCTCCGCGGCATCCCGAACGCGGGCCGGCCATCGCCGAGATCGCAGCCGCTTCTGGATTGAAAGCGGCACTGCGTTCTCGCGGCGAAAAACCGGACATTGGAACCAACATATATGTCGCCGACACCGTGGGTGAGCTGGGGCTGATTTACCGCCTCGCTCCCATCGTGTTCATCGGCGGATCGCTGGCGAGCCACGGCGGGCAAAACCCGATCGAGCCGGCTAAACTGGGCGCTGCCGTCCTGCATGGCCCGAATGTCTGGAATTTCGCGGATATCTATTCTGCGCTCGACCGCGCAGGCGGCGCCGAACAGATCGGCGACGCCGACATGCTCGCTAGCCGCATCGGCGCTTGGCTGACAGATACCAATCAACGCAACGCTGTGGCTGAGAATGGCCGCCGGACTGTCGAGGCATTAGGCGGCGCGTTGGAGCGCACCTTGCAGGCGCTCGAGCCCTACTTCACGCAGATTCGTCTAGAGCAAAGGTCGCGGGATGCGTGAGCCATCCTTTTGGTGGCGAGCCCCGGGCATCGAAGCCGCGCTGCTCGCGCCTTTCGCGGCTACCTATGGAGCGATCGCGGCACAGCGCCTGCGCCGTTCCGGACGCCAGATCAGCATCCCGGTTATATGTGTCGGCAACCTGACGGTCGGTGGCGCCGGAAAGACTCCGACTGCTCTCGCCTTCGCGCAATATCTACTCGCGGCGGGACAGCGCCCATTCTTCCTGAGCCGCGGCTATGGCGGGCGGCTGAGCGGACCGTTGCGCGTCGACCCGCTGCACCATTGCGCCGCCGACGTGGGCGACGAGCCGCTGCTGCTGGCGCGGACAGCACCAACCATGATTGCGCATGACCGCGCCGCCGGTGCCGAGGCCGCGCAAGCGGCAGGCGCCAGCGTCATCGTCATGGACGATGGTTTTCAAAACCCGTCGCTGGCCAAGGACTTTTCCGTGCTCGTGCTCGATGGGCGCCGAGGCATCGGCAATGGCCGGGTGATCCCGGCGGGGCCACTGCGCGCGCCGCTGCAGGCTCAGTTGGATCATGCGCATGCCATGCTGGTGATCGGCACGGCATCCAATCTATCTTCCCCCGTAATCGCGTCCGCCGGCGCGCGCGGCATCCCGATTTTCCATGGCCGGCTGGAGCCGGACAGGGATGCGGTCGCTGCGCTACGCGGAAAACGGGTGCTGGCCTCTGCCGGCATCGGCGATCCCGATAAGTTTTTCGTTACCCTGGCCGAAGCCGGAATTAACGTGGCTGCCCGCCGCAGCTTCCCCGACCATCACCGCTATAGCCGCGCGGAGGCTGAAGCCTTGCTTGCTCAGGCGGCAAGTGAAGACCTGCTGCCGGTAACAACGGAAAAGGACCTCGCGCGAATGGCTGGAGTTGAGGACGTAGCCGCTCTGGCGAAGGCAGTGCGGCCACTGCCGGTAACGCTTCGGGTCGATGAAGAGGATGCGCTGCGGAAATTGCTGCTTGCCGTACTGAGGTAAGCCGCGCCCGCATTATTGGACAAGGTTATTTTCGTTGGCCGTGATACCGCTGCATCACTGCCTCGGGCGTGGCATAGGCCTCCTGCAGATCGACACTCCAATATTTGAGTTCGTCCAGCGGAATTGGCACTCCGGTAAGGGCGCAGCGGACAAAAGCCCCCGGCTTGACGATCTGGAAGTCGCCGTCGACGAAACTTACTTCTGCCTCCCCCCCGGGTAAGGACGGGCCGTTATTCCGCTTCAGCACATTCCACCTCCGTCACGCCGGTATTCCTGCTGCCCTGAACGCGTGAGCCGATATTCTAGCGCAAGATAATGGTTCGATCACGGCAACGGAACCCTTATAACTGGAGCGGTTTCCGCTTCCGAACACATCGAAACCACTCTAGTCTCCAAGGCCAACGGACGCGGTTTTCCATGCGCTTTATCCCTGCCCTGATCGCCTTTACCGGAGCCGCTCTCGCGACCGCCGCCGGCGCCAGCGAGCAGGTCGACATCAAGCAAGGCGACACCACCTTGCGCGCGGTGCTGTTCCGTCCGGCCGGTCCCGGTCCATTCCCTGCGGTAGTGGCGCTGCACGGCTGCAGCGGCTTGGGCGACGCTTCGGGACCTATCACACCGAGATATCGGGACTGGGGGGATCGTCTCGCCGGGGCGGGATTCGCCGTGCTGTTTCCCGACAGCTTCAGCTCTCGCGGATTGCGCACGCAATGCCGTGTCCGCGAACGCAAAGTGCGGGCATCTCGCGAGCGCGTCGATGATGCCAATGCCGCGCGCAATTGGCTGCAAAGCCAGGCATGGGTGACAGCCGACCGGGTATCGCTGATTGGCTGGTCGAACGGAGCCACAAGCGCCTTGTGGGCGGTCAGGCCGAAACCGGTAAAGGAGGAGAAGGAAAACACTCCGGATTTCCGCTCCACCATCGCTTTCTATCCAGGCTGTAACCGGCTCGACAAGTCCGCCTGGAGTGCGCGCATCCCGACGCTGATTCTGATCGGCGCTCTGGACGATTGGACACCAGCGAAGCCATGCCAGCGGATGATTTCGAGCGCGCGCGGCCGCAGCGCTTTGGCGACGATCACCACCTACCCTCGGGCCTATCACGATTTCGACCGCCCCAATTATCCGGTGCGGCAGCGCAGCGGCCTTGCCTATACCGCCGATGGTTCCGGCAAGGCGCATCTTGGCACCAACAATGCCGCACGGGCGGACGCGATAAAACGCGTGCCTGAATGGCTCTCCCGCTAGCATCGACGCTGGCCGTCGATCTTGGCAAACGCGCCGCGCGGCATAGTGACGGGAATTGGTTTAGCCGCTTGGCATTTTCATCTTCAGCCAGCGCTGGAGATGTCACCAATGGCTTTTACCGACTCAAAATACGGGTCCCTGCCCGCCGCCACCGCCGGCTTTGCGCACGCGTGGCTTTGGCGTAGTTGGCGTGACGCCTTCTGCGGTCTCCTCCGCCACGGCGCCGACGCGGCCGTCGCTGAATTCAATATCGAGCCGCGATCCGGCTCCCACCGCGGCAGCGCTGCGCAACGGATGCCCTTCGCCGTCGCGCACCAGCGCAAAGCCCCGGGCCAGCACGCCGCGATAAGAAAAGGCCGCGAGCAATTGGCCCGCCGCACGAACACGGTCCATTCTCCGATCAAGATAATTTTTCTGCGCGCGTTTGCCACGGTCACCGAAGCCTGCGACCGCTTCGCTGCAACGCGCCAGCCGAATGGTCAAAAGCTGCGGCCCAACGCGGCTGGCAACGCGCGCGTATTGCCGTTCATGCTGATGCGCGTTGGCCCGTAGTGCCTGGGGCAGACGCTCGCTCAACATGTCCAGCCTTTGCCGCTGCGGCTGCAACAACCGGTCGGCTGTCGGCAAGGCGCGCGTAAGCGAGCGCAACTCCTTGCGGCGCTGTTCGATGCCGCGTTGCCAGCACGCCACCTGCCGCGCGCCGAAGGCGGCGATCTTGGCTATGAGATCGGTCCGCACCGGAACCGCCATTTCCGCCGCCGCCGTGGGCGTCGGCGCGCGCCGGTCGGCGGCGAAATCGATCAGCGTGATGTCGGTTTCATGCCCTACGGCGGAAATCAGCGGGATCATGCTCGCCGCCGCCGCGCGCACCACGATCTCCTCGTTGAACGACCAGAGGTCTTCGAGCGAGCCGCCGCCGCGGGCAACGATCAGCACATCCGGGCGCGGAATGCGTCCGCCTTCGGGCAGTGCGTTGAAACCATTTATCGCCGCCGCGACCTGCTCCGCCGAGCCCTCGCCCTGCACCTTTACCGGCCAGACCAGCACGTGGCGCGGGAAACGGTCGGCGAGACGGTGCAGGATGTCGCGGATCACGGCGCCCGTGGGCGAGGTGATGACGCCGATGACCGTTGGCAGGAACGGCAAGAGCTGCTTGCGCGCATCGTCAAACAGTCCTTCCGCCGCGAGCTTCTTCTTGCGCTCTTCCATCAGCGCCATCAACGCGCCGAGCCCTGCCGGCTCCAGCGTCTCAATGACGATCTGATACTTCGACTGGCCCGGATAGGTCGTAATGCGCCCGGTAACGATAACTTCCAGCCCCGCTTCCAATTTGATCTTGATGCGGGGCGAAGCGGTGCGCCAGATCACGCCGGCGAGACAGGCCTTGTCGTCCTTCAGATCGAGATAGATGTGACCGTTGGAGTGATAGCTGACCTTGCCCAATTCGCCGCGCACGCGAACGTGGTCGTAGGCCTCTTCGACGGTGCGCTTGAGCGCGGTCGAGAGTTCCGAGACGGTCCATTCCAGCACGTTGATGCCGGGTGCGTCAGTCATTGCGTGCGAATCTCTCGCGGCCTATTCTGTTATGTTACATCAGAAGGATAGTTCACGGGGAAAAGGGTCGGGCGATGAAGCTGTCAATAATAATATTGCTCCTTTCAACTGCCACGCTGGCGGCGCCTGCCCTGGCACATGAATCCTTTTCGGCAGGCGAGCCAGGCAATCCGAAGCAACCGGCCAAAACCGTGCAGGTCACCATGCAGGAAAGCGACGGTAAGATGCTGTTCTCGCCCGACAAGATCGAGGTGCGGCAGGGTGAGCAAATCCATTTCGTGCTGTCCAATCCCGGCGAACTGCCGCACGAGTTCATCCTCGCCAGCGCCAAGGAAAATCTTGAGCATGCGGCGATGATGCAGCACCATCCGGGCATGGAACACAACGATCCAAACGGAAAGAGACTGCAGCCGAAAGGCAGCGCCGACATCTTTTGGCGTTTCAGCAAAAAGGGCGAATTTGAATTCGCTTGTTTGATTCCCGGTCACCGCGAGGCAGGCATGCTCGGAAAAGTGACCGTGAAGTAAGCGGCCTCAGTCCTTTTTCGCAACCGCCCGCGAGGCCATGAAGGCCTGCAGCCCTTCCGCCATTTCGTTCCAGACCCGGCTGAGGATGCCGTCGGCGCGCGCCGCATCAGCATAAGCGGCCACGGATTTATAGCGTTTGAGAAGGTCGGTCCGTCCGGAGAAGCTCATCAGGCCGTTGAGCGAGAACCTCACCGGCGTCAGCCAGACGTCCGCCGTGGTCAAGCGATCGCCATAGGCATAGCCGCCGGGCTGAAGCAGGCCATCCAATTGGCCGAGGCCGTCCTTCAACTTCTTGATCTGCGCCTCGATGGCAGCCTCGTCGCGCTCGGCGCTGTCGAACAGGTGAAACAGCGGCATCATCGGCTGCTGGACGTAAAGGTCAGCTACCTGTGTGATCAGGCGAACGCGCGCCAACGCTTCGGCAGACTTCGGCCGCAGCGACGGCTCCGGATATTTATCTTCCAGATACTCGACGATCACCTCGGATTCAGGAAGCGCCGTTCCGTCGTCGAGGACCAACACGGGAACCTTGCCGAGCGGATTGATCGCGCGGAATTCCGCCGAGTTGCGCCAATCGTCGGGCGGCGTGACGATCTCCACCGGCAGGTTTTTGGCATAGATCGCGGCACGCACCCGCGCGGCATAGGGCGATAGCGGCAGTGAATAGAGCTTCATTGTCCTTGCGCCATTTTGCTGGAATAACTCCGCTTAGGCGTCTCCGCCGCGCCTGTCAAACCGCCGCAAAGGGCCGGAAACGCTCGGGCTGCGCATTGAACGATTATGACGTTATCATTCTCGGTGCGGGCGGAGCGGGGCTGATGTGCACCGGCGTCGCCGGGCGGCGCGGCCGCTCGGTGCTGCTGTTGGAACAATCCCGAAGCCCCGGCGAGAAGATTCGCATCTCCGGCGGCGGCCGCTGCAATTTCACCAATCTGCATACAAGCCCGGCGAACTTCCTGTCGCAGAATCCGCATTTCTGCCGGTCGGCTCTGAGCAGCTACACCCAGCATGACTTCATCGCTTTGGTGGAGAAATATGGCATCGCCTATCACGAGAAAACGCTCGGTCAATTATTCTGCGACGGCTCATCGCGGCAGATCATCGACATGCTGCTGGAGGAATGCCGCATCGCGGACGCGCGCCTGCAACTCGGCACCCGCATTTCGGGCGTAGCTAAAATTCAAGACAGCTTTGAGGTCGCCACCGATCAGGGCGACTTCCGCTGCCGGTCGCTGGTGGTTGCGACCGGCGGGCCTTCCATCCCGAAGATGGGCGCGAGCGGTTTCGGCTATAAGATCGCGCAAGAATTCGGTCTCAAGGTCGTGCCGCCGCGCGCCGGCCTGGTGCCGTTGACCTTCGACACCGAATGGCTGGAACGGCACAAGGATCTTGCCGGCGTCTCAGTGGACGCAGTCGTAAGCTGCGGCAAGGCAAGCTTCGCCGAAGCCCTCCTCTTCACCCACCGCGGACTCAGCGGTCCGGCGATCCTGCAAATTTCTTCCTATTGGCAGGAAGGCGAGGACATCGTCATCGACATGGCGCCCGGCGTCGACATCTTCGCCAAGCTGAAAGAGGCCCGGCGCGATCAGCCGAAGCAGGGATTGGCAACAGTAGTAAGTGAGTTTCTGCCCAAGCGGCTGGCGCAGAAAATCGCCGATACGCAAAATGGCCCAGCGCGCATGGCGGATTTTTCCGACAAGCCGCTGCGGGATGCTGCCGCCGCGGTGAAAGAGTGGCGCGTGACGCCGAACGGCACCGAGGGTTACCGCACGGCCGAGGTGACGCTCGGCGGCGTCGACACCGCGGAGCTGTCGTCGAAGACGTTCGAAGCCAAATCCGTGCCCGGACTTTATTTCATCGGCGAAGTCATCGACGTCACCGGCCACCTGGGCGGCTTCAACTTCCAATGGGCCTGGTCGTCGGGTCATGCGGCTGGCCTCTATGTGTGATGACGAGACGGCGGGACATTGCGGCGCTCTCCCGCTATAGAGCCATGACTCATGGCCCCTCCTCTCATTCAACTTAGCGACATTACCCTCACCTTTGGCGGCGCGCCGTTGCTCGACGGCGCGGAGCTTTCCGTGTCGGCGGGCGACCGCGTCTGCCTGGTCGGCCGCAACGGTTCCGGCAAGTCGACGCTGCTGAAGATCGTCGCAGGCTCGGTCGAGCCCGACCGCGGCACGCGCTTCCTGCAGCCGGGCGCGACGCTGCGCTACCTGCCGCAGGAGCCCGATCTCTCCGGCCACGCCACGACGCTTTCTTATGCGCTCGCTGGCCTCGGCCCGCACGACGATCCGCACCTGGCGGAATCGCTGTTGCACCAGGTTGGCCTCAGCGGCGAGGAAAATCCGGCGGTGCTCTCGGGCGGCGAGTTGCGCCGCGCGGCGCTGGCGCATGTGCTGGCCGCCAAGCCGGATATCCTCCTGCTCGACGAGCCGACCAACCATCTCGATCTGCCGGCGATCGAATGGCTGGAGCAAACCCTGCGCGGACAGCGCGCGGCGCTGGTGCTCATCAGCCATGACCGGCGCTTCCTGCAAAATCTCTCGCGCGCCACGGTCTGGCTCGACCGCGGCAAGACCCGGCGGATCGATATCGGCTTCGGCTCCTTCGAAGCCTGGCGCGACGAACGTCTGGCGGAGGAAGAGCTTGAGCAGCACAAGCTCGACCGCAAGATTGAAGCCGAAGAGCACTGGCTACGATACGGCGTTACCGCCCGGCGCAAGCGCAACGTCCGCCGGCTCGGCGACCTGCAGGCGTTACGGCAGGACCGGCGCGAGTACCGCGGCGCCGCCTGCAAGGCGGTCATTAATGCGGCGCAGGCGGAAAAATCCGGCGCGCAGGTGATCGAGGCGAAGGGCATTTCCAAGAGCTTCGGCGAGCAGCACATCGTTCGCGACTTCTCCACCCGCGTCATGCGCGGCGACCGCATCGGCGTTGTCGGTCCGAACGGCAGCGGCAAGACCACGCTGGTCAATCTGCTGACCGGCACGCTTGCGCCCGATGGCGGCGAAATCCGGCTGGGGGCCAATCTGCAAATGGCGGCGCTGGATCAAAGCCGCGAGAGCCTGGATCCCAACTGGACCTTGAGCGCGGCGCTCACCGGCGGTCACGGCGACACCGTGAGCATCGGCGGGCAGAGCAAACATGTCATCGGCTATATGCGCGACTTCCTGTTCGCACCGGAGCAGGCGCGCACGCCGCTGCGCTCGCTATCCGGCGGCGAGCGCGGCCGTTTGATTCTGGCGCGGGCGCTGGCGAAGCCCTCGAACCTCCTGGTGCTGGACGAGCCGACCAACGATCTCGACCTGGAAACGCTCGACGTGCTGGAAGAGATGCTCGGCGACTATGCCGGCACCGTCATCCTCATCAGCCACGACCGCGATTTCCTCGACCGGGTGGTCAACGCGGTGATTGTTCCGGAGGGCAACGGCCGCTGGGCCGAATATGCCGGCGGCTATAGTGATATGCTGACGCAGCGCGGGGAGGACATCGCCGCGCGCGCGCCGAAGACCAAAGCCGCGAGCAAAGGAAAGGCGGCGGTCCCTTCACCTTCGTCCCAGCCCGGCAAGCGGCGGCTGAACTTCAACGAGAAGCACGCGCTGGAGACTTTGCCGAAGCAGATCGCGGCGTTGCAGAAAAAAATCGGCAAGCTGCAAAAACTGCTCGACGATCCGGATTTCTACCGCCGCGATCCAAAAGCCTTTGCGGAAACCTCCTCATCCCTCGCCGCCGCGCAATCGGAATTGGCTGTGGCAGAGGACAAGTGGCTGCAATTGGAAATTTTGCGGGAGGAGATCGAGAATCTTCCGCCCTCATCCTGAGGAGCCCGCGCAGCGGGCGTCTCGAAGGACGAGGGCGGCCACATGGTTCGAGATGCGTCCTACGGACGCTCCTCACCATGAGGCCGAGACGAGGAGCGCCACTCCAACACACCCTTCCCCGTCGTCGCGCCGGTGGCGAAACAGGCCTGCAGCAGATAGCCGCCCGTCGGCGCTTCCCAATCCAGCATCTCGCCCGCGACAAAGACGCCGGGCCGGCGGCGCAGCATGAAGTTCTCGTCCACTTCGTCGAACGCGATGCCGCCCGCCGTCGAAATGGCGCGCGCGATCGGCGCGACGCCGGTGAGACGCACAGGGATCGCCTTGATGAGAGCGGCAAGCGCCACAGGCGACTTCGCCGACAACCGCTCGGCGGACGACATGGTCGCTTCATGCAGCAATCCGATTTCCGGCGGCGACAAGCTCGCGGCCTTGCGCAAAAATGTGGAGAGCGATTGCTTGCCACGCGGCGCGGCGAGACGTTTCTCCAACTCATCAATCGTGACGTCGGGACGCAGATCGATGTTCAGAATCGCTTCACCCGAGCTGGCAATCGCTTCGCGCAACGGGGCGGAGAGTGCATAGATACTTCCGCCTTCCAATCCGGTTTGTGTGACGATGGCTTCGCCGCGCACTTTGTGATCGCCGAACGTAAGTTCGATGCGCTTCAGCGGCTGTCCGGCAAAGCGGGCGCGAAAGATATCCGACCACCCGACGAGAAAGCCGCAATTGGCCGGACGCAGCGGCGCGACAGACACACCTGCTTCCATCATCGGTGCGACCCAGCCGCCGTCCGACCCCAGTTTCGGCCAGCTTGCGCCGCCCAACGCCAGCACCGTCGCATCGGCTTGAACGGTCACTGGGCCCTCGGGCGCATCGAACACCAACTGTCCTACATCGTTCCAGCCTCGCCAATGATGCCGCAGCTTGAACACGACGCCCAACCCATCAAGCCGCCGCAGCCACGCACGCAATAACGGGGAAGCCTTCATGGCTTGCGGGAATACGCGCCCGCTCGAACCGACGAAGGTCGGCTGCCCCAACCCTTCGGCCCAGCCCCGCAACGCCGAAGGCGGCAGTGCTTCAATCGCGGCGCGCAGCCGCGACCCGGCGCCGCCGTAACGCCCCAACAATCTTTCCAGATCTTCGCTGTGGGTGAGATTTAAGCCACCACGTCCGGCGAGGAGGAATTTCCGGCCGAGGTTCGGCATTCTCTCGTACACCGTCACCGCCGCGCCCCCGCCGGCGAGAACTTCCGCCGCCATCAGCCCGGCGGGCCCGCCGCCGATGACGGCCACACTCAAGCGAGATTGATTTGGCACGGGCCCCCGATTCCGGTTTTCAGTGACCCATATCACGCGCGCGCCGACATGATGGAGACTTGTGACACTAAGCCGCCGCGACCGGGTCGCAGCGGCGAAAATCCCATGCTAACGTGTTTACCCAATCGCCTTCCGATTACCCGCCTATCATCCCCTTCTTTCTAGGAACGAACGATGCATTGTCTGCGCCTCTTGGCCGCGCTGTTGCTGGCATCCGCGATTGCGCCCGCCCAAGCACAAAACGCCTATCCTACCAGGCCGATCACCCTCATCGTTCCCTATGGCGCCGGCGGCGCCGTCGACGCGGTGGCCCGCGTGGTCGCGGATGGATTGCGCAAGGAGATCGGCCAGCCGGTAGTGGTCGACAATCGTGCGGGCGCCAACGGGCTTTTGGGAATGCGCGGCGCGGCAACAGCCGAGCCGGACGGCTACACCCTCATTCTTTCGAGCGAGAGCAACCACATCGTGCTTCCTCTCCTCGACGCGAAATTCCCGCTCGATGTCGCCAAGGAATTCACGCCGATCTCGCTCTCGGGACAATTCCAGCATGCGCTGATCGTCAAAACCACGATGCCGGTGAAATCGGTCAAGGAACTCGTCGACTATATGAAGGCTAATGTTGGAAAACTGTCCTTTGGCTCTTCCGGCATCGGCACCGTCGCGCATATAGCCGGCGAGCTTCTGAGCAAGGAGACCGGCGCGCAGATGGTGCATGTGCCCTACCGCAGTTCGCCCGCCGCGCTCAACGATTTGCTGGGCGGAAATATGGACGTCAATTTCCAGAGCATCCCGGCGCTGCGGTCCTTCACCGACAATCCGAATGTCAGGATCCTCGCGGTCTTGAGTTCCGAGCGCCTGAAGGAAATGCCCGACATCCCGACGATGGCGGAAAGCGGATTTCCCACTTTCGTGCTCTCAAGCTGGATGGGTGTGTTCGGCCCCGGCGCCCTGCCCGCGCTCATCCGCGACAAGTTGAGTGCGGCGCTGGTCAAGGTCGGAACCGACCCGGAAGTGCTGACCCGGATACGCGGCGCGGGAATCGAGCCGGTCGGCAGCGACGCGGCGGCCTTTGCGCGTTACCTCGATGCCGAGACCAAGAAGTGGAAGAGCTTCGTCGACCGCACCGGCATCCAGCTTATCCCCTAGGCCAAGCCAACCTCTTGTGACGTTGGCGCGCCGTGCTACACCGTCGCCACATCACGCGCGGTCCGGCTAGCTTCATGAACATTCTCCTTCTCGGCTCCGGTGGCCGCGAACACGCCTTGGCCTGGAAAATGGCGGCGAGCCCGCTGGCCGACCGGCTTTATTGCGCGCCGGGCAATGCCGGGATCGCCCAGGAAGCCGAGATTACCGACCTCGATCTTGCCGACCACAAAGCGGTGATAGCTTTCTGCCACGCCAACAAGATCGACTTCGTGGTGGTCGGTCCCGAGGGGCCGCTCTGCGCCGGCATCGTCGACGATCTGGAAGCCGCGGGCATCAAGGCCTTCGGCCCGAGCAAGGCCGCGGCGCGGCTCGAAGGCTCCAAGGGCTTCACCAAGGATATCTGCAAGACCAACAATATCCCGACTGCGGCATACGAACGCTTCAAGGCGCGCGCGCCAGCGAAGGAATATGTGCGCCAGCAAGGCGCGCCGATCGTCATCAAGGCCGATGGCCTCGCCGCCGGTAAAGGCGTCGTCGTCGCCATGACGTTGGAAGAAGCGGATGCCGCGCTCGACATGATCTTCAGCGGCGGCGTGGGCGAAGCCGGCGCGGAGGTGGTCGTCGAGGAGTTTCTCAGCGGTGAGGAAGTCTCCTTCTTCGTTTTGTGCGACGGCGAAAACGCCGTTCCGCTCGCCACCGCGCAGGATCACAAGCGCGCCTTTGACGGCGACA
>JAXDOR010000164.1:0-3855 GCA_034668825.1 Alphaproteobacteria bacterium | reverse complement strand
GACCTGACCCACGGTCCTCGAGGTTTGCATGGACTATGACGCGTTTTTCACGGGCGCCCTGACCCGGCTTCGCGAGGAGCGGCGGTACCGCGTTTTCGCCGATCTCGAACGGATCGCCGGGCGGTTTCCTCACGCCGTCTGGCACGCGCCGGAAGGACCGCGCGAAGTCGTCATCTGGTGCTCCAATGATTATCTCGGCATGGGCCAGCATCCGAAAGTTCTAGGCGCGCTGATCGAGACCGCGACCCGCGTGGGCACCGGAGCCGGCGGCACCCGCAATATCGCCGGCACCAATCATCCGCTCGTCGAGCTGGAACGCGAACTCGCCGACCTGCACCGCAAGCAGGCCGCGCTCGTCTTCACCTCCGGCTATGTCTCCAACGAGACCGGCATCGCCACCTTGGCCAAGCTGATGCCGGATTGTTTGCTGCTGTCTGACGCGCTGAATCACAATTCGATGATCGAGGGCGTGCGGCAGTCGGGCTGCGAGAAGAAAATCTGGCGGCACAACGACGTCGCCCATCTTGAGCAACTGCTGGCGGAGGCGGGGCCGAAGCGGCCGAAGCTCGTGGTGTTCGAGAGCCTTTATTCCATGGACGGCGACGTGGCGCCGATCCGGCGCATCTGCGATGTCGCCGAGCGTTACGGCGCGATGACCTATGTCGACGAGGTGCATGCGGTCGGCATGTATGGCCCGCGCGGCGGGGGCATCGCCGAACGTGATGGCGCGATGGACCGGGTCGACGTGATCGAGGGCACGCTGGCCAAGGCGTTCGGCTGTCTCGGCGGCTATATCGCGGGTAGTGCCGCGCTGGTCGATGCGATCCGCTCCTATGCGCCGGGCTTCATCTTCACCACGGCGCTGCCGCCGGCGATCTGCGCCGCCGCCGCCGCCGCGATCCGGCATCTGAAGACATCGCATTGGGAACGCGAGCGCCACCAGGATCGCGCCGCGCGCGTGAAGGGCGTGCTTACCGAGGCTGGGCTGCCGGTGATGCCGAACGACACGCATATCGTTCCGCTGCTGGTCAGAGACCCGGAGAAATGCAAAGCGGCCTGCGATCTCCTGCTTTACGAGCACGGGATCTACATCCAGCCGATCAATTACCCCACGGTGCCCCGGGGCATGGAGCGGCTGCGCATCACGCCCTCGCCTTACCATGACGACGCATTGATCGACGCGCTCGCCGAGGCGCTGGTCGATGTGTGGCAGCGGCTCGGCCTGCCGCTTCGCAGCCGCGCGCTCGCCGCGGAATAATCATCCCGCCTTATCGTTTTGGTCCGGCGGCGCGACGTTTCGCGCGATGACGTGGGCGATCAGAGGCAGCGAGAGCGACACGATCAGGTAGCGCACCAGCTGGTGGGCGCCGACAAAGATCGGATCGATATTCAGCGATAGCGCCAGCACCATCATGGTGTCCTGCGCGCCGGGCGCGAAGGCGATGACCAAATCGGCAATCCGCCCCGGCACGATGCTGACCACCAACGCGATGAAAATCGTGGCGGTAAGGGCGGCGACGGCGAAGGAGCCAAGCGCGGCGCCGAAATAGCCAAACAGCATGCGTGGCGAGGTGTTGGCAAACCGCGCTCCGGTGATGGCGCCGAGGGTAACGATGGCGGCGCTCGCGACCCACCAGGGCAAAGCCGCGTGAATGAAGTTGCCGCCATGCAAAATTCCCGAGCCCAGCATGGCGCCGAAAATCATGCCGGCGGGAAAGCGCAGCCACTGCAGCGCATAGGCGGTGAAGGTGGAAACCCCGATAAGAAGCGCGACCTCCCAGAGCGATGCGCCGAAGGTCGGCATTCCGAGTGTCGCGGTGGGCGAAGCGGCCAGTCCGAACAGGGCTAAGCCGGCGGGGATGCCGACCGCAAGGAATATGACCCGCACCGTTTGCACGATCACGATGCCGACGAGATCGGCGTCGTTCTCGGCCGCCAGAATCAAGACCTGCGCCTGCCCGCCTGGGCTTCCGCCATACAAGGCCGAGAGCCAATCCCAGCGATGGACGACGCGCAGATAGGACATCGTCGCCAAGGTCATGCAGATCGTCGAGATCGAGATGATGCCAATGCTCACAGGCCAATCGACGATGCCGTGAAGGGTTTGCGGCGTCACCACCGCGCCGAGCGAGATGCCGATGGCCACGAACACGGCGCGCGCCAGGGGCGCGGGGATTGTCATCGGGCGTCCCGCCAGCGCGGCAACGGCCACCGCGAGCACCGAACCGGCGATGAGACCCGCCGGAAAACCGATCCAGATAAAGAACAGAGCGCCGGCGGTGGCCGTCAGCAGCGTTTCGGCAACGCAACGAAGCTTCCGGTAGCTGAACTTCCAGGAAGGCATGACGGATTTCCGGACGGCCGGCTATGGCCGCGCGTAGGACGCGCGCGGGCATTTCGTACCCGTCCGATCAATGCCGTGGATCACAACTCCCGTCAAACGGCGGGCGTTGTCCGTAGCAAAGGACGCGCGCCACGCCGCCTCAGTGCACGCGCCCGTCGCTGAGCACGATGCGCACGAGGTCGGCCGCGTTCTTGGCGCCAAGCTTCTCCATGATGCGGGCGCGGTGCACCTCGATGGTGCGCGGACTTATGCCGAGTTTACGGCCAGCCTCCTTGTTGGACGCGCCGCCGGCGATCTGTCCCAGCACTTCGCGCTCGCGAGGGGTGAGCAGATCGTGACCGGGGAATTGGTAGGATAGAACATCGCCGTAGCCATTTTCGGCTCGCTGCACCCAGGCCTCTATGGCTTGACGCACCCGCGCGACGACGGTGTTCGCATCGAACGGCTTTTCGATGAAATCCAGCGCACCGTGCTTGATCGCATCTACCGCCATGGGAATGTCCGCCTGACCGGAGATGATGAAGATCGGCGCGGCATAATGCTGGGCGTTAAGTTTCTTCAAAACATCCAGGCCGGACAGGCCGGGCATATGCACATCGAGGAGGATGCAGGCCGGCGTGGTCGAATAGGCCATGCCGAGGAATGACGCGCCTTCGCTGAAGCTGGTGACGCGATAGCCCTCGAGCGTGAACACCACTGACAGGGCGTCTCGCACCGCCGGGTCGTCGTCGACCACGAAGATTTCGCCACGCGAGACAACTTGCTGGTTCATCGGTCGCTCCCTTGCTTGTGAGCTCCACGCGGCTCAACGCTACCCAGCCAACAATGTTGAGGCTGCCGGCGCAGGCACCGGCAGATGCAAGCTGAAACAGGCGCCCTTGCCATTCCCCCCAGGTTCGACGGTCAGATCGCCGCCGTGGTTCTGTGCGATGGTTCGGGAAATCACGAGCCCGAGGCCAAGGCCGCTTCCCTTCGATGTGGAAAACGCCTTGAACAGATACGGCACGGCTTTCTCCGGCACGCCCGGACCGTTGTCCTGGACTCTGAGCACCACGGTGCCTTCAGCTTGCTTCGTATAGATGCGAACGTCCGGCGCGGGATGCTCCTTCACCGCGTCCAACGCGTTGCGCACCAGGTTGACCACGATTTGCTGGATTTGAACCGGATCGACCAAAACGGCCGGCAGGTTCGACGTGAGTTCGCGCGTGATCTTTGTGCCCGGACGGTTTCCCAGCAGCGTCAATTCGACCGCATCGTCGATCAACGCCGTGACGTCCACAAGCCGCCGCACCGGATCGCGCTTTTCCACGAAACGGCGCATCCGCTGGATGATGTTGCCGGCGCGCTCCGCCTCGTGCAGGGCTTTCTGCAAGAGTTCAATGGCTGCCGGCGGCACGCTGCTCGTGAAATGCGGCGCGCTTACCCGCTGAATGGCCTGCAAATAAAGCATGAGCGCCGTGAGCGGCTGATTGAGCTCATGCGCCAGCGCGGCGCCCATTTCGTCCATCGCG
>JAXDOR010000163.1:0-4674 GCA_034668825.1 Alphaproteobacteria bacterium | reverse complement strand
ATCCGAAATCCTTACCCTGCATCTGCCGAAAACCAAGCAGACGCTGGGCCTCTATTCGCGCGAGGTGTTGAGCAAGCTGCGGCCGGATTGCCTGCTGATCAACACCTGCCGCGGCGGCATCGTGGATGAGGATGCGCTGCTCGAGCGGCTGGAGACCGAGGAGCTGACCGCCGCCTGCTTCGACGTGTTCGCAGTCGAGCCGGCGCAGAACGACCACCTGCTGCGCCACCGCAACATGCTGGCGACCCCGCATATCGGCGCCAGCACCGAGGAGACGCGCCTCATCCTGGTGCGCGCCGCGGTTCGCGGGCTGACAGAAAATGCGCTGGTCGACCCCGAACAGTTCTACGCTGTCTGAACAGAAGATCCGAGAGGAAAGCCCATGGCCACCAAACCCGTCTTGATCTCCCGTAAGGCCGATCCTGCCGCGTCGATGAGCGAGGAGGACTGGCAGATGCGCGTCGATCTCGCCGCCTGCTACCGGTTGGTCGCGCTCTACGACATGGACGACATGTTCGCGACCCACATCTCGGCGCGGGTGCCTGGCGACGCCGACCATTTCCTGCTCAATCCCTACGGCGTGCTGTTCTCGCAGATCACGGCGACGAGCCTGGTCAAGGTCGATCTCGACGGCAACATAATCCAGGACACCGAGCACACCATCAATCCGGCCGGCTTTGTCATCCATTCCGCCGTCCATGCGGCACGCCACGACGCCAAGTGCGTCGTGCATACCCACACCGTCGCCGGCATGGCGGTCGCCTGTATGGAGCAGGGACTCTCTTGCCGCTGACGCAGAAATCGATGCGCTTCTACAATCGCATCGCCTATCACGACTACGAAGGCGTCGCCGATGATCTCGATGAGCGCGAGCGGCTGGTGCGCGACCTGGGCCGGCACAACGCCATGATCCTGCGCAATCACGGGCTGCTGGTCTGCGGCGGCAGCGTGTCGCAGGCGTTCTTCACCATGCGCAACCTGGAAAAGAGCTGCAAGACGCAGATCGCCGCCATGTCGGCCGGCGCCAAGCTCATCAAGCTGTCGCCCAACCTGATGGAGCACGCCGCCGGCCAGTTCGAAAGCAATGACGGCCGCGCCAATGGCTGGCCGGCGCTGCTGACGATGCTGGACGGTCTGGATCCGAGCTACCGGAATTAGCTGACTTGGAGGTCCCTATGAACCGGCTTGCTGCCGCTGTTGTAGCGCTCGCCTGCGTGTTCGCGCCGACGCCGGCCGCGGCGCAGAGCTGGCCGGCGCGGCCGATCACGCTGATCGTGCCGTTTGCGGCCGGCGGCGCGCTCGATCTTCCGGCACGGCAGATCGCCGTCGCGTTGTCCGCGTCGCTCGGCCAGCAGGTCGTGATCGACAACCGCGCCGGCGCCAACGGCAATATCGGCGCGGCTTTTGTCGCCAAGTCCGACCCGGACGGCTACACGCTGCTGTTCGGCGCTCCCGGCGTGCTGGCGAACAATCGCTTCATGTATAAGAACATGCCGTTCGACGCCGACCGTGCCTTTGCGCCGGTCATTCTGCTGGCGAAATCGCCGCTGATGGTGGCGGCGGGCCCCAAGCTGCGGGTGCACAACCTGCAGGAACTCATTGCCTACGCCAAAGCCAATCCCGGCAAGGTCAATGTGGGCACCCCCGGCGTCGGGTCGCAGGCGCACCTCACCATGGAATTGCTGCAGAAACAGGCCGGAATCACGCTGACATACGTGCCGTATCGCGGCGGCAGCAACGTGGTGAGCGACCTGATCGGCGGTCAGATCGATCTGAGCGCCAATTTCGTGCCGGCGCTGCTCGGAGCGGTGAAGGATAGCCTGTTGCGCGCCCTGTTCGTCACCACGCTGGAGCGCTCCAAGCAATCGCCAACGGTTCAGTCGGTTCATGAATCGGGTCTGCCCGGCTTCGAATCCGTCGCCTGGTACAGCATCGTCGCGCCCGCGGGCACGTCGCGGGAGATCGTCCTCAAGCTTAATGCGGCCATCAACAGCTATCTGAAAAGCCAAGCCGGCCACAGCCAGTTCGAGGCACTTGATATGCAGCCGGTCGGCGGGACACCAGAAGACTGCGCACCTATATCGACAGCGAAGTAGCCAAGTGGGGCCCGATCATCAAGGCGGCCGGCATCACCATGTAGCGCTGCTTCGACGTGGGCCGCCGCAGGCCGGCCGGATCGGGCGTGGCGTGCCCGTCGGCGGTGGACTAACATCCGGCCAGACCAAAATTCGGGAGGCTGCGGCGATGATCATTCGAGACTTCGACGTCACGCTCTGCACCATGCGCAAGGAGGACCCGACCTGGCGCTTTGCCTTGGCAGCCAGTGGAGTAACCGATGGCCACATTGTCCGCATCGCCACTGAGGACGGCATCGAAGGCTTCGGCTATGCCTCGGCGACGCCGCACATGGGATCGATCCAGGACACGCTCGCGGCTGAGCTGGCGCTGTTCCGGCCGCTGGTCGTCGGTCGCGATCCCCGCAACATCGAAGGCATTCTGATTGAGCTCGACCGCGCCCTGCACGGCGCTCCGCAGGCCAAGGCGGCCATCGACTGTGCGTTGCATGACCTGGTCGCCCGCGCTCTCGGCGTGCCGCTCAACGTCCTGTTCGGCGGAGCGGTGCGCGACAAGATCCCGATCCTGCGCATCCTGGCGATCAAGACTCCGCAGGAGATGGCCACGCAGGCGCAAAAGCTGGTCGACAAGGGCTATCGCTACCTCAAGATCAAGGTGCACGGTGAGGTCGACGAGGACGTTGCGCGTGTTGCGGCGATCCGGCGTCAGGTCGGCGACGACGTCCATCTCACCATCGACGCCAACCAATCCTATTCGACCAAGGATGCGATTGCCGCGCTCAACCGCATGGCGGAGCATCGCATCGACCTGGTCGAGCAGCCGGTTTCCGCGGACGACTTCGAAGGCCTCGCATTGATCACCCGCACGGTGCCGGTGACGGTCGAAGCGGACGAGGCGGCCGGTTCGCTGCGCGAGATTTTTGAACTGGTCTCAAAGCGCGCAGTGGACGCCATCAGCCTCAAGATCCCCAAGCTCGGCGGGCTGCGCAACACGCTTGCCGCCGCGCGTCTGTGCGAGGCCGGGCATATCAAATATCGGCTCGGCGCGGCGGTCGGCAGCCGCGTGCTGTCGGCCCAGGCGCTGCATCTCGCTTGCGCGTTACCGGGCGTCGACTACGCTTGCGAGCTCGCCGAATTCGATCGCCTGTTGGATGATCCGTTCGAGGGCCTCGAGGCCCAGGATGGCATGCTGCATCTGCCGCAAGGGCCTGGGTCCGGTGTGCGGTTGATCGCCGCCCAAAAAATGGAGGCGGCCGCGACTGGCCGCCGGCAGATCGCATAGACGCGTTCACGTGGCCAGCGTGTGCGTGGGCCGATGTGCTGATCGAAACCAGAACCAGCGGGGGAGGGACGGCATGATCGGAAAGGTGACAATCATGCGCCGCGACATCGCGCGCATGCTGTGCCTGACGGCGACAGTTGCCATCGCCTGGCAGGCCGCGCCGGCGCGGGCGCAAGGCGCTGACGCCATCCTTCTGTACAAAGGCGCCGACCGCGAACAAAAGCTCATCGAAGGCGCCAAGAAGGAGGGCCAGGTCGTCATCTACGCGGCGATGATCGTCAATCAGGCGATGCGGCCGATCGCGGAGAAATTCGGCAAGAAGTATCCGTTCATCAAGCTAACGTATTGGCGCGCCGACTCCGAGGATATCGTGCAAAAGGCGTCCGCCGAGGTGCGTGCCAACAACATCGTTGCCGATGTGATTGAAGGCACTGGCGCCGGCGAGCAGGCGGTGCAGGCCGGTATCGTGCAGCCCTACTTTACGCCGGTGCTGGCGGCCTATCCCGAGGCCTATCGCGATTCCAACGCAATGTGGACGCCGACGCGGCTGAGCTACTACAGCATCGCCTACAACACCCGTCTGGTCCCTGCCGACAAGGTCCCGAAGAGCTACGAGGACCTGCTCGACCCGCAATGGAAGGGCAAGATGGCGTGGCGTATCGGTAGCGCCAGCGGCACGCCGCTGTTCATCACCAACCTGCGGCTGGCCTGGGGCGAGGACAAGGCGAAGGCCTATTTCGACAAGCTCAAGGAGCAGAAGATCGTCAATTTCGGCGCCGGCAGCGCGCGCACGCTGGTCGACCGCGTCATCGCCAGCGAATATTCGATCGCGCTGAACATCTTCGCGCATCATCCGCTGATCAGCAAAGGCAAGGGCGCGCCGGTCAATTCGAAGCTGCTCGACCCGGTGGCCTCGACCGCCGCGACCATGGGCGTGGTGAAGGGAGCCAAGCATCCCTACGCGGCGATGCTGCTGATCGACTACATCCTCTCGAAGGAGGGCCAGGCGATCCTGTCCAGCGCGGAGTATTTCCCCGCCGATCCGGCGGTCCCGCCGCTGCCGTCGCTCGCATCGGTGGTGCCCAAGACCGCCGGCGTGCCGGAGAACTTCATCGGCCCGGACAAGCTGACGAAATACACCGACAGTTCCGAGGAGATCTTCCGGACCCTGTTCCGGTAGGCGTTGTCCGCGCCTGCGTAGGCTGGGCAAAATCGCCTGCTTGCACTTTGGCGCGTGGGCAACGGCGTAGCGCGATCTTGCCCACGCGGAAAGACCAGTGCCTGCGCCTTTTGCCCACCCTACAATCAGCCGTAGGG
>JAXDOR010000162.1:0-22918 GCA_034668825.1 Alphaproteobacteria bacterium | reverse complement strand
GCAGCGTCTTCACCTCGGCGTCCTTGCGCGCGCCGCAGACGGTGGTGTCGCGGTTGGGGCTGCCGATCCAGTTCAATTTTGCCACATCGAACTGAATGCCTTGGCCGCCGAGCAAAGGCTCGAAGGGAATGCCGCGATTGATCATACCGAACACTGAACCGTCCTTGGGCGAGGCGTTATAGAGCCGGTTGACCACCAGGAGGCCGGCAGCGCCGGGCAAATTCTGCGGCACGATGGTGGGATTGCCCGGAATATGGTTGCCCATATGCTTGGAGATAATGCGGGCCCAGAGATCATCATCGCCGCCCGGACCAAATCCGACCTGCAGCGTAACGTTTTTGCCCTTATAGAATTCGGCCGGCGACTGCGCCAAGGCGTTGCCGGCGAGAAGAAAAGAAACTGCGGCGGCGGTGCAGACTTGACGAAGTTGCATGATGCTTCCCGGACGGTTGAATTTCAGCGCGATCTAATCACGGATGTTTTGCAGGAACCAGTCGGTGGGAATCTCGCGGCCTTTCTTCAACTTCACCGCCTGGGAATAGACCCAGCCGCCCACCGAGGAAAACTGCAAACCCTGATTGCCGACGTTGCGATAGAAGGTGATTTGGTCGCGGCTGGTGCGTCCCTTGCATTTTCCGGTTACCAGGTCGGCGAAGTCCGGTTTGTCGCCACCTTTGCCGCGATCCATGAATTCCGGAGAATCGCCGCCGAAACCGGGCTGCTGATTTTTCGCGGGGATGCGCTGCATCTCCTCCACGGTGCCGCCGATGAAAGCGGCGGGCGAGAGACCGCGCTCGGCCTGGAAGCGTTCGGTCTGTTTCATCTGCAGGCCGGCGGTGCCCTGGCGCACCACGACATCGAACTTGGTGGCGCTGGCGTCGGGCATCTCGCGGCGGCCCAAGTTGGTGATATGCATGCCTTTCTCGATCCAGTCGGCGTCATAGACCGGCTGCATGCTGTCGGTGCAGGAGGAAAGGATGTCGGCGCCGCTCACCGCCTCGCGCGGGGTGTCGACCGCGCGCACTTCGATGTTCAGGCGCTTCGACATTTCCTCGGCAAAGGCTTCGCGGTTGCCGGGCGTCGGGCTGTAGACTTTGCACAGGCGCACGTCGCGCACGCAGGTGAAGGCGTCGAGGAAGGTGCGCGCCATGCCGCCGGAACCCAACATGCCGACGACGTGGGAATCCTCGCGCGAGAGATATTTCACGCCGATGCCGGCGCCGCCGCCGACGCGCATGTGCTGCAGCACGCCGTCGTTGATGAAGGCCAGCGGCTCGGCATTGCGCGTGGAGATCAGCAGGATCAGGCCGCAATAGGTGCCGGGCTCTCGGCAATGCTTGTCCTCGGTCCAATTGCCGCTGGCGTCCTTCGGCCAGGTGATGATGTCGGACTTCATGCGGATGGCGAAATAGCCGTCGTTGGCGCCTTCCATCGTGCCCCAGCGGAAATAGCCGTCCTCGCGGTCGCAGGGGAAATACATATCGATGCGCGGGCGGTGGATGGCGCCGCCAGTGGGCAGTTTCTTGAATGCCTCTTCCTGGGCGCGAATGCAGTCGTCCATGGTGAGGAGTTCGGAGACGAGATCGTTGTTGATGATTAGCATATTTTTGCTTCTCTCCGGCGGGGACGGGCGGGGCTTCGCGGATACGGTAAACTACATTATGAATGTGTCCGAGCCAGACAAAAGCGGGAGGAACATAATGGCGCGCGTGCAACTTTGGGGCGGCGGAGCGGCGCTGCTCGGCTTGGCAATGGCGGCGATGCAACCTGCCGCTGCGCAGTCGGTGGAGCAATTCTACAAAGGCCGCAACGTCACGCTTTTTGTCGCCAGCGCGCCGGGCGGGGTCAACGACCTTGTCGGCCGGCTGGTGGCCAAGCACATGGGCCGCTTCATCCCCGGCGAGCCGACCATCGTCGTGCAGAATCTGCAAGGCGCGGGCGGGCTGGTGCTTGCGAATCGTCTCTTCACCCAGGCGGAGAAGGACGGTTCGGTGATCGGCGTCATCGAACGCAGCACGCCGCAGCTTGCCATCCAAGGCGACCCGAACGCGCGTTTCGATCCGCTGAAGCTCACCTGGCTTGGCAGTTTGTCGTCCTACGCGAATGACGCCTATCTGCTGGTGGTGAATTCCAAATTTCCGGCGAAGACGGTGGAGGACTTGAAGAAGCCGGGCGTGCCGCCGGCGAAAATCGGCACGACGGGCGCCGGCGCCACCAATCTGATCTTCACCATCATCGCCAAGGACGTGCTCGGGCTCAACGTGCAAGTCGTGCGCGGTTATACCGGCGCGGCCACGGTGTTTCTGGCGCAGCAAACTGGCGAACTCGACGGGCAGGTGGTCGGCTTTGCCTCGATGAAGGCAGGGCAAGCGACGCTGTGGAAGGAAGGCGCCTTCCGTCCGCTTATTGCTTTCGGACGGACGACGCGTTCGGCCGAACTCCCGGATGTGCCGACGGGACGCGAACTGACCAAGGACCCGAAGGCGCTGTCGCTGATCGAATTCGCCGAGGCTCCCTTCTATATGGCGCTGCCGCTGGTGGCGCCGCCGAACCTGCCGCCCGACCGCGCCAAGGCGCTGCAGACGGCGTTCATGACCATGACCAAGGACCCGGCATTCCTGGAGGACGCCAACAAACTCAGCTTGGACGTCAGCCCGATCGACGGCGCGGCGGTGGTCAAGCTGATCGAGAAGCTCGCTACCACGCCGAAGGACGTGATCGCGCAGTTCAACGAGATCGTCGCGCCGAAGAACTAGGAATTCTCGCGGCTCGACAAAAAACCCCGCGGCGTGAGCCGCGGGAGTTTGTATGTGCGTCCGGCCTATGCCTCAGGGCGCGACGACGATCATGCCGGTGAACACATAGGCTTGCAGCATCACCAGCACGCCGACGAGGCAGGCGAGCGCGATAGAGTGCAGGAACACGAAGCGCAAGATGGTGCCTTCGTGCCCGAACCAGTTGGTCGCGGTGGAAGCCACAACGATGGACTGGGCGTCGATCATCTTGCCCATGACGCCGCCGGAGGAATTCGCCGCGCCCATGAGGATGGGCGAGAGGCCCAATTGCTCCGACGTGATCTTCTGCAAATTGCCGAACAAGATATTCGACGCAGTGTCGGAGCCGGTCAGCGCCACGCCCAACCAGCCGAGCAGCGTGCCGAAGAAGGGATACAATATCCCGGTGCTGGCAAAGGCGAGACCGAGCGTCGCGTCGATGCCGGAAAGTCGCGTCAGCGTGCCGATGGCGAGCATCGCGGAGATCGTGATCAGCGAATAAGCGCAAATCCTGATCGTGCGGCCATACTCCACCACCAGCTTCCCGGGCGAGAAGCCCATGATCAGGCCGGAGATGATCGCGGCGATCAACATGCCGGTGCCGGTATAGGCGATGTAAGTGAACAGGAATTGCGCGCGTTCCGGCGTCGGCTGCGTCACCACCGGCGCCACTTTTGCAATGGCGCGGTCAAGTCCCGGCACATCGTAATTCCAGGCGAAGATCGGATTGACGATGCCCTTGAAAAAATTGGTGCCCCACAACAGCAACACCAAGCAAACGATGATCCAGGGCAGCAATGACATCCAGACTTCCGCCCGGCTGGGCTTTGGTCCGGGGGCGGCTGGTTTCGGCATCGTCGCCGCCGACTCGTCGCGGCTGCGCAAGGCCGGCGACGTCCAGATTTCCTTCGGACGCCACACTTGCAGGAAGCCGATGAGGCAGGCCATCGAGATCAGGGAAGCGCCGATATCGACAATCCATGGATTGATGAAATTCGAGATCAGGAACTGCGGGACGGCGAAGGACACCCCGGTGACCAGGATCGCGGGCCAGATATCCTTCATGCCTTTCCAGCCGGCGAAGGCCCAGATCAGCCAGAACGGCACGATCAGCGAAAAGAACGGCAATTGCCGCCCGACCATAGCGCCAAGCAGGAATGGATCGATGCCGGTGACGCTGGAAAGTCCCTGAATCGGCGCGCCCAAGGCGCCGTAAGCTACCGGCGCGGTGTTGGCGATCAGCGACAGGCCGGAAGCCGCGAGCGGCGAGAAACCAAGTCCGATCAGGATCGCGCCGGTCACCGCGACCGGCGTGCCGAAGCCGGAGGCGCCCTCGAAGAACG
This sequence comes from Alphaproteobacteria bacterium, assembly GCA_034668825.1. Classification (GTDB taxonomy): domain Bacteria; phylum Pseudomonadota; class Alphaproteobacteria; order Rhizobiales; family Xanthobacteraceae; genus CANKHA01. Next base: position 18,801 of record JAXDOR010000162.1, on the reverse strand, counting down.
CGCCAAAGGCGAAGGCGATCAACAAGAGCTGCAAACGGCGGTCGGTGGTGACGCCGCCGATGGTGGTTTGCAGCGTCTTGAAGGCGCCGGTCGCCACCGTCAGCCGGTAGAGGAAAATGACATTGAGCACGATCCAGCCAATCGGGAAGAATCCGGTGACCGCGCCCAGCGCCGTCGCGCGCAACGACAACCCCGCCGGCATGGTGAAGAAATAAATCGCCACGACATTGGCCACGGCAAGCGCGATCAGCGCGGCGATATGCGCCTTCACCTTGTTGGATGCGATCAGCACCAACAGCGTGACCACCGGCAGAGCGGCGCAGATGGTCGACAAAACAGAATTGCCGAACGGGTTATAGACCTGGTTCCACATGAGGTTTCTCCCTGGCGCCGCTTTTGTTTTTTATTCGGGATCGCCAGCTTGCGGCGGCGCGGATGCGAAGTGCGAGTGCTCCCGTTGGCTAGAGACGGGCAAGTTTGCCAATATCTTCGGGAAGCACAAGACTGTTTCGCTCATACCAAAGGAGAGGGGCCGCCAGCGCGGCAGACAACCGGCCAGCGGACGCGGAAAACGGCGGAAAAACTTTATGGGTTTTTTACGCGGGCCTGCGCGCGGGTGCTTGCGCGATGAAGAACAACAGTACGGCGGCCCCGGCCGCGATCATTCCGCCGAGGGCGACGAACATCCACGCGATCCAGGACGAGCGGGGCGCAGGCTGATCCGCCGAGGCCATTGCCGTCATCGCTGCTGTATTTTCGGCGGCGGGAGGAGTTTGATTGGCCGGCGCAGCTTGGGCCATCGGTACAGGCGTGTCGGCGGCCAGATCGAGCTCATTCACTTCGTTGGCGGCAACGACTTGCACTTGGTCAGCGGCGGCATCGAGCTCGTTGAATTCGTCGGCGGAGGCAAGCGCGACGCCGTCGGTCTCCGAGGCAGCCGCCGGTGGCGGCGCGGCGTCACTCATCCTCAGGGGCTCGGCAGGCGCAGGGGTTGGTGTGGCGGACGAAGCGACGGCGGGAGAAGCGGTAGCAGGACTGGAAACTTCTTTCGCGGCCACGCGTGTACGCGTCTTCGCTTTGCGCGGCTGTTTGCTCGCGGCGACGACCGAAGTGTTGGCAGTCGGAGTCTGGGCAGTCGAAGCTGCCTTTGGTGTGGGACGTTTAAGGAATTGGTTGAGACGGAGAGGCGTTTTAGGCTGCGCCGCCGGAGCGGATGTGCAACCCGGCGTACCGGCGTCGCAGGCGCTGGCGGGCGCGTTGCCGAAGCTGAGCGCGGCGATGATTGTCGTGGCCGCGGCCATGAGGCGGATATTCGACATGACGTCCTCCTGCCATTTGACGGATGGCCATGGGTAACGGCGGAGGTGACCGTAAATGGGCGAGAGTGAGGTATTTTGGCCTAATCCGTGGCGCAAAAGGGGCGGGTTGGTAATCTCGGCAGGATCGCTCCTAATCCACCGACACCCCGCTGGCCTTGATCGGGGCCTCCCATTTCGCGATTTCCTCGGCGACGAATTTGCCCAGATATTCCGGCGTCGTGCGATCCTCGGAAACAAATACGGCTCCGAGTCCCTCCAGGCGCTGCCGCACCACCGGATCTTTCATCGCCTGTTTGGCTGTCTCGTTGAGCTTTTTCACAATCTCGGCGGGCGTTCCCTTGGGCAGGAAGAAGGCGTTCCACGTATAGGCTTCGAGCGCCGGCAAACCTTGCTCTACGGTGGTGGCGACGCTCGGCAGCGCGGGTGAACGCGTCTTGGTCATGATCGCGATCGCCTTGACAGTCCCGCCGTCGATCTGCGGCTTCGCCGTGGTGATGATCTCACACAAGAAATCGATGCGGCCGCCGATCAGGTCCGACATCGCCGGTCCGGTGCCGCTGTAGGGAACGTGGATGATCTTGGTTCCCAGCACGTGATTGAGCAGCAAGCATCCCATGTGCGTCGCCGACCCGGCGCCGGCCGACCCGAATTGCATCTTCGCTTCGTTGGCCTTGGTGTAAGCGATGAATTCCTTGAGGTCGTTGGCTGGCAAGTCCTTGCGCGTGATCAGCACCAGCGGCAGCTCGGCCATCAACACCACGGGCGTGAAATCGGTGGCGGCATTATACAGCGGCTTCTTATAGAGGCTTTGATTTTGCGCATGGGTGCCGACGGTGCCGAGGCCCAGCGTATAGCCGTCGGGCGCTGCATTCTTGACGCGCGACGATCCAACCATACCGCCGCCGCCCCCGACATTTTCGACGACGATGGTTTGCTTGAGGATCCGGCTCATGCTTTCGCCCATGGTGCGGGCAAGCACGTCGGTCGGCCCGCCGGCGGCGAAGGGAACGACCAGCGTGATAGGGTGATCGGGATAGCCTTGCGCGAAAGCTTGCCCGGCATAGGCGAGGAAACTCGCCAACGTGAACCCGAGGATCGATTTTTTCATGGTTTCCTCCCTGTGGCTGGCCGTTACCGGCTTCAGTCGGCGCTAGTATAGCGTGTTCCCAGGCTGGTCATGAGGCAAGCCCTATAACGAGGAGATCGCATGGCTGTGACCCGTGTCGGCGTGGCTGGCCTCGGCGCCATCGGCCGCGTCATTGTGCGGCATCTCGCGCAAGGCATTCCAGGTGTGCGCCTGACCTGTGTGGCCGCCGGGGATGCGGCGAAAGCGCGCGCTTGGCTGCGTGAGCAAGGCATCGATTGCGCCGTTGTCGGGCTCGATGAGCTTCCCGCTTACGCGGATTTGGCGGTCGAATGCGCGCCGGCGGAACGGCTGGAGGATATCTGCCGGCCGATGCTGCTCGCCGGAAAAAAAGTCATGGTGCTGAGCGCCGGGGCGCTGCTGCCGCGGCCCGACTTGATCGACCTGGCGAAGGCGCGCGACGGGCAGATCATTATCCCGAGTGGCGCGCTGCTCGGTCTCGACGCGGTGACCGCGGCGGCGGAAGGCACGATCCACTCGGTGCGGATGACGACGCGCAAGCCGCCGAACGGACTCGTTGGGGCTCCCTATCTCGAAAAGAACGGCATCTCGATAGAGGGCTTGCGCGAAGCCAAGCGCGTGTTCAGCGGCACGGCGCGCGAAGCCGCCGCCGGATTTCCCGCCAACGTCAATGTCGTTGCCGCGCTGGCGCTCGCCGGTATCGGCGCGGACCGCACAATGATTGAAATTTGGGCAGACCCGCAGGTGACGCGGAACTGTCATATGATTGAAGTCGAGGCGGATGCCGCGCGTTTCACCTTATCGATTGAGAATGTTCCATCGGAGAATCCGAAGACCGGGCGCATCACGGCGCTTTCGGTCATCGCAGCGTTGCGCAAGCTGCATGCACCCTTGCGCATCGGCACTTGACCTTTGACAGTCCGGGGTTATGCAGTCGCGCCTTAAGATAATGAGCGAGCAGGCATGAAGAAGGTTTACCCCAGCGCGCGCGAAGCTCTGGCCGGCATCCTCAAAGACGGGATGTTGGTCATGGCCGGCGGCTTCGGGCTGTGCGGCATACCGGAAACCTTGATCCTCGCCATCCGCGATACAGGGGTGAAGAATCTCACTTTCGTTTCCAACAATGCGGGCATCGACGGCGCCGGCCTCGGGCTGTTGCTGGAAACCCGGCAGATCAAGAAGATGATCTCGTCCTACGTCGGCGAGAACAAAATGTTCGCGCAGCAATATCTCGCCGGCGAGTTGGAAATCGAATTCAATCCGCAAGGCACGCTGGCGGAGCGCATCCGCGCCGGCGGCGCCGGCATCCCCGCCTTCTTCACCAAGACCGGCGTCGGCACGCTGATCGCCGAAGGCAAAGAGCAGCGCGACTTTGACGGCGAGAATTACATCCTCGAACGCGGACTCGTCGCCGACCTCGCCATCGTCCATGCCTGGAAAGGCGACAGCGAAGGCAACCTCGTCTATCGCAAGACCGCGCGGAACTTCAATCCGATGATGGCGACGGCGGGGAAGGTAACGATCGCCGAGGTGGAGAACTTGGTCGAGCCCGGGAAGATCGAGCCCGATCACATCATCACGCCCGGCATCTTCGTGCAGCGCATCGTGCATGTGCCGAATTCGCCAAAGCGCATCGAGCAGCGCACCACGCGCAAGCGCAGCGCACCACCTATTCCGGCGGGCACCGGGGAGGAAGTGTGATGGCGTGGACGCGCGAACAGATGGCGGAACGCGCCGCCAAGGAATTACGCGACGGCTTCTACGTCAACCTCGGCATCGGCATCCCGACGCTGGTGTCGAACTACATTCCCGCCAACATGAGCGTGCAGTTGCAAAGCGAGAACGGCATGCTCGGCACCGGGCCGTTTCCGTTCGAGGGAGAGGAAGACCCCGACCTCATTAACGCGGGCAAGCAAACCGTTACCGAGTTGCCGACCACGAGCTATTTCTCCAGCGCCGATTCATTCGCCATGATCCGCGGCGGGCATATCGATCTCTCCATCCTCGGCGCCATGCAGGTGGCGGAGAACGGCGATCTCGCCAACTGGATGATCCCCGGCAAAATGGTGAAAGGCATGGGCGGCGCCATGGACCTCGTCGCCGGGGTGAAGAAGGTGGTCGTGGTGATGGAGCATTCGGCGAAGAACGAAGCCAAGCTGCTCAAGCGCTGCACGCTGCCGCTGACCGGCGCCGGCGTTGTCGACATGGTGATCACGGACTTGGGCGTTTTCAGCATCGATAAGAAAGGCTCCGGCGGCATGACGCTGGTCGAAATCGCGCCCGGCGTGACGCTCGATGAGATCAAAGCGAAGACGGAAGCGGGCTACCGGACCGACGCCAAACTGAGCGCCTAGCACGCGAAACGGTTTCCACCGCTGTTAACCTTTGGTTAACTCAATATTTCTTGCGTAGATTCACCGGCGGCACGAGGATGAGTTGCTACTGATTCGGCGGCTCATCATGTCGGCACGGCTCACAGCCCGTCCGTACGAGAGGCTCTCACAGAAATGGCGCGCCCTTGCGGAGCGCCGCCGCTCCCATTTCGTAGACCTCTACAATAGCGGCCGCTGGAAGCATTATTACACCGAGGAAGAGTTCGTCCGGCAGCTCCGCGAGGTCTTCGCCGCCGCCGATGTCTGGGCGAAACTGGCGCCCAGGGTTGAGGGCGAACAGGCGGCCTAGGCTTCTGTTTTTTATCTTGCGAGCGCGGCGGGGACGAGTGAATCGACGCCGAGACGGCCGAAGCCCGGCAGCTTCACACCCGGATGCCGGAAATCGAGCCCCGCCACCAAGCCAAGAAAATTGACCTCGACGCCTTCGACCCAGCCGACCTTGATGCCCAAAAGGCCCCAAAGATTAGCCTCCAGGCCGGTGCCGCTGTCGGTCGTTCCGAGATAAGGCCCTGGGCGGAAGTCGCGGCCGATGGCGTTGGCCGGAAGCGACGTAGCGATCTCCGGCACCGCCCGCATCACCGTGGCGACGAAGGTGTTGCTGTTGGGGCCGGGCCAGATGCGATAGTCGCCGGCATGGGCAAAGCGGTAGTCCTTCACCGCGGCTTCGACCTTCGGAATTAGCGTCTGCGCCTCGGCCCCGCTGACGTCGACGACCACGGACGGCCTGTCGCCGAACCAGCGTCCATCGGGCGCCCAGCCGTTGACCCGGATCGGATCGCCCCAGCCGACCACATCGAAACGGGTCCAGCGCGTCGCATTCTCGCGCTTGATGACGATCCAGCTATGGACGGCGAGCACACCCTTCCAGCCGCCGGTGCGCCCGGAAAGCACGAGTAGCCGCGCCTGCGGGTATTGGCTCGCCGGCGGCAAACTGCCGATGCTCGACCAGTCGGCGTCGCGAAAGCTGCGCGGATGGTCGCCGAGCCAGAACATCGCGGCGCGGGCGGCGATCGGAAGCAGGAATAGTGCGAGGAGGGCGAGCACGGCGGGCTTACGGCGCCAGAACCGGGATTGGTTGATAGAGGCGTCCATCAGTCACAGGTAGGAATCGTTTCCGACCGAACTGTGGCAAGCGGCGCGGCGGAGATTACGTTTCCTTCATCTGGGCGCGATCGGCGGCGGCAATGGCCGCGAGCAGCATCGCTTCGCCGCCCCGAACCAGTTTCTCCATGGTCAGCGGAGGTCGCCGCCCGGCGCGGCGGCGCAATGGCGAGCGGCATAGCTTCGGCACATGCACGAAGGCGACCACGCGCGGGCCGCCCGGTTTTGCTGCAGCCTCGAGTGCCCGCCAGGAGAGGTAATTGCAAAGGTAATTTCCGGCATCCCGAGATATTTGAGCAGGCACGCGTGAGGTCCGCGCAGCGCGCAGCAATCTTTGTGTCAGCGGTGCGAAGGCGAGGGCGGCGGGTCCGCCTGCCACGATGGAAGTCGCGAAAGTCATGTGCCCTTCGGTATCGCGGATCAGGGGGGAGAGGGCGTTGCGCGCACGGGACTCCACGCGAATATGCGGCGTACGCGCGGCAAGGCCGAACATGAGGATGGCGTCCGGCGCCCATTCGGCAAGGAGTTTTGGCAGATCGCGGTCGACCGCCCGATAGCTGGTAGGGAAGATGTGCGTGACGAGCCGGGCAGTGGCGAAGCGGGGCCGCCGTATCCGCGCCAGACACCGCACCAGCGCCCCCGTCGGATTGAAGGGCGCGCCGGGAAACGGCCCAAAGCCGGTGAGGAGGACGGTGAGAGCCATCAATCGTCTTCACGCATCTGCCGAATTCCTATAGCCTCACGGCCACGCTTTTGCTCAAGAGGTATGCGATGAAGCTTATCGTGATCTATGTGGCAATCATTATCGCCGGGGCTTTTGTGGCCTGGGGGCTCGGCTCCTTGACGGCGAGTTATTCCGAGACGCTCAGTCTTCCGGTATTTCTCGGATGCTTCTTCCTGAATTTTGGGCTTTCCTGGATCCTTGCCGTCCGGCTCACGGAGCCGAAGAAGAAATCCGCGGCCTAAGCTACGCGCTGGCCGCCACGAAAGCTAAATGAGTTTCGTGAGCGACGCGCCGATACGGGCGCAACTTTCCGCTGTCTCTTTGATCAAAAGCGAGTTATGCGGCGTCGTCAGGTCGATGGCAGTGCTGCAGATGGCGCAGGCAATGGCATCTTTTTTGACCAGGACGGTGACCAGCTTTTCGCTGTGCTGACCGCATCCGGGACAGCGGATGCGCAACAGCGTCAGATCAGCAGCCGAGAATGGCATTTCGAATCCTAGCAAACCTGGCGTCGGGCGCAAGGCATCGGCCGCTATTACCCCGGGATTCTCTTCAACTCGGCCAGCCGTGTTTCCCGCGCGGCAATCATTTCTTCAATGGCGCGAGCTTCGCTTGGAAACCGCGCCGCCTGATAAAGGAAATAGTTGTTCCAAGGCCCGTTGGGTGACGCCATGTCGATCCAACGGACGGGGAGGGCGCTCGGATTCTTTGGGGCGTCCCTGCTGAACCATATAATGGCAGCGAAGGCCAGCACTATGCCGATGATAAATAGACCAACGACAACATCATCCATGAGCGCATAAATCGCTATGCCTGAAGCGGCTAACGGAAGAAATACGAGGAAGAATGCTTTCAGAATCCGGCCCCAGCGTTCCATGATGGCATAACGAGATCGCAGAACCTCAAGCTCATGCTCGATTTGCGCGAGTTCGACTGCGGGTTGGTCATCGGACATCCGCCAGCTCTCCTCGGAAGGCTAAGCGATTCCCAGCAACCGTCATTCAAGCCGTTCGACACTCGAGGCGTCAACACGAGCCACGGCGTCGCGCACGCGAATGCCAGCGATGATGCGGTCGGGCGCGATTTCCGCCAGTGGCACCAGGACGAAGGCGCGCTCGAACAATCGCGGGTGCGGCAAGGTCAATGCCGGCTCCTGGAGCACAAGATCGTCATAGGCGAGAATGTCCAGGTCCGCAGTCCTTGGTCCCCAACGCCGCTCCTTCGTGCGGTCGCGTCCCAGCGTCCGTTCAACCTGTTGCGCGCGATCGAGCAATGCTTGCGGCGATAGCCGGGTGGTGACGGCGATGCATAGATTGATGAAGGCGGGCTGATCTGTGTCGCCCCAGGGCGCCGTTCGATAGTCCGACGACCGCGCCCGCAGTTGCACGTCGGCGCCGTCGCAGAACAAATCCACCGCTTGGGCGAGGGTCGCTCGCGCGTCGCCGACGTTGCCGCCGAGCGCGACCAGCGCTTCAGCCACGGCGCGCACGCGTCAGCGTGACGCCGACGTCGTCGAAGACCGCGGCGACCGGCGCATGCGGCTTGCGCACGGTTATCCGGACCTTGGTCACGCCCGGATAGGCCGCGAGGATCGCTTCGGCAACCGCGCCGCCGGCGGCCTCGATCAGCTTGTAGCGTTTGGCGCGGAAAGCTTCACTCGCGGTTCCTACAACTTGGTCGTAGGAGACGGTGTCAGCCACCTTGTCCGACGTCGCTGCCTCGCCGAGGTCGATGTCGAGCGCGAGGTCAAGAATGAAAGGCTGGCCGACCTTTCCCTCATGGGCCATGACGCCGTGATAGGCGTGCAGCACCAAGCCATTGACGAAAATCGTGTCGGTCATTGGGCCCCTCGGATCGCTTCGGCGACGCGCAGCGCCTGGACGGTCTCGGCCACGTCGTGAACGCGGACAATGGCCGCGCCATTTTCAGCCGCCACGAGATGCGCCGCAAGCGAACCGGGAAGACGCTCGTCCGGCTCTGAGGGTATCACGGCATTGATGAAGCGTTTGCGCGATGCGCCGACCAGCAACGGCAGACTGAAAGACTTTAACCGGCCAAGCTGGGCGATGGCCGTGAGGCTCTGCTCCGGCGTTTTACCGAAACCGATGCCTGGATCGAGCACAATACGCTCGCGTTTAATGCCGGCGCGGGCAGCGATGTCGAGGGAATGCGCGAAGAAGGCCTCGATGTCATTCATGATGTCGATTGCGCCGTCGGGGTTTTCGCGGTTGTGCATGATGACGAGCGGAACGCCATGCTCCGCGACGACGCGCGCCATATCGGGATCGCGCTGCAATCCCCAGACATCGTTGACCATGGCGGCACCGGCTTCAATGGCCCAAGCGGCGACTTCGGCTTTGGTGGTGTCGATCGACACCGGAGTGCCGAGATCGGCCACTTGGCGAACCACCGGCGCAAGCCTCGCCAATTCTTCCTCGGCTGAAATCGCCGCCGCGCCGGCGTAAGGACGGCTGGATTCAGCGCCGATGTCGATGATGTCCGCCCCCTCCGCGATCATGCGCCGCGCCTGGGCGACGGCGCGATCCGGGTCCAAGAACTGTCCGCCATCGGAAAAAGAATCCGGCGTCACATTGAGCACGCCCATCACCGTCGTCCGGCCCCGCGCCAGGAGGTGCGGGAGCCAGGACGCCGCGTCGCTGGTTGCGACATTCGCGGGCGTGGAGCGTTCGGCCAACATCATGGCCGTCGCTTTGCGCGGTCCCTGTCAGGGTGTCAAGCGTCGGCGGGTATCTGTAAAATTGTCAGCCCGCGCTTGAAGCGGTGGTCCATCTTCTTTGCAAAAAGCTGGATTGCCGGGTCAAGCCCGGTAATGACGAATGACGATGTGGTCTAGTTCAATACGTAATCTTCAGCGGCAATTTTTTCGCGTCCTCGATCCAGCGCCCGATGGTTTTTTCCGACGGCAGCAGGCGGACGAGTTTTCGTTTCGCATTGGCGCTCGCCATCGCTTTGGCGAGGTTGCAGGGATTGCGGTATTTGAGCTCCTTGACGGTATCGACGCCGGCGGCGTGCAGCAGGTCGGCATATTCCTCGCCGATGCCTTTGATCCGCATCTTATCGGCCATGTTGGCCCAGCACAGGATCCGCCTCTCGTCGAATCCCGTCTTACCGGCTAACTTCTTGCGGCCACAGGCATTTTTTGCCGTTTCCAGCAGCTTCGCCGTAGTCCTGATGCCGACCGATTTCAGCTTGCCGGCAACCTCCGGCTCGATCCCTTCGATGTCGCTGATGGGGTAGGACATAGAGGTTTGCTCAATCCGATCTTGTCTTCAATTCGGCGGGTGTCAAACGAACTGAACGAGGCCAGGAATAGCACCGACAATCTCACCCACTGCGTCCTCGCCTGCTTTCTCCCGCGCATAGGAAATAACTTCGCGGGTCACGCTCTGTACCTGACCCATGCTCAGCCCGGCCGCCATCATCTTGGTACCGGCGCCCATGATGCCGCCGCCGAACATGCCGCCACCGCCGTCGCCGTTCGCCGCGGCGGATCGCAACAACATATCGGCTCCGGGGAGTCGATTGATGAGAGCTTGCACTTTTTCCGGAGGACCTTCCTTCGCCAGGAAGTCGAGAATGATGCCGACGGATTTTTCCGCAACTTCACGAGTGACGCCCACGGTGGCGATAAGACGTCCGATTAGCTCGTCCATGTGTCCTCGCCCCGGTCCCACACTTGGGTGGGTTGCCGCATAATGAGCGTAAAGCGAGCGATAAGACAAGCGCGGCGCCGACAGCATGAAAAATTTTTTCCTCCCGCTCGGCGCGAGTGATATGCCACGAGGAGCGCGCCGCGCCGCCGGGATCGACCATCGCGCGACGCGCTTTTCAGTTTCGCGCGGCGTTGGTGCAGCGCATCGTGACATGGAGCCGGATGATGAGTTCTCTTGACGCGGTCCTCGATCGCATCGATCGCGACCTCGACCACAGCATCGAGCGGCTGTTCGCATTTCTGCGTATCCAATCGATCTCCACCGACCCGGCTTACAAAGATCAATGCCAGGCGGCGGCAAGGCATGTCGCGGACGACCTCGCCAGCATCGGCTTTAATGCCGATATCAGGCCCACTTCCGGGCATCCGGTGGTCGTCGGCAAAAGCGACGACGGAGCGGGCCCGCGCGTGCTGTTCTACGGCCACTATGATGTGCAGCCGGTCGATCCATTGGAGCTATGGGAGACGCCGCCGTTCGAACCGCGCATCGCCACGCTGCCGGACGGACGGAAAATTATCGTCGCGCGCGGCGCTTGCGACGACAAGGGTCAGGTGATGACCTTCATCGAAGCCTGCCGCGCCTTCAAGGCAGTCACCGGCAAGCTGCCGCTGCCGATCACCATGATGATCGAAGGCGAGGAGGAATGCGGCTCGGCGCACCTGTTCGATTTTGTCAAAGCCAATGCCGCGGAGTTGAAGCAAGACCTGGCGCTGGTCTGCGACACCAGCATGTGGGATCCGCAGACGCCGATGGTGACGACCTCGTTGCGCGGGCTGGTCTATGAAGAGGTGAAGCTCACCTGCGCCGACCGCGATCTGCATTCCGGATTGTTCGGCGGCGCGGCGCAAAATCCGATTCGCGTGCTGGCGAAAATTATCGCGGCGCTGCACGACGAGCAGGGCCGCGTCACCATCCCCGGATTCTACGACGGCGTCAGCGAACTGCCGTCGGACATCAAGACCGACCTCGCCGGTCTCAATCTCACGCCGGAGGATTTCCTGGCGCCGGTCGGATTGAAAGTCCCCGCCGGGGAAAAGGACCGGATGCTGATCGAGCAGATCGCCACCCGTCCGACCGCGGAGGTCAACGGCATTATCGGCGGCTATACCGGCGAGGGCGCCAAGACCGTGATCCCCGGAAAGGCCATGGCCAAGGTGTCGTTCCGCCTCGTCGGCGCCCAAAACCCGCAGAAAATCCGCGACGCCTTCCGTGCCTTCGTCCGCGCCCGCCTGCCGGCGGACTGCACGGTGGAATTCGGCAATTTCGGCATGGCGCCGGCCTTCGACTTAGGCTTCGACAACCCCGCGCTGGCCAAGACCCGCGCCGCGCTTGCCGCCGAATGGGGCAAGAAGGCGATTGCGGTGGGGGAGGGTGGCTCGATCCCCATCGTCGGCGACTTCAAGCGCGTGCTCGGCATGGATACGATCATGGTCGGCTTCGCGCTCGACGACGACCGCGTGCATTCGCCCAACGAGAAATTCGACCTCACGTCATTTCATAAAGGCACGCGGAGCTGGGCGCGGATATTGGCGGCGCTGGCGGAATAAGACGGCGCGCCGCCGCTTTTTTCATGTTGGCGTGTGAGGGGAACATTCGCCTTTGACGCTCGTTGGAAGCGCGTCCCCTTCCGCATAGGCGCCGCTCACATGAACTTCAATCCCACCTCGATCACTGCCGCGGAGGTGGGGCAAGGCACAACTTCACCGCCCGGCACCTTAACGCGCATCGGCGCTCGCATTCGCGAAGGCTCTCCGCATCCTTTAGGCGCCACCTGGACCGGACTTGGGGTGAATTTCGCGCTGTTCTCCGCCCATGCGACGAAGGTGGAGCTTTGCCTGTTCGATGATGCAGGCGAAACCGAGATCGAGCGCATCGAGCTGCCGGAATATACCGACGAGGTCTGGCACGGTTTTCTGCCCGATGCGCGGCCGGGAACGATCTATTCCTATCGCGTGCATGGCCCTTATGCGCCCGCCGAGGGGCATCGTTTCAATCCGAACAAGCTCGTCCTCGATCCTTACGCCAAGGCCATCATCGGCCAGGTGCAATGGGCGCCGGAGCTCTTCGGTTACGAAATGGAGAGCGGCGACGACCTGACTTTCGATAAGCGCGACAGCGCGCCTTTCGTGCCGAAATGCCGGGTGATCGATCCGGCTTTTACCTGGGGCGAGGACCGCCTGCCGCGCGTGCCCTGGGATCGCACGGTGGTGTATGAACTGCACGCGCGCGGCTACACCAAGCTGCATCCCGACCTGCCGGAATCACTGCGAGGCACTTTTCGCGGGCTGGCGCATCCGAGCGTGCTCCATCACCTGCGTTCGCTCGGCGTGACGGCGGTGGAACTGCTGCCGATTCATTCTTTTTTCGACGACAACTACCTCCTGGAGAAGGGTCTGAAGAATTATTGGGGCTACAACACCGTCGGCTTTTTCGCGCCGGCGCGGCGCTATGCAAGCGTTCCTGAATTCGCATTCGCGGAATTCAAGGAGATGGTGGCGAGGTTCCACGACGCCGGAATCGAGGTCATCCTGGACGTCGTTTACAACCACACCGCCGAAGGCAACGAGCGCGGTCCCACGCTGTGCTTCAAAGGCATCGACAATGCCTCGTATTACCGGCTGATCCCGGACCAGCCACGCTATTACATCAACGATACCGGCACCGGGAATACGCTGAACCTGTCGCACCAGCGGGTGTTGCAGATGGTCACCGACAGCCTGCGCTACTGGGTGCAGGAGATGCACGTCGACGGCTTCCGCTTCGATCTCGGCACCATTCTCGCGCGAGAGCCTTATGGTTTTGACGAAAGCGGCGGCTTTCTCGATTCCGGCCGGCAGGATCCGATCTTGTCGTCGGTGAAACTGATCGCCGAGCCGTGGGATTGCGGGCCTGGTGGATACCAGGTCGGCCACTTCCCGCCCGGTTGGGCGGAATGGAACGACCGCTTTCGCGATACGGTTCGCAGCTTCTGGAAGGGCGATGAAGGTAAGCTCGCCGAACTGGCGACGCGGATCACGGCCTCCGGCGACCTGTTCAACCAGCGCGGCCGCAAGCCCTGGGCGAGCGTCAACTTCATTACCGCCCACGACGGCTTCACGCTGCACGATCTCGTCAGCTACAACGACAAGCATAACGAAGCCAACGGCGAAGATAATCGCGACGGCACCGACAACAATCATAGCTGGAACCACGGCGCCGAAGGGCCGACCGACGATCCCGCGATCAATGCGCTACGCGAGCGGCAGAAACGCAACATGCTCGCCACGCTGTTGCTGTCCCAGGGCACGCCCATGCTTCTTGGCGGCGACGAGTTCGGCCGCACCCAGCGGGGCAACAACAACGCCTATTGCCAGGACAACGAGATCAGCTGGGTGGACTGGAATATCTCCGCTGAAGGCCACGCCTTGGCGCGCTTCACGAGCCGGCTGATCGAGCTTCGCCGCACCTATCCGGTGTTGCGCCGCAGCCGCTTTCTTACCGGCGAGTGGAACGAAGAGCTCGAAACCAAGGATTCCACCTGGCTGACACCAGCGGGCGAGGAGATGAAGCCGGAGCACTGGGAAGATGGCCAAGCACGTTGCCTGGGCGTCTTGCTCGACGGACGCGCGCAAGCCACCGGCATTCGCCGCCGCGGCAGCGACGTCACGATGCTTGTGATCGTCAACGCCCATCATGACGTCGTGCGCTTCAAACTGCCGGAGGTTGCCGGCGGCCGCGCCTGGCTGCGGCTGATCGACACCAATCTGTCCGATGTGGAAGATGAAGAGGATGCGCAGACCGCGGACTTCGGATCGGAATACGAAGTCACCGGCCGCTCGCTGTTGCTCTTCAAGCTGCTTCCGGCGCGGCGCGGTGCGGCGTCTCGTCGTTGAGGGACACGCGCCGGGTTCGGGTGGGATGAACTTTCCTGTCCCACAACGATCATCAATTGATTGCTACCCACAGAAATTTTAAAGCCTTGATTCCATTAGATCCTGTTGGATATCGGGATATCCAACAGGATGTAGAAATTTCAAACACATAGAACCCAATGCCCCCAGACTGCACGTCTGGGGGTCTAGTGACAGAAAGCCCGCTCGTTGGCGCGAGGTAAGTTGCCAGTAAGCCGGTGTTGCTGTCACATTCCTGCGATGCGTTGCAGAGAACTGACATGAGAAAATCGATACACCATAATTTTAACTACAGCGAAGTGGCTGCTCTCATTACGTCTATCGCAAAAATAATTAATTCGGTCTCGCTGCTCGTTCTTGTCCTTGCCAACACTGCATACCTCATCAATCTTGCCAGGGTTGCCGATGTCCCCACTATTCTTCATTAGTTTGATGATCTTCCACATTTCATCCGAAGCTCAGTTGTCTAAGGCGTAATAATGAGGTCCAGCAAAAATATCCGCCTAGATTCCGCTTACGCGCGGGAATGAGCGAATAAGGAGCCGCCATCACGGACTGGCGGGCGTTTTTTTCCGTCATGCTGAGGTGCGAGCGCAGCGAGCCTCGAAGCACGGCGCCGTCCTCCTTCGAGGGCCGCTGCGCGGCCACCTCAGGATGACGGCTCAAAGACCACTCTTGAGGCTCCGAACGCCCTTACAGTCCCGGCAGCGTCAGCAGCGTGGGAAAAGAACGGCCGCGGAGGTCATAGACACGGGCGTAAACCACGCCTTCGCGCGCGATTTCCACCAGCACCGGCGCATCCAGCTTGGCGCAATAGAATTCGCCGAGCATCAGCGCGAAATCCGCGCCTTGCGGGTCCCAGGTGATCTCGAAGTCCGGACCAAGCTCGACTTGCGGCGAGCGGTGCGGGCCGCAGGTCGCCAGTTTCCAGCGGCGGTCCGGCGGTTTGCTCGCGTAGCCCGCGGCGAGCTTCTCCGCCAATCCTTGCGACGCCTGTTTGAACGACAGGCCCCAATAATCCAGCATATAGCGGTCGCGCGCGCCGGCGACGCCGCCCGCCAAGCGATTGAAGTAGGTGTATTGATAGGGATGCAGCCGCACTATTTCGATCACCGGCAGCACAAAGCCGACGGCAAAAACCGCTACGGCGGCGATCGCGGCAAGGCGGAAACGCCGCAGCCTTTCGAACAGCCATGCCCCGGCCAAACCTCCAAGCACGGCGAGAGGCGGCAACACGTAAATGAAATGGCGGATGCCGTTATACATCGCCGGCCGCAACGCGACGGTGAGCGCGATGGGAAAGATCGCAGCCAGCGCCACCAGCAGCAGAACGGCGCGCTGCCGCGGCGGCAGATCGCGCCGCATGGCGCCATATAAAGCTGCGATTATTCCGCCGAGGCCGAGGAGCAGAAATATCTCCGGCATTTGCAGGCCAAACAGCGTCAGCACGTAGCTGCGCGGCATGTCGGGAACATAGATCAGCGCACCGCCGAACAGTTCCTGCCAAGGCTTCTCGAAGAAGTGAGAGAAATATTCCACCGCGCGAAACGGATTCAGCGGCTGCAGCACGGCCCAGGGCCAGACCAGTCCCATCACCGCATAAGCCAGCAGCAATCCCGGCAGCAGCATGAGGACGAAACGTCCGGCGCGGGTCGCGGCGTTGCGCGCACCCTTAGCACGGGCTTCGATCACCACCAGCAGCGCGAATGCGGCCACGGCGTAAACGCCGCTCATGAAGCCGAGAATGCGCGACCCGATCGAAAGCCCGAGACCCATGCCGAACAGCGCGACCGTGCCCGCGCGAGGGCGGGGATATTCCTCGAAAGTCCTAACCAACCCGAGCAGCAGGATCGCCATCGCCGTGGCGAAGGGCGCGTCCTTCGGATTCATGAACATATGCCCGACATAAAGCGGGCAAGTAGCCAGCAGCACGAGCGCGATGAGACCGGCGAGCGGGCCGCCGACGCGGCGGCCTAGACGCCAGGTGACGAAGAGCCCGATCAGCCCGACCGCCGCGCCCGCGAGCCGTCGGGTTTCGAAAAGTCCGAGCGGAAGAATTTTCGCCAGCAGCGCGGCCGCCATGTCGAAGCCGCCGCCATACATTTCGAGATTGACGAATGACATGGCCCGCTGATCGGTGAATCCCGATCCGTAAAAGGCGAGCAGCAACTCGCCATATTGCGCGTGGGTGTAGTCGTCCCAGCCAAGCCCATAGTCGCGGAAGGTGAGCGCGGCGAGCGCGGCGACGATGAATAGGACCAGCACCGCGGCCCAATCGCAGATTTCGTCGCGCGACCAAGTCCGCTGGGAGAATCCAGGAAGGGGTGGGGCAGCACTCACGGGCGCGGTCAATTCCGGTTGGTGACGAGCTATTGGGCGATTATGCCGCGTTCGCGGCCCGGCGTCCCGCACGAAACCAGTACGGCGCTTGCCGCAAAAAGAAAGCGGGGCTGCACGCCCCGCTTTCCTGCCGCGCAAAAGTGGGCTGCTAGGCCGCGTTCGCCATTTTGCCCGCGGCGTCATACATCTCGGCGACGTGTTCCCAGTTCACGAGATGATCGACGAAGGCCTTCAGGTAATCGGGCCGGCGGTTGCGATAATCGATGTAATAGGAATGCTCCCAGACGTCGCAGCCAAGGATCGGCTGGGCGCCTTGCACGAGTGGGCTTTCGCCGTTGGCGGTCTTCATGATCGCGATCTTGCCGTCCTTGACCGCAAGCCAGCACCAGCCGGAGCCGAACTGGGTGACGCCGGCCTGGATGAAGTCCTCTTTCATCTTCGCCACCGAGCCGAGATCGGCGACGATTTTCTTTTCCAGCTTGCCGGGGATTTTGTCGCCGCCGCCGCCTGGCTTCATCCATTTCCAGAAATGGGTGTGGTTGTAATGCTGGCCGGCGTTGTTGAAGAGCCCGGCGTTCTTGCCGAAAGCGCCTTTCACCACCTCTTCGAGCGGCTTGCCTTCCCACTCGGTGCCTTTGATCAGCTTGTTGCCATTATCGACATAAGCCAGGTGGTGCTTGTCGTGATGATATTCCAGCGTTTCCCGCGACATGTAAGGGGCAAGCGCGTCGTAGCCATAGGGGAGTTCGGGCAGCGAGAACGACATGGCATTCTCCTCGATTGGGATTGTCGGCGATACGGGTGAACTCGGGACGGAGCTTTGCGGTTCCATCCGGTTCGGCTATCGTACATTTAGGCAATCTAGGGGGGCAGATCAAATGGCGGCTATTCTTCAATCTTTGCAGCGGACGATCATTGCCGGCATCATCCTGCTGGTCGGCATCATCATTGTCGGCGGCATCGTCACCGGGCAGTTCATCAGGGTTGATTACGCCTGGTCGACGTTCTTCATGCGCTGGCTGCATGTGCTCAGCGGCGTGATGTGGATCGGCCTGCTCTGGTATTTCAACTTCGTGCAGATCCCAACCGTGCCGAAGATCGAGCCGGTCGAGCATCGCGCCGCCATTACCCGATATATCGCGCCGAGCGCGCTGTTCTGGTTCCGCTATGGCGCGCTCGCCACCGTCGTCACCGGCCTCCTGCTGGCCTATATGAACGGCTATCTGATGCAGGCCCTGACCTTGCAGAGAGGCACCTTTGCCATCGGCATTGGCATGTGGCTGGCACTGATCATGGCCTTCAATGTCTGGTTCGTCATCTGGCCGAACCAGCAGAAGGCTTTGGGGTTGGTCCCGAGCGAACCCGACGCCAAGGCCAAGGCAGCCCGTGTCGCCATGCTGACATCGCGTATCAACACCATGCTCTCGATCCCAATGCTCTATTGCATGGTGGCGCAGTCTCACGGCGGCTTCTGATCGGCCTAAATGGGGCAAAAGTCCAAGGACGGTGCACGTATGTATGTGACTCTCTTTGTGCTTGGCCTTATTGCGACCGCGGCCGGCGTCGCAATGATTGGCTTCGGAATCCCAATCCACGAGTTCAGCCTGGGCAACACGCTTCTCATCACCGGCACCACCGCGATTGTCGGGGGATTGGTCCTGATCGGACTGGCGACCGCCGTAAAACAGTTGCGCCGGATTGCCGAGGCGTTGCTGGCGCGTCCGGTCCCGTGGGCGGTTCCTTCCGATCCCTTTGATACAGTTGCTCCCGAGCCTTCCCGCGCCGCTGCCGGACCGGGCCGCATTCCATTCCCGCCGAAGCCTGTTCCGGAAGACCGGGCGAACGATCCTGCCGTCGAGCCGCGCCTGTATAGCGCTCCCTCCACCGACGCTTCCAAAAGCGGGATGTTCGACCCGCCGAGCCTGCCATTCCCGGAGACGGCGAGCGCGCCGGAAGTTGTGATTTCCGAGCGCCACGAGGCTTTCGTGTTTCCGCCGCCATCGCGGTCTTCCGCGCCTGACCCGCGTGCGGATCTGACGGAAGACGCAACCGAAACCGGCAGCGCCGGGTCGGCGGCTTCGACCGAGACCGAGTTGATGCCGATCTCGCGCTTGGATGCGATATTGCGGTCGCCGCCGCCGAGCGACGCGACAGGGCAGAACGAAATGTTCGACTCCCTTTGGCCGACCGGCGGT
>JAXDOR010000161.1:0-2698 GCA_034668825.1 Alphaproteobacteria bacterium | reverse complement strand
GCGCTCGCATTGCAGATGTTGCTGTGGGGAGTGGGACAGCCTTTCGCCGGGGCGCTCGCCGATCGCTTTGGTTCGTTCCTCGTGCTCTCCGCCGGTGCGCTGTTCTACACCGCCGGTCTCGTATTGATGGCCTACAGCACCACGCCCGGAATGCTCTATCTCACCGCCGGCGTGTTGGTCGGATTCGGACTCGCCGGATCGTCCTTCACCATCGTGCTCGGCGCTTTCGGCAAGCTGATGCCGCCGATCCGGTTGGAAATGCCCTGATCGACGAGATAGGCTGGTAGGTGGACGGCGATGAAGAAAAGCTGGAAGCCGCAGGTGAAAAATCCGATGACCAGCAGCATGTAGCTGCGATGGCCGCAGGCTTCCGCCAAAGACTGCTTCAAGGATTGAGGTTGAAGGATCGCGGCTGCCGGCTTGGCAGCGGTCCGTGGCGGAGTCAGCGCCCAGGCCACCGGAATGATGAGCAGCACGATGGCCGCGAAGGCAACGAGCGTTTCCTGCCAGCCGATATTGTCGATCAGCCCGATCGCGAGCGGCGAAAAGAAAAACTGGCCGAAAGAGCCCGCCGCGGTGCCGGCGCCGAAGGAGATCGAACGCCACTCCGGCGGCATCAGCTTGCCAAAGGCGCCGAGCACGATGGTGAAAGACGATCCGGCGAGTCCGAATCCGACCAACACGCCGGCGGTGAGATAGAGCATGCCCGGCGTGGTGCTATAGGCCATCAATATGAGGCCTGCGGTGTAAAGCAGCGCGCCGGCGGAGAGCACAAGGAACGGCCCGAAGCGGTCGGCCAGCGCGCCGGCGAAAGGCTGTCCCACACCCCACAGCAGCATCTGCAACGCCAGCGCAAGGCCGAAGATATCGCGTCCCCAGCCATGCGCGAATGACAGCGGCGTGAGGAAAAATCCGAGCGTGGAGCGCGGACCAAAGCCGAGTGCCGAGACCAAGCATCCGCAGATCAGAATAACGAGAGGCGTGCGCCAACCAAGCTTGGCGGTTAGGGAAGCGGCCGACATGGAATCTCCGATAGAGGCGCGGGGTCGAAAGCGGGTGCGTAAGCGAACATAGAACCTTGGTTCGCTTCGCCCAAACAAATCTTGCTGATACGGGTCGCCCACCCCACGCATAGCAGCCCGTCGACAAGGGGCTGGCGAAGACCGTGCGGGAGTGTTATATTTGATTTGCTCTGAATGAGAATATGTGCCCGGCCGCGCCGGACGTTTTTCGCCCTTTGATATACTCATAATGAGTATATTGTGGAAGGCTTCCATGCCGATCATCGAAACTATCGCTTCTCCCTATCGCAGGCCGGCGGCTCCCCTTGCTGCGCGGCGCGCCTCGGCGCGCTTCCCCGCAGTGCCGATGCCCGGGCTGGAATGGAACGAGGAGGTCGCGCGCGACACCGCGCATCTCTACGAGCGCGTAAAAAACGTCATACCCGCGATCGAGTGGCCCGCTTTCGCGCCCTATGTGCTGGCGATCAATGCGCTGAAGCAACAGCGCAACGCCGTTATCCTGGCGCATAATTACCAGACGCCGGAAATCTTCCATTGCGTCGCCGATGTGGTCGGCGATTCACTCCAGCTTGCGCGCGAAGCCGCGAAGGTAGACGCCGACGTGATCGTGCAATGCGGCGTACATTTTATGGCGGAGACCGCGAAGATCCTCAATCCGGATAAGGTAGTGTTGATCCCGGATTCCCGGGCAGGCTGTTCGCTCGCCCAATCCATCACCGCCGAGGATGTGCGGCTGTTGCGCGAACGTTTCCCCGGCGTGCCGGTGGTGACTTACGTCAACACTTCCGCCGAGGTGAAGGCGGAGAGCGACATCTGCTGCACGTCGTCTAACGCCGTGCAGGTGGTGGAGAGCCTCGGCGCCGAACGCGTGATCTTCCTGCCCGACGAATATCTGGCGAAATACGTGGCGTCGCAGACGAGCGTGAAGATCATTGCCTGGAAAGGCCATTGCGAGGTGCATGAGCGCTTCACCGCCGCCGAGCTGCGCGCGGTGCGCGAGAGCGATCCTTCGATCCAGATTATCGCGCACCCGGAATGCCCACCCGATGTGCTGGCGGAGGCGGATTTCACCGGCTCGACCGCGCATATGATCGATTGGGTCCGCAACCGCATGCCCAAGCGCGTGGTCATGGTCACCGAATGCTCGATGGCCGACAATGTGAGCGCGGAATTGCCCGAGGTCGAGTTCGTGCGGCCGTGCAATCTCTGCCCGCACATGAAGCGCATCACGCTGCCAAAAATTCTCGACAGCCTCGTCTATATGCAGGAGGAGGTTGTGGTCGATCCGGCGATCGCGGCCAAGGCGCGGCGCGCGGTCGAGCGCATGGTGCATATGACGAGTTGAACCGCTCCCCCCCTCCTCTTGTGGGAGAAGGCACGAGTTGCTGCCGACCAAGGACCATCATGTCAAACCTGCTCTGTCCCGACGCCTTCCTCTCGCCGCTGGAGATCGACGCGGCGGTAACGCGCGCGCTGGCCGAAGACCTCGGCCGCGCCGGCGACATCACCTCCATCGCGACAGTGCCGGTTGGCACGCAGGGACGCGCGGTGGTGGCGGCGCGCAAGGCCGGACGCATTGCCGGGCTGCCGCTGGTGGAAGCCGCGTTTCTCAAGCTTGCGCCGGCAATGCAGATCGAGGCGCATAGCCAGGACGGCGCCACGGTCCAAGCCGGCAC
>JAXDOR010000160.1:0-21321 GCA_034668825.1 Alphaproteobacteria bacterium | reverse complement strand
CATCCGGGAGATGGCGGCGGAACTGCTCAAGATCGCCGCGGCGCGGCGGTTGCACGCGGCGGCGCGGCTCAACGTCGGCGCGGGGCTTTACGACGAGTTTGCGGCCGGATTTCCTTATGAGGAGACGGAAGACCAGCAGGCGTCCATCGACGCGGTGCTGACGGATTTAGGCACCGGCCGCCCGATGGATCGCCTCGTCTGCGGCGACGTCGGCTTTGGCAAGACCGAGGTGGCGCTGCGTGCCGCCTTTGTCACCGCCATCAACGGCAAGCAGGTGGCCGTGGTGGCGCCGACGACGCTGCTGTCGCGTCAACATACCAAGACCTTCACTGAGCGGTTCCGGGGATTTCCTATCAATGTTGGGCAGGCCTCGCGGCTGGTGTCGGGTCCCGATCTCGCCAAGGTGAAGAAGGGGCTCGCCGAAGGCGGCATCGATATCGTCGTCGGCACCCATGCGTTGCTTGGCAAGGCGATCCGTTTCAAAGACCTTGGCCTTGTGATCGTCGACGAGGAGCAGCATTTCGGCGTCGCGCATAAGGAGCGGCTTAAGCAACTGCGCGCCGAGGTGCATGTGCTGACGCTGACGGCGACGCCGATCCCGCGCACCTTGCAGCTTGCGCTCAGCGGCGTGCGCGATCTCTCGATCATCGCCTCGCCGCCAGTTGATCGGCTCGCAGTGCGGACCTTCGTCGCGCCCTTCGATCCGCTGATCGTGCGTGAGGCGCTGTTGCGCGAACGTTACCGCGGCGGCCAGGCCTTTTATGTTTGTCCGCGCATCGAGGATTTGGCCGAGGCCAAAAGCTTCCTCGAAAAGAACGTGCCGGAGGTCCGCGTCGCGGTCGCGCATGGGCAGATGCCGTCCGCGGTACTCGAGGACATCATGTCCGCCTTCTACGACGGCAAATATGACGTGTTGCTGTCCACGACCATTGTCGAATCCGGGCTCGATATTCCAACCGCCAATACTTTGATCGTGCACCGCGCCGATATGTTTGGATTGTCGCAGCTCTATCAGCTACGCGGCCGTGTCGGCCGGGCGAAAATCCGCGCCTATGCGCTGTTCACGCTGCCGCCGGAAAAGAAGATCACGCCGCAAGCGGAACGGCGGCTGAGCGTGTTGCAATCCCTCGATACGCTCGGCGCGGGCTTCCAGCTCGCTTCCCACGATCTCGACATTCGCGGTGCCGGCAATCTGCTCGGCGAGGAGCAATCGGGTCACATCAAGGAAGTGGGCTTCGAGCTTTACCAGCAAATGCTGGAGGAGGCGGTGCTGAGCCTAAAGGCCGGCATCACCACTCCGGTTGCCGACACATGGTCGCCGCAGATCACGGTCGGCACGCCGGTGCTCATTCCGGAAGAATACGTGGCCGATCTTTCCGTGCGGCTCGCGCTCTATCGCCGGCTGGCGGAAATCGAAGACGAACGCGAAATCGATGCCTTCGGCGCCGAGATGGTCGACCGCTTCGGCAAGCTGCCCGACGAGGTGGAGCATCTGTTGCAGATCGTCGCCATCAAGGCGCTGTGCCGCCGTGCCAATGTGGAAAAGGTGGATGCCGGTCCTAAAGGCGTGGTGTTTTCCTTCCGCGACAATACCTTTTCCAATCCGGAAGGCCTCGTCGCCTTCATCCGCGAGCAGGGCGTTGGCGCGCGCGTGCGGCCGGACATGAAGGTCGTGTTCTTCGACGAATGGGAAACGCCGGTGCGACGGCTGAAAGGCACGACCGCCATTTTGCGCACGCTGGCAAAGATCGCCGAGCGTGCCAAGGCGGCGTGAGTTATCCCGCTGCCGCCTGCTCAATCGCCTGGGCGAGATATTCCGGCGTCTGCGCGCCCGACACGGCGAACTTGCCGCCAAAGATAAAAGTTGGCACGCCGTCGATGCCAGCCTGTTTCGCCGTATTGGCTTGTTGCTCGATCACCGCGACATCCTTGTCGCTCACGAGCCAAGCGCGCACCTGATCGCCATCGAGACCGCAATCGACCGCCGCGCCCACCAGCACTTCACGATTGGTGAGGTCGGCGCCCTCGGTGAAATAGAGGTCCATCAGCCGCTGCTTCATGCAGGCGGCTTGGCCGATTTCATCGGCCCAACGGATGAGGCGATGCGCGTCAAGCGTATTCGGCTGCCGCGCGATCTTGTCGGACGCATAGGTGAGCCCTTCCTCGGCGGCTGCGGCAGCGACACGTTTGGCCATGCCCGCATAGCGTTCGACCGACCCGAATTTCTTGGTGAGGTATTCCTCGCGCGAAAGACCTTCGCGCGGAATCCAGTCATTCAGGAAATAGGGCTGGAAGTGTACCTCGACGGGAATGTCGGGCTTGAGCGCGATCGCTTTTTCCAATCTGCGCTTGCCGATGAAGCACCATGGGCAGACCACGTCGGAAACGACGTCGATGCGAAGCGGCGGTGATGAATTCTGTGACACTGCGGAACCTCAACAGCACCATTTGGTGCCGGCCTTAGTCGCCGTCAAGCTGCGGCGAAAGCCGCCGCGCCCACGCGTGCGATGAGGCTATCGACCGTATCGGTCGATTTCAGGGTTCCGAGCGTGATGTTGGTTTCGAGCTTCGGGCGTCCTTGATCGGACGTCAGCATCGTATGCCTGAGCACGCTCGCGATCCGCCGCGCGATCACGTTGGCGGCCTTGAGATCGGTCGACGTGAACACACAAAGGATCGAGCCATCCGCGCCTTGGCAGGCGAAATCGATGTTGCGTATAATGCGGCTGACGAGCCGCGCGGTGTCCATGCCGGTGCGATGGTCGACCGTGGGTTCGAACGAAAAGCGCGCCAGCGAAAGACTGACGCCGCGCTTACAAGCATCGCCGAGCGCGCGCGACATATCCCGCCAGAAAGCATCGCGGGTGAGAAGCCCGGTTTGGGCGTCGATTAGGCCCTCAGAATCCAGCGTCTTCAAGAAACGCTTCAGCCGAGCGTCAAACGCATGCAGGCGAACCAAAGGAAGCATCCAGTCGATCAGACTGCCGGGGGCGCCTTCGATGCGCTCCAGATTGACCAGCTGTGGGCCGAATTCCGCCAGCAGGTCGGGCGTGCCACCCGCGATGGCAACCGGAAGGTCACGGAAGCGCGAGTCCTCGGCAAGCACTGTCAACAGCGCCTCGATCACGCGCGGACTGAAACCGTCGCCGATCACCACACCGTCAACATCGCGCGAATTCAGGTAGCGGCCCGCCGTCTCCACGCTCAACGCGCCGATCAGGCCGACCCGCTCGCCGACGGCGACCGCAAGCGCCGGATATGATCCGCCGCGTCCGGCAACGAGAACGGTAGCATCCTCGATCGGATCGGTGACCGGTAGCGCCGGTGCGGCGCGACCGGCTTGGCTCGTGGCCGTTTCCGCGCGCCGCAACACCGTCTCATGCAGCGAACGCACCCGCAGCGCGGTCCGCAGCCGCGCAACGAGGCGACTCGCCGAGGCATCGGCATCAATAGGTAGCGCGCCGGGGATCGCCGGCTCCAGATCGCCGCGCGCTCGTCCGATCAGCGGAATGAAGGGACCGTTCCGGGTCTTGATTTGCAGGCCCAACGTTCGCGCCGCCTTGAGATTGGAAGCAGGACCGGGTTCCGCTAGCACGATGGCGGATGGTTGCACGGCGACGAAGGCGGCGGGGGCGTCGGCCCAGGGCGCCTCGACAATGGGGAAAGCTCCCGCCGCGCCCAGAGCGTCGACGAGGTCCGTCGCCGGGTTGTCAGCGACGACAATCATCGGGCCTTGCAGAGACATGCGGCACGGGGCTCGTTGATAAAATATAAGCTTACGCGAACCGCTGTTAATGTCCCGTCAACGCCGGCTGTATTGCTCAGCGCGTGCCGAACGCCGCAACGATGAGCGGATTAATGCCGTGCCCGGCAAGCTCTGCCTGCACGGCGGCGGCGTTGATAGCGGAGCCGCAAAGCCGGTGACCACACAGCGGGTCCGGCAAGGCAATGATGTGGTCCGCGCCCGCGACCCTGGCGGCGATTTCGTCGAGCTTTGATAATGCAAATAAGTAACCACCGACGCCGACCATTCCGGCAGGCGGTCCGGTGACGGTCAGCGCCTTGGTGTCGGGATCGGCGCGGCAAGTATAGCCTGTGTCGCCGACGCCATCGGCAGTCTCGGAAGCCTCCGGAAAGAAGGGATGTCGCGGCACCATCGGGCCGCCTATAGCGACAGTGCCCATTTCAGTGCGATGCAGTTCGCCGACGAGAACCCCGCCTGAAGCGCCGCGCGGCGCGGTAATCGCGCCCAAAGAAAGTGGCGCAGGTTTGCCATCGGCACTGCGGCGCGTGGCGAGCACGCCAGTCTCGCCGAAGGCCAGGACATCAACCAGCCCGATATCGTTGCTGTGCCATCCGGCGGTGTTCAAACATTCCGGTGAGCGCCACAAGGCCATAACCGTCTTCAAGCCGCTCGATGCCGCCAGGTAACGGGCGTCAGCCAACCTGGACACGACAGGACCCGGCAAGACGGCGGCGTTGCAGCGGTGCTCGCGAAGCTGCGCCGCGAAGACATCCGGATCGAAGGGCTGGTGCAATGCAAGCGTGCCGCCCGACAGGAGCCAAGGCAGCAAGGTCAACGCCAATCCCGCAAAGGACGATGGAGCAAGGCCGGAAAGCAAGATGGCATCTCGTTCGAAGCCGCCTTCCAAAAATATTGCGAGACCGCCTGCGATGATTTCTATGTGATTGCGAGCGATGGGCACAAATCCGTCGCGCGAAACATCCCAGGTGATGACCGCGAGATGCGCGGCGGGATTGTCCCGCTCGATCCGCGGCAGCGACTCGGGTTTTGCCATATAGAGGCCGTCGAGCGGCACCACGCCGTCAGGCAAATTGCCGCCGAAAGCGCAGACATAGCGGATGGAAAAAAGCTCCGCGGCGGCCTCCATGGCGACGCCAGCATGATCGGCCGAGCCGACATGGCCGCAGGTGATCAAGGCTTTGGCGCCGAGGCGGCGCAGCGCGTTCGTGATCTCGCTTTGTCGCCACAGGAGCGGCAGCGGAGCCGCGATCATCCCGGCGCGCAGCACGCCGAGCAGTGTCAGCACACTTTCCACCGTGTTCGGCAACTGGATGCCGACGATGGCGTCGGTGCGCAAGCCAAGCTGCAGCAGCCGTTCCGCGATGGCGGATATCATGCGGTCGGCTTCCGCATACGTCAGCCGGCGCGGCGCGCCATCGGTAAATGTTTCGCGGTCAGGGGGATCGGCGAGCGCGATCGCACCGGGGCGCCGCAATGCGGCGCGGCGAAAGAGGTCATCAAGCGTGTCGGGCCCGCGTAGAGCGGATGCCGCCGTCGCCTGTGATGGATTACCGAGTATCAAGCCAACAGCCTCATGGGATCGGCGGTTTGCGCCACCAGGTCTCGGGAAGATAGCCGAACAGCGAGGTCGTCGTCGGGTGCGCAATTGAAGTCCAATGCGCCACCCATTGGTCGGGGATATCGTACAGCGGAACGGCGTAGCTGCCCGAGATCAGGATGCGATCCAGCGCGCGCACCGCGGCGACAAACTCGGTGCGGCTCTCAGTCTTCAGCAATGCCGCAATCATCGCATCGGCCGCCGGACTCTTGACGCCCATGTAATTACGAGTGCCCTCCGCGTCGGCCGCCGCCGAGCTCCAGTAAAAAGCCTGCTCGTTCCCCGGGGACAGCGATTGGTCCCAGCGAAACAAGACCATGTCGAAATCATAGCTCACCCGCCGGCGGTCATACTGAACGGGATCGGGAGAGCGGACCCGCGCATCGATGCCGGCGCGCTTGAGCGTTTGCGAGAACCAGAGCGCCAGCCGTTCCTCATCACGGTTTGCCACCATGATCTCAAAGCTAAAAGGCGCGCCGGTGGCGCGGCTGACGAGTTCCGTACCATGCAGATCGTAGCCGGCCGCGGAGAACAGTTCGAGCGCGCGGCGTAATGTCGCCCGGTCGCGCCCTGAACCGTCCGTGACGGGCGGCGACCAGGTGCCGTCGAGTACATCGGCGCGTACCGCGCCGGGGAAAGGTGCTAGCAAGGCGCGCTCAGGCGCATCGGCCGGTCGGCCACGCGCCGATAGTTCGGAGCCTTCAAAATAGCTAGCCAAAGCGCCATAAAGACCGGAATAGAGATTGTTATTGACCCAGGTGAAATCGTACAGGAGCGTGATGGCTTGGCGCAGGCGAATGTCGGCGAAGATCGGCCGGCGCGTATTGAAGACGAAAAAGAAACTCGGTTTGGGCCAGCCGGTGGAAAAAGTCTCTTTGATCACGCGACCGTCGCGCACCGCCGGGAAGTCGTAACCGGTCGCCCAGCGCGAGGAATCGATCTCCACCCGCAGGTCATAGAGGCCTTTCTTAAAGGCCTCGAAATGCGAATTGGCGTCGCGGTAATAATCGAATTTGATTTCATCGAAATTGAATTGGCCACGTGTTATCGGCAGGTCACGGCCCCAATAATTCGGATTGCGCTTGAGCGTGACGCTCTGTCCTGGTCTGACATCCGCGACGGTATAAGGACCGCTGCCAATGATCGGGTCGAACGAGGTTTCTTCGAAGGTATCGACATTGATGGCGTGCTTGGGCAGCACCGGCATTAAGCCGAGGATCAGCGGCAATTCGCGATCGTCGCTTCCAGATAGATCGAAACGCACCGCGCCGTCGGCGATAATTTCCGCCTTGGCGACCTTGCCATAATAGAGCCGGTGATTTGGATGGCCTTTGTCGCGCAGCAGTTGCCAGGAGAACAACACATCATCCGGCGTCACCGGCTTGCCATCGGAAAACCGCGCCGCCGGATCGAGCGTGAAGGTGACATAGCTGCGCCGGTCATCGGTCTCGATGGAGCGGGCGAGCAATCCGTAGAGCGTGAAAGGCTCATCGAAGCCGCGCGCCATCAATGGTTCGACCACGTACCCATTGATCACCGAGGAGCCGCGAAAGGCAATCGGAGAGAGACCTTTGGCAGTGAATGGATTGAGGGTGTCGAAGCTGCCAAGGATGCCGTAGGTGATCCGGCCACCTTTCGGCGCGTCGGGATTGGCATAGGGCAGGCGGGTGAAGCCATCCGGCAGTGCCGGCTCGCCGTGCATAGCAATCGCATGCGTGGTTCGCGCCGATGCGCTTTCACCAAAGAGAGTTCCGGCAACAAGGAAGAAGAACAGCGCGAGGATACCCCGCGCAGCGGTCTGCCGGGTCACGGGCAGACGGGGCATGGTTCGAAGCCGGCGGATGAGCACGGTCGCTACCATTGTGATTCGAGACGGTCCTGCTCTTATTTACCACACGCGCGTCGCCAGCTCCGATCCGCGATAGCGACTGGGCGCGGGGGGCTGTTTGTCATCCAAATCCTCACTTCTGCGCTTTATCAACGGCTCGATTCCGGCTATCACCTCAGCTTCATTTGTCACGCTAATGCCTCATTTAGCGCTGACAGACCGACTATATGGGGGCGACCGCTCGAATAGGCTTTGCAGCCATGAGAGCGGCAAGAAGAGGACTACATCTCATGGATTATCCGATCATGTCCGCACCGGCTCGGCTGGTGGGGCGGGCGTTTGCCACGGTGACGGCGACGTCGATCGCTGCCGTCCTCACAGCATCCATTGCCGTCGCGCAGCAGCCCCCGGCTGCAGCGCCAGCGCCCGCACCTGCCGCTAAACCCGCGCCAAAACCGGCTCCCGCAAAACCACCGGCGGCTAAACCCGCGCCGGCCAAACCGGCCGAAGCCGCCCCGGCTAAGCCTGCGCAGCCGCAGGGCGCAGCTCAAGCCCCCGGCGCCGACCAGATGCCGCAACTTGTCTATTCACAATGGATCAAGTTTTGCGTGAAGCCGGAAGATGCGAACGCGAAGCAGGTCTGCCTGACCGGTATCGATGGCCGCCTGGAATCCGGAATGCCGATTGTCGCCGTCGTGGTGATCGAGCCAGAAGGTGATCCGAAAAAGATTCTCCGCGTGACCCTGCCTGTCGGCATGCATCTCCAACACGGCACGCGCGTACTCATCGATCAGGGCCAGCCGTTGAGCGCGCCTTACGTGGTCTGCTTCAACAACGGTTGCATGGCCGATTATGAGTTGACCCCGGACATCCTTGGCAAGATGAAAAAGGGCCAAGGCCTGCTGGTTCAAGGAATCAATTATAATGGCGGCGCCATCAGCATCCCGGTGGCGCTCACCGAGTTCGCCAAGGTTTATGACGGCCCGCCGACCGATCCGAAAATTCTCGAGGAACGGCAGAAGAAGCTCGAAGAAGATCTGCAACGCAGAGCCAACGAGGCACGGCAGAAGCTTGAGAGCCAACAAGCGCAGCCTGGACAGCCGGCGCCAACACCGACGCCGGCGAGGTAGTGAGAAACCGGCCGCGCTTTAATTGAGAAGAGAATTTCGCGGCCGGTATCCGCCCTGATCGTCGGTTTCGAATATTTCCCCAACCTGCGGGTGGCGCAGCGGCTCGCCTGATGTATCCGGCAATAGATTCTGCTCGGAGACATAGGCGACGTACTCGGTTTCCGCGTTCTCGGCGAATAGGTGATAGAACGGCTGGTCCTTGTGCGGACGCACCTCTTCCGGAATCGACAGCAGCCATTCCTCCGTGTTGTCGAATTCCGGGTCGATGTCGAATACGACACCACGGAACGGGAACAGGCGGTGCCGTACCACCTCTCCGATCTTGTATTTGGCAAGCCGCATCTTGGTCATGAAGAAGCATCTAATCCACGATTGTGGCGCGCAACAGTCCGAAGATTGAACGTCCGTTCACTAATGCGATG
The DNA here is from genome assembly GCA_034668825.1 of Alphaproteobacteria bacterium. Taxonomy (GTDB): domain Bacteria; phylum Pseudomonadota; class Alphaproteobacteria; order Rhizobiales; family Xanthobacteraceae; genus CANKHA01. Next base: position 12,578 of record JAXDOR010000160.1, on the reverse strand, counting down.
ACAGCGGCTCACCGCGCATCAGGCGTGGTTGCGAGCCTGTTGGCGCGACGCCCTCGCGCATGACGGCGCGGCGCAGCGGACCAATGCGATCCAGCAGAAGAAAACTCAACTGGCGAGCGCCCTGAAGCGGCAGGAAATCCGATAACAGGGTGCGGTTGAGCAGATCGACCGCAAGCGTGCGGCTGGCGATGTCCGATTGACGGAGGTTGTCGTAGCGGGCGAGAACTTCCGGCGCGCCCACGTCGGCGCCGGTGCGGCGGGTATCGGCCACGACCTCGGCAATCGTGGCGGCGTCGCGCAGCCCGAGATTGAGGCCCTGGGCGCCGATGGGCGGCAGCACATGGCCTGCCTCGCCAACTAAGGCTACCCGGCGCGCGCCGAAGCAGCGGGCGGTTTCCATCGCCAGCGGAAACACGCCGCGTCCCGGCTCAATGGTGAATTTGCCGAGGATCGAATGCGCGCGCCGCTCGAGTTCTTCCGACAAGGCTATGTCATCGAGGCGGACAAGCCTGTCCGCCGTTGCCGGATCGGTCACGTAGACCAGGCTTGAACGTCGGCCAGGGAGCGGGACGAGGGTGAAAGGACCGCCAGCTGTGTGGAATTCGGTAGAGATGTCCTGGTGAGGACGCGCGTGACCTAAATTAAAGGTCAGCGCGGTCTGTGGATAATTCCGCAAGTCGGTCTTGATGCCGGTGGCAGCGCGGCAAATGGAATGGCGGCCGTCGGCGCCGACGACGAGGCGAGCCTCAATCTCACTGCCGCCCTTGAGCGTTATGCTCACGCTATTGTCGGAAATATCGACGGCCTCGGCTTCATCCTCGATCCGCGAAATTCCGCGTAGTTCTCCAACGCGCGCTTCGAGCGCCGCGAGCAGATACCGGTTTTCGATGTTATAGCCGAACGCATCGAGGCCAATTTCCGAAGCTTCGAACTTCATTTCCGGTGACCGCAACAGTCGCCCGGTGTCGTCGACGATACGCATCGTGCGTAAAGGAGCAGCCTGCGCATGACACCGCGCCCATACGCCAAGCATATCAAGCGCGGTCACCGAACCGCGCAGCAGGGCTGTGGTCCGATGGTCTTCTTGCGTGGAGCGTTTCGAAATAAGCACAGTTTCGACGCCGGCTTCCGCAAGCGCGACCGCGGCGGTCAGCCCCGCCGGACCGCCGCCTACCACCGCTACCTCAACCGCTTTGGTCATGTCCCGATACCTATCGCGTTTGCTGGCGCCTACGCTAGGGTGAGGCATGAACGAAAAGTCGGCGGGAACGCAATACATCGAGCAAGAATCCGCGCCCTTTACACGCGCCTGCGCCTTCGCCGTCCATGTTTTCACCGCGTCCGGCGCGGCGCTGGCGTTCTTGGCGCTCATCGCGGCCGTGCGTGGCGATTGGGTGTGGATGTTCTGCTGGCTTGGGGCCGCACTCGTCGTGGATGGTGTGGACGGTACGCTCGCCCGCCGCTTCCAGGTCGCGGAACGGCTGCCGCGCTGGTCCGGCGAGAGTCTCGACTTCGTGGTCGACTTTCTCACCTATGTATTTGTGCCCGCCTACGCGATCACCGCGAGCGGGCTGGTGCCAAGCCCTACCGCTATTCCTCTTGGCATCCTCATCGTGACCACGGGTGCACTCTATTTCGCCGACCGGACGATGAAGCTGTCGGGCGATTATTTCCGCGGTTTTCCGGTGCTGTGGAACGTAGTGGCGTTCTATCTGTTTTTGCTGAAGCCGCCGCCTTGGATCGGCGCGGCCGGAGTGGTGTGCCTCTTGATCCTCACCTTCGTGCCGTTTGCCTTCATCCATCCGGTCCGCGTCAGGCAATGGCGGCGCATCAACATAGCATTGCTGGTGCTATGGTCGCTGCTTGCCATAGCCGCGCTCGTCGAGGGTCTGAATCCCGACGCTTGGGTGACAGTCGCGCTCTGCGCCGTTGCCGTCTATTTTGTTGCCGCCGGATTGTTGCGCTCGCGCGGCGAAAGCATTTGAGCTAACAAGCCGTCCAGCAAGAACGGAGAAGACAATGGTCGCAGCGGTTCGCGTGCATAAGCTTGGCGGTCCCGAGGTGCTCACCTATGAGGACATCGAAGTCGGCCCGCCGGGTCCCGGCCAAATCCGCATCCGGCAGCGCGCCTGCGGTGTCAACTACATCGATACCTATTTCCGCTCCGGTCTCTATCCGGCGCCATCGCTGCCTTTCGTCGCCGGCAATGAAGGCGCGGGCGACGTGATCGCGGTCGGCGAAGGCGTGACCGACCTCAAGGTCGGCGACCGCATCGCCTATGTGGTGACGCTTGGCGGTTACGCGGCGGAGCGGCTGTTGCCGGTAGACCGCGCGGTCAAGCTTCCCGACTCCATTCCCTATGAGCAGGCAGCAGGAATGATGCTGCGGGGCATGACTGTGCGTTACCTCTTGCGCCGAACCTACAAGGTGGAAAAGGGAACCACGCTGCTGATCCATGCGGCGGCCGGCGGCATCGGGCTCATCCTGTGCCAATGGGCGAGCAGTCTCGGCGCAACCATCATTGGTACCGCGGGCACCAAGGAAAAGGCGGCACTGGCGAAGGCGAACGGCTGTCAGCATGTAATCCTCTATCGCGAAGAGAATTTCGTCGAGCGGGTGAAGGAGATCACCGGCGGCAAGCTATGCGACGTGGTTTATGACGGCATCGGCAAGGATAGCTTTCCCGCGTCGCTCGATTGCCTGCATCCGCTCGGCATGTTCGTCAGCTTCGGCAACGCGTCGGGGCCCGTTCCTCCTTTCAATCTGGCGATCCTGCAACAAAAAGGCTCGTTGTTCACGACGCGTCCGACGCTTATTCATTACACGGCCACGCGAGAGGACTTAGTGGCCTCGGCCAACGATCTGTTTGACGTGGTGACCAGCGGCAAGGTGAAAATCCCGATCCATCAAAAATATCCCTTGAAGGATGCGGTCAAGGCCCACCGGGATCTGGAAAGCCGGGCGACGACGGGCTCCACAATTCTTGTTCCGTAAACATCAGAGCAGCTTCGCGATCCGTTCGAATGCCGGATGCATATCTGCTCCCGGCGGAAGCCGCGGTAATCCGACAACCTCGATGGAATCCGCAAAGCGCGAAATGGTCCCGGTCGTCTCCTCAAGGGACACCGGGCTTCCGGGCGTTTCGCTGACGACAACGACAACGGTCGACAGATTCCGCCGCGCCAGGACATGCAGCGCGGTCAAAGTATGACTGATAGTACCGAGGTAGCTTCCGGCCACAAGAATCAGCGGCAGGCGCAGCGCGGTCATCCAGTCAAGGACGGTATGCCGCGCGTCGAGCGGAACCATGATGCCGCCGATCCCCTCGATAAGCAGCATGTTCTTGTGAACTGCTGTCGCGCGGCGAGAGAAGTCGACGACGGCCGCGAAATCGAGCGTGCCGCCTTCACGTTGAGCGGCGATATCGGGCGACGCCGCGGCCTGAAACCGCCAGGGCGAGATGCGCTCGATTTCATCGGCCAGGATCGGGCGGCCCAGGGCTGCGAGTAGAACGCCGGGATCGCTGCTGGCGGCTGACGCCGGGTCGAAGCCGGTGACGACCGGCTTGATCGCATCAACCGCGCGGCCGGCATTGCGGAAATGCCGGATCAGGCCGGCGGTGACAAAGGTCTTGCCGATATCTGTGCCTGTCGAGGTGACGAAAACGGCGGTCACGGTTCAGCGCACCAGAATTTTGGTGCGGATGATATCGGCAAGCCGTTCGATCTCGGCATCGGGATGCGCGGCGCTGAAAGTCAGGCGCAGCCGTGCAGTTCCGGCCGGGACGGTAGGAGGCCGGATGGCGACCACAAGAAATCCTTCCTCTTCCAGCAGCCGCGCAGCCTTCATCGCGACTTCGGCCTCCCCGAGGATCACAGGAACGATTGTACTCGTCGCCTCCGGCAGACCGACGCGGCGGGTGAAGGCTTTGGCTTTCGCCACCGGCCGCGCGGCGAAATCAGGATTGCCTTCGATCACGTCGAGCGCGGCAATGGCGGCGGCAGCGATCGCGGGCGGCAGCCCCGTGGAATAGATGAAGGTGCGCGCGCGGTTGCGGATGAGATCGACGACCGCCTGCGATGCGCAAAGATACCCGCCGTAACCGCCGATGGCCTTCGACAGCGTCCCCATCTGCAATGGAATGTTGATTTTTGTTCCGTTGACGAAGCCCGAGCCGCGGCCATTGCCCAAGACTCCGACGCCGTGGGCATCGTCGGACATCAGCCAAGCGTCGTAACGATTGGCGAGCGCTGCCAACTCGCTGAGCGGCGCGAGATCGCCGTCCATGGAGAAGACGCCGTCGGTCGCGATCAGCACGCGCGGATGTTTGGAGCGATGCTGTTTCAACAAAGCTTCCGCATGCGCGACGTCGTTGTGGCGGAAGCTGAGCACCGTCGCGCGCGTCAGCCGGGCACCCGTCCAAAGACACGCATGCGCAAGCTCGTCGATCACCACGAGATCGTCCTTGCCGATTAGCGCCGGGATGATCCCTGCATTGGCCAGATAGCCGGAGCCGAAGACGCAGGCTGCTTGGGTTCCCTTCAGGCGCGCGAGGCGAGACTCTAACTCGGCGAAGAGTGGGTGATTTCCGGTCACGAGCCGGGAGGCGCCGGAGCTGGCGCCATAGCGTTGCAGCGCCTCGACCGCCGCTTTCTTCACGGCGGGATGATGCGTTAGGTTGAGATAGTCGTTGCAGCAGAAGGACAGCAGCCGCCGCCCGTTGCGCTCGCACCAGATACCGTCCTCGCGCGTCGTCTGAACGAGGTGGCGCCGCAGATGCGCGCGGTCGAGGCTTGCGAGTTTTTCCGCGGCGAATTGGTCGAGGGAGGACATCCGGAACGGACCTTCGAAATCCTTCTTCGTCATGGCCGGGCATAGCCGTCAAAGACGGCGTTGACACGCCTTATGTCCCGGCCATCCACGTCTTACAGTGTAGCAGACGCCAAGACGTGGATGCCCGGCACAAGGCCGGGCATGACGTGCGGATCGATAGATATCATGCCCCGGTAGGGGATGTGGAATGGAAATGCCGAATGAATGACGGCGATTGGCTAGCCGCTGGGTTGCCCCACATCTGGCTGCCTTACGCACAGATGAAAACAGCCCGCCCGCCGCTGGCAGTGGTGCGAACCCACGGCTGCCGCATTGTGCTGGCGGACGGGCGCGAACTCGTCGACGGCATCGCCTCATGGTGGACGGCCTGCCACGGCTATAACCATCCGCATATCCGCGCGGCGGTTGAACGCCAGTTGGCGGTCATGCCCCATGTGATGTTCGGCGGCTTGGCGCACGAACAGGCCTTGACCCTGGCGCGGCGTTTGGCGGCGCTGCTGCCCGGCGACCTAGACCGCGTGTTCTTTTCCGAATCCGGATCGGTCGCGGTCGAAGTCGCGATGAAGATGGCGGTGCAGTATTGGCGCAATCGCGGCCCACGAGGGCGCACAAAGTTTATCGCCTTCAAGGGCGGCTATCACGGCGACACCATGGGCGCGATGGCGGTTTCCGATGACGATGGAATGCACGCTGCCTTCCATGATGAAGCCTCGCGGAATTTCATCATCGATCTGCCACGCGACGACGCAACGCTGACGACATTCGAAGGCATCTTGGAGGGCTATGCGGAGGAAATTGCCGCCGTCATCGTCGAGCCGCTGGTCCAGGGCGCGGGCGGAATGAAATTTCACGATCCGGAAGTGTTGCAACGCTTGCGCCAAGCTGCGGACCGCTACGACGTGCTGCTCATTTTTGATGAAATCTTCACGGGCTTCGGCCGCACCGGGACGATGTTCGCCTGCGAAGCAGGGGGCGTCGTGCCGGACATCGTCACGCTGTCCAAGGCGCTGACTGGGGGAACATTGCCGCTGGCGGCGACGGTGGCGCGAAAGAAAGTCTTCGACGCTTTCTGGTCGGACGATCCGAAGAAAGCGCTGATGCACGGACCGACCTATATGGGTAATGCGCTTGCCTGTGCCGCAGCTAATGCTTCGCTCGACTTGTTTGAGAGCGAGCCGCGGCTTGATCAGGTAGCGGCGATCTCGGTGGCGCTGGCGCATGGACTTGAGCCTTGCCGCGAATTGGCGGGCGTCAAGGACGTGCGCGTGATCGGGGCTATTGGCGTGGTGGAGATGGAACAGATCGACGATCTGGACGCGTTGCGCGCGCGGTTTGTAAAGGAAGGGGTGTTCATCCGCCCCTTCGGCAACGTGATTTATTTGACGCCGGCGTTTACCATCGACGCGGACGATCTGGCGCGCTTGACGGGTGCCATTGTCAAGATTGTCCACGATTGCCGGCAAAAGCCAAATAAGATGCAGATGGAAACCAAAGGTGACGCATGCCGACAGGAACTGTAAGGGTCGTCCTTCGCTTGACCGCGCAAGCGGACAAGATCGAACAGCTCAAAATCGTCTGCTGGAATTGGCGGCGCAGTCGCGTAAGGAAAACGGCTGCACCGGCTACGAAGTGCTGCAGAACCCGGCGGACGGAGCCGACTTCACGGCGTATGAAGCCTGGACGAACGAGGCCGCGCTCGACGCGCATATGACGACGCCTCACGTGCAGCACGCCTTTGCTGTCGGCATTCCTTTGCTCTCAGGCGCTCCGGATCGCCGCGTCTATGCAGCGGTCGAATAGTTCAAAAATCCTGCCATGGTTCGGGGTCTTCTTGATGCGAGCCCGTACAGGGCGGGTATCAGTCGAGGAATTGGCTGTAGTACTTCGTTGTAAATCGAGGGCGTGCCAATTTCTTTGGAATCTTAACATCGCCCGGCTGTAACCACTGGGTTTGAATCGGAGACGCGTTTCCGCCCAGCTTCCGAATTGCCAACCCGTTGTATTCCTGCGCGAACCGTTGCCATCGTGGCTCGGCTGGATTTGAGCAGAACGGATCGAACGAGAACGATACGCCGGGACCGCCGGAATAAAGCCCGAACGGCTTTTTTGCCGTCTCGGGGCGGTTGACGAAATAGGTTGCCCAGCCGTTGGGCGCGTAGCCTGTGGCTTCTTTGAACGCCTTGGTGAATTTGTAGCTTTCTACGATGACGCGAGCGAACTGGCCGATATCATGCTCGTAATATTGGAAGTCGAGACGGCGTTCTTCGGCCGAAGGGCGCCAATATTCATTGACGAAGTCATGGCGCGAATAGATCAGGCCCTTCGGTTGCGGCACCTCGACGCCTTCAAAGCCATGCTGAATTGCCAGACGTTTGGCGACACGAAACTCGTCACATGCGGGTTGTGAGGAGGGAGGAGTGGTCGAGCCAAAACCGGCTTTGTGCCGTTGGTCGAAAAAGCTCGCCAGCTGATCCAGAAACACAATTGCCAGAAGAGCATCGCTCTCCTCGCGCCTGCCGAGGATTCCGGCGGCCATATCCTCCGGTGAGTTGAATGCAGCGAGCGAAATGTCCGACCTGCACAGGGTCGATGGACGCACTTCGACCTGACACTCGACTACAATTCCCGACAGGCCGAATGAACACTTGAATTCATGGAACGCCGCCCCGTCCTTGTGGTCGGATAAAGTGCGTAGCTCGCCGTCTTCGTCGACATAAGTCACAGCCACCACATGGGCGGAAAAATAGCCGGCCGCATCCAAGGAGGACTCTTTTGTGTCGCCGACAGCGACCGAGCCAACGCTGGCTTCACCGATTTCCGCCTGAAAGGGAATCTCGACGCCATGTGATTGGAGCCACATGTTGAGTTTCTTCAGTCGACATCCGGCCTGTACCCGGACGACCTGGCGCCCTGTCTCGTCATGTTCGAGGCCGATGATGTCATCGAGCTTGCGCGTGCAGACCATCGTACCGCCATCATTGACGATGGTTGCCGATACCGAGGCCAGCGAGCCGACAGGGCTCACCGGCGTCGGGAAGCGCCCTGCATCACGGACCACCGCCTGAACATCGGCATAGCTGATGGGTTCAACATAGACTGCGGGCGTCGTGGCGCGGCTTCGGCCCCAATTGGTATAATGGCGTCCTTCATTCTCAACTAGTCCATGAAAGATCTGCATTGTTCTGCCCCCTTATCGGCGGGGTTTTTGGCAATCGTCGATTGCCGCAACCCATCGTGGAGGAGCTACGGATCACATCACCGTCCGGTTTCGCCCCGGAAATCAAATTGTCAGCGCGTGCAAGGAGCCGATAGCCGACGCAACTTCGCTGATAGCTAGCCCGGCGGGCGCGTCATCCGCCATCCGCCTTAGCGGACGACAACAATATCGGGCTAAAATCCCACGACGGCCCCGTGCAGATCGTAGGCGTCGGCGCGGTCGATCTTCACCGTTGTGATCTCGCCGACCCGGAGCGGCCGGCGGCTGGCGACATAAACGGCGCCGTCGATCTCCGGTGCGTCGCCTTTGCTGCGGCCTTTGGCGACGGTTGGGCCGACCTCGTCGATAATGACCTGCTGGCGCGTCCCGACTTTCTGCCTCAGGCGCTTTGCTGAAATTGCCTGCTGACGCGCCATGAAGCGATGCCAGCGCTCTTCCTTGATTTCCTTAGGCACCGCTGCGCCGAGGTCGTTGGCGACAGCCCCCTTCACCGGCTCGTAACGGAAGCAGCCGATGCGATCGAGCGAGGCCTCGTCGAGCCAGTCGAGGAGGAACTGGAAGTCCTCCTCGGTCTCCCCGGGAAAGCCAACGATGAAGGTCGAGCGTAGCGTGAGCTGGGGGCAGCTTTTCCGCCAGGCGGCGATGCGGTCCAGCGTCTTTTCCTGCGCCGCCGGCCGCTTCATGCGTTTGAGAACGTTCGGGCTCGCATGCTGGAACGGGATGTCCAGGTAGGGCAGCACCTTGCCGTCCGCCATCAACCCGATGACCTCGTCGACGTGCGGATAGGGGTAGACGTAATGCAGCCGCACCCAGGCGCCGAGGCCACCCAATTCGCGGGCAAGATCGATGAACTTGGCGCGTACTTCTCGGTCCCGCCAAGGGCTAGAGGCATATTTCAGGTCAAGCCCATAGGCGGAGGTGTCCTGGGAGATGACCAGAAGCTCCTTGACCCCGGCGTCGACCAGCTTTTCGGCCTCGCGCAGCACGTCCCCGGCAGCGCGAGAAACCAAATCGCCGCGTAGCCGCGGAATAATGCAAAAGGTGCAGCGATTGTTGCAACCCTCTGAAATCTTAAGATAAGCGTAGTGCCGGGGTGTGAGCTTGATGCCTTCCGGCGGCACCAGATCGAGAAACGGGTCGTGCCGGGGCGGTACCGCCCGATGCACCGCCTCAACCACGCTTTCATATTGCTGCGGGCCGGTGACGGCGAGCACCTGCGGGTAGCGCGCGGTGATGCTTTCCGGCTCAGCCCCCATGCAGCCGGTGACGATGACCTTGCCGTTAGCGGCCAGAGCCTCGCCGATGGCGCCCAGTGACTCTTCCTTGGCGCTGTCGAGGAAGCCGCAGGTATTGACGATGACGAGGTCGGCACCGTCATGACCGCGGGTCAGGTCATAGCCCTCCGCCCGCAGCCGCGTGATGATCCTTTCGGAATCCACCAGCGCCTTCGGGCAGCCGAGCGAGACGAAGCTCACCTTCGGCGCGGCGATGTTGGTCAGGTCGGGTGTTTTGGATGGCACCGGGGAGGGCTATAGGCGATCGGCGGCGAGATCAAGGCTGGCTAGCGGTTCCGCCAGGCTTCGGCTTCGGCATAGAACCGCTGCTCCCATTTGCGCTGGTTATCCGAGCCCTCGCGGATGAAGGGCGTGAACATCGCCAGATGCAGCAATAGCCAATTTAATAGGTTGGCCGGAAAGCGCAGCGGCTTGACGAAATCGACGAAGAGAACGACGCGGGTCTGTGCGGTGTTGTTCCAGGCTTCGTGCTCATAGGCATCGTCGAAGATCAGCGCCCGGCCTTCCTGCCAATGACACACCTCGGCGCCCACGCGGATCGCGGTCTGCTGGCGTGGTTCGGGCACGATCAGCCCAAGATGCAGCCGCAGCACGCCATTGTAAGGACCGCGGTGGGGCGGCAGGTGCTTGCCTGGCTCCAAAATGGAGAACATGACGGTCGTGAGCCCCGGGATCTTTTGCACGATGCGCCAGGTTTCCGGGCATTGGCCGATGGCTCGCTCGGAGCGGAAACCGTAGCCGCATAGCAGGAAGGTTTTCCAGCCGCGATCCTGGCTGATGGTGGATACATCCGTAGAGATTTCGTGAAAGCCGGGCAGGGCGTCCTGGCGCAACAAGATGCGATCCAACTCACGGCGGATGGCCGGCCATTCGCGCTCGATCTCCGCGGCCCAAGGGAAAACGGCGTTGTCATAAACCGGCGGGTTGCCGAGCCTCGCATAGAGGAGATTGAGGCGTTCCACCCAGGCCACCACCCTCATAACCAAGCGGGTGACCAGGCTAGGCCGCTCCAGCGGTTTGATGCCTTCGGTGCCGAAGGATTGGGTTTCGCGGCGATGCGCGGCAGCGTCGGAGCTGGTCGTGATACTCACCAATGTGGGTCCCTAGATCGAATGGGCAGGCCTTTGTGACAATTGTGACAGACGGTCACGGATTGACAACCCACAGCTCTGCCAACATCTCACTTCCGATCCAATCGCGGAAAGGGCGGCGGGATGCTATCCAGAGGACCGCTGGATATTTCCGCCACGCGAGCAAGCGCATGAAAGTTTCTATTGTTGTGGTCTGCCTACTCATGCTGGCAACGTCTTTTGGCCATGCTGCCGATGTCAGCGTTTGGCGCGACCATGCAGTTCGCGCGCCAGCCTATGTTTTGCGCGTGCCGCCGCGCAGTCCGGAGGCCGCCATGCTGCGGGCGTCCGACACATGCTGGCGCGGCTGCGAGCAACAATGCGGCTGGCGTTTTCAAGCTTGCCTCCGCGTGGATGGGCAGGGCACCTGCATCGCGCAAACGGACGCTTGCGACCGGACCTGCCAGAGCCAATGCCGGCTATACGGCGGGCCGCTGCTCCCAATCATGGATTAGACGCGCCGCCTTGGCGAAGCAGGGTGGCGGAAGGGGTGAGATTCGAACTCACGAGGGGCTTGCACCCCTGGCGGTTTTCAAGACCGCTGCCTTAAACCACTCGGCCACCCTTCCAATCTTCTGAAATTTCTCAATCTTTTTCCGCGTCTCAGCCGCAAGCGCCATATCGCCGCGCGTCAAACTGCGCATCGCGCCGGGGACCTACTCCCGCTACTCGATAGCGCCATCGCCGTAAGACACAACAGGAATTAGCAGCGAAGCCAGGTAGCGGTATCTTTACGGAGGGGGTTTTGGAAGGTTTTACGGCGGAAGCGGCCTTTATGGCCCATGCGGCCGGCCAAGCACTTACAGAATTGTTTCAGCCGCAACGGCTGATGTACCTCGGCATGGGCTGCATGATGGGGCTGGTGCTGGGCATCGTGCCGGGCATCGGCGGCCTTGCCGGTACGGCGATGCTGCTGCCGTTCACCTACGCGATGGACCCCTACAGCGCGTTTGCGCTGCTGCTCGGCCTTGGCGCAACGACGGCGACAGGCGATCCAATTCCCGCAATCCTGTTCGGCGTGCCGGGCGGCGCGGCTTCGGCGGCGACGGTGCTCGACGGCTACCCGATGGCGAAGAAAGGGGAAGCCGGGCGCGCGCTCAGCGCCGCCTATATGTCCTCGCTCATGGGTGGTGTGTTCGGTGCTTTGCTGCTGGCCTTCACCATACCGATCTTGCGCCCGGCGATGCTGTATTTGGGTTCGCCCGAACTTCTCGCCTTTTCGGTGCTCGGCATATCCATGGTCGCGGTCCTATCCGGCAGTGCACCCTTGCGGGGCATCACGGCCGGAGGGGTCGGCATTATGATCGCGATGATCGGTTCCGATCCGCAAACCGGGACGCCGCGATGGACCTTTGAAAGCCTGTATTTGTGGGACGGCTTGCCGCTTACGCCATTGCTGCTCGGCATCTTCGCTCTTCCTGAACTCTGCGACCTGCTGATCGCGCGCGTCGCTATCGCAGCGGGCGCGGAAAAGATCGACGTCTACAAAGGCCAGTGGCAGGGCGTGAAGGACTGCATGGATAACTGGTGGCTGATCGTCCGCTGCTCGTGGATCGGCGGCGGCATCGGTTCCATTCCAGGCATCAGCGCCGCCGTCGTGGACTGGCTCGCCTACGGCCACGCGCTGAAAACGGAGAAGGGCGCGGCTCAGACTTTCGGCAAGGGCGACGTTCGCGGGGTCATTGCCTCGGAAAGCTCGAACAATGCGAAGGAGGGTGGGGCGCTGGTTCCCACCGTCGCATTCGGAGTGCCGGGCAGCGCCACCATGGCCATCCTGCTGGGCGCCTTCCTGATGCATGGGCTGGTTCCAGGGCCCGACATGCTGACGAAGAATCTCAGCATCACTTACGCCATGGTCTGGTCGGTCGCGCTCGCCAATATTCTCGGCGCAGGTATGTGTTACGCCTTCAGCCCGCAATTCGCTAAGCTGGCGACGCTCCGTTACACACTGATCCTGCCAGCGGTTTTGGGTATCGTTTACATCGGCGCGTTCGAAGCCTCGCGCGACTGGGGCGATCTTTTCAGTCTATTGTTGTTTGGCGTCATCGGCTGGCTGATGAAGCAGTTCAAATGGCCACGCCCGCCGCTCGTCCTCGGCATCGT
>JAXDOR010000159.1:0-37275 GCA_034668825.1 Alphaproteobacteria bacterium | reverse complement strand
GTTTTATCGAAGGAATGTGCGAGCGAGGCTATCCGAAAAAATTCGTTGAGAATTGCTTCAAACAGATCGAGGGTTTTGGCGAATATGGCTTTCCCGAGAGCCATGCGGCGAGCTTTGCGCTCCTCGTTTACTCTTCCGCTTGGATCAAATGTCATTACCCGGACGTTTTCGTCGCCGCCATGCTCAACAGCCAGCCCATGGGCTTCTACGCGCCTGCCCAGCTTGTGCGCGACGCGCAGGAACACGGCGTTGAGGTCCGTCCAGTGGATGTAAATCTGTCGAACTGGGATTGCACACTGGAAGCTGCTTCCTCGGCGCGCGAGCCCATCCATCCTCGGCATAAATCCATGCGGGATGACATCCAGACTGCTTATGCCCTTCGCCTCGGCCTTCGCCAGATTAGCGGCTTCTCCGAGGAATGGGGGAAGAGGATGGAGAGTGCGCGCGAGGCGGGATTTGATTCGGTGCGCGATCTTTGGCTGCGTACTGGCTTGCCACCGAAAGCATTAGAAAGACTCGCGCATGCCGATGCCTTCAATTCGCTGGGCTTGAACCGTCGCGACGCGCTCTGGGCGATAAAGGCGCTCCGCCGGGCGGGAGATAAGGACGATCTGCCGCTGTTCGCGCGCGTCACGATGCCGGCGCTTGAGTCCGACGCTTATTTGCCCTCGATGCCCCCGGGGCAGCAAGTGGTCGAGGACTATCGCCATTTGTCTTTGTCGCTGAAGGCGCATCCGGTTTCCTTCCTGCGTGCCGACCTCGACGCGCGCGGCATCGTGCGGCATGAACTGCTGCCCGATCTTCCTTCCGGAAAGAGAGTCACCATCGCGGGCTTGGTGCTGGTGCGCCAGCGGCCGGGCACCGGTAATGCCATCTTCATGACTCTGGAAGACGAAACCGCAGTCGCCAACACGATCCTATGGCCGCGGACGTTCGAAAAATATCGTCCGGTCGTCATGGGCGCGCGCCTCGTCGGCGTCACAGGGATTCTTCAGAACGAGAAGGGTGTGATTCACATCGTAGCCGACCACTTCGATGACCTGACGCCTATGCTCCGGCGGTTGTCGGAGGATTCATCGACCGGCGAGGTGATGAAGCCAAAGCCAGAACCTGCGCTGATCAATCAGCTTGCGTCTGCCGCCAATATCCAAGCGGTGATGCCGAAAGGAAGAAATTTCCATTGAGCTTGGTAGCTGTTGTTCTGATTGCCTAGGCTTCGGCGGTCTTACTTGGGCGCCGGCGTCTCTGGAATCCCGAGCGCTTCTCGCACGGCTTCAGTGCCCTTCTCGTGCACCCTTATCCTTGTCTCTAATTCGTGCAATTGGTTTTCGATCTCCGGCGGCAGCGTCGGATCTCCTAGATAGGCCGGCTTCTCCGCCACCTCATTATAGGCCGCGCGCAGCCTTTGCCCGAGATGCTCCTGGATCGGCTTGTCTAAGCCGGGTTTGGGCGCCTCCGTGCCGCTGGCCTCGTTTGCCGGTTTATCGGACATGGTCTCAAATCCTATCTGACCGATAACAACGTATTCGCAGCGGCATGGTTGCAGCGATTCGCTGCTGCGGTCAGCCGACGCCGGGTTACATCTTTCTGGATATGGCTATGACGATGAGGCCAATCACCGCCAGCCCGATGCCGTAATAGGCCCAGGTCATCTGCCGGATCATGAAGCTGCTGGCAGGATAGGGAAAATAGCCCGTGCCTTGCCCGATCCAGACAAGACCGAGCAACAGGCACAAAATGCCGACGATCAACAGAACGCTTCTCATGATCATACCGCTCGAGCTGTGGGAATCGGAGATCCATACTTAGCGCAAAGCTGCTTCCAGCGTTCGACACGCTTCTTCTGACGCTCCACCACCGCTTCCGGAATGTCGAGGAAGGGCGGACGCAACGGTCCGGGGTCCACATAGCCTGCCAGTTTGGTTGCGATCTTGGAGGCGGTCTCGCGCCAGGACAGATCGACCGGCGCGCCCGGAGGCGGCAGCAGGTCCAGCGTGATCGCCTCGGCCATTTCACGATCGCCGCGCGCCACAGCATCGCGTAGCGCAAGCTGTGGCCAGGGCCCCATCCAGGCATCGATCGACCAGAAACCCGCCGCTCCCAGATCGGCCAGCGCGAAATACTGCGTCTGCATCACGAAGATGCTCATCTTGCCGCGCACGATCTTCTGCAATTTCAAAAATTCCGGCAGGTCGCGGTGGCTATCTTTCATGCCAATCACCGCCGGATTTTTGGTGATCTCGACGAAAGCTTCGACCGGGATCTTGATATTGTGCAGAGTCGGGTTGTGATAGATCATGATGTTCAGCTTGGGGAACATCTCGCCGATCTCGCGGAAGAAACGCACCGCGTTGTCCACCGTCGACGGGAAATAAAACGGTACGCCGACCAGCACGCCCTCGGCGCCCGACTTCTCTACTACACGCATCTTCTGCACCACCTCGCGGCTGTTCAGCGAGGTAACGCCAACGAAGACCGGCACGCGTTTCTTCGCCGCAGCCACCGTCTCATGCGCGAGCACGCTGAATTCGTCCGGGAGCAACGTGTGGAATTCGCCGAAACTTCCGGCGGCGGCGATGACATTGGCGCCGTCGCGGATCATGCGGTCGAGGCCTTTGTGCAGCTTGGACACGTCCACGGTGGACGTCGCCTGGATGTCTGCGGCATTGTCGGTTGCGAAGGCCGGCATCATCGCCATCAGACCGCCGATATCTTTTGCGCTCAGCATCTCTTGATCTCCATTCCGTACTATCCTGACAGCGCCGCCAACTTATGTCATCAGCCTTTGAGGAATTTTAGCTTACCGGCCCATTTGCGCTCGATTTCCGCCGCGTAGTCGGGGTCGACGGAATTCACCTTCGGGAACTGATCCTTCCAGTGCCATGGCCGCACCGCATAGATGATGATGCGGCTGTTGGTGATATCGCCACTCTCACGCCGCTCCGGCGGCAGCATCGGGTCGATATAGCCCGTCCATAGGCCGTCAATGATATCGGTCTGCGTCCGCGGGTCCCAGCGAGTGCCGACCGCCCACATCACCTCTGCCGGATTGGTGATGTCGATATCCTCATCGACAATAATGATGATGCGGCCAAGATAGGTGCTGGAGCCGCAACCCGCTGCTACCATTCCGACCATCTTGGCGTGACCGGGATGCTGCTGCTGGATCGCGATCACATTGATGAAGCGCGGACCGCCGCCCGGCATTTTCCAGACGCCCTTGACGGCCGGAACGCCTGCCGCTTCCAACTCGTCCCACAGTGAAGCCGCGCGAAACAGGGCAGACCCGGCGGTGCCGAAATAAGTGCCGGGATAGGTCGGCTTCGCCGGCGGAGCACCGACGATGATCGGATCGTCGCGGTGATAGATCGCCTTCACCTTCAGCACCGGCTCCGGTCCCGTCGAAGTGTAGTAGCCGGGCCATTCGCCGAAGGGCCCCTCCTGCATCGACACTTCTTCCGGCGCCGGCATGAAACCTTCGAACACCAACTCCGCGTCGGCAGGGAAGGGCAGGCCGGTCACGCGGCCCGTCACCAATTCTATCGCGCGGCCGAGCCGCCCGCCCGCAGCGGCGAATTCCGTCACCCCTTCGGGCGGCGTGGATGCCGCAGCCGCGCCAAGGACAGGCGCCTGGCCGACGCTCACCACGATCGGGCAGTGCTTGCCGCGCTGCCAATATTTCTTGCGGATGGTGTCGCCATGCTTGCCCGGTTCGATGAAGATGCTCAGCGTCTTCGCGTCCTGCACCTGGATGCGATAGGTGCCGGCGTTTACCCAATCGCTGTCGGGATCCTTGGTGATTACCATGCATTCGGTGCCGATATAGTTGCCGCCGTCGCCGGCATTCCATTGCGGTGCGGGAAAAGCGAGTACATTCACTTGGTTGCCGGTGAGAATATTTTCCAGCACCGGACCGGATGCGACGATCTCCGGCGGGATCGGCTCCAACGTCTTGCGGCGATGTTTGCGATAGGCTTGGACCAGTTCCAGTCCATATCCGTCATTGAGTACCTTAGAGGAGCGGACATTCACCGCCACGCGATAATCGTCGGGATATCCCTTGATCTTGCGGAACAGCAGGATCGGCGGGATCGGCTTGCGCAGGCTCAGCACGTAGAGCGCGCCCATCTCCAGATGCGGATCGGCGCCTTCGATGATCTCAAGCTCGCCCATCTCTTCGGCGAATGCGAGGCACTTCCGCAGATCGCCCAATGCGGCATTCCGCCTTCCCTGTTCGTTGGACTCTTGCATCGATTATGCCCGCGCCCGGTTTGGTATTGCGCGCATGGGCTGCGGCACACCGTACATTAATGTGCGCCACAGCCATTCGACCGGCCCATACCAATAACGCCGTAGCCACCACGTGCTGAACACAACTTGGACTGCGTAGACAACAATCCCGATGGCGAGCGCGGCGGTTACGCCAAGCCGGCCGAAAAGCCCAAGCCCATAGCCGTAGAAGATCCAACCGAAGATGATCGATTGCGCGAGGTAGTTAGTAAAAGCCATGCGCCCGACAGGGGCAGCCCAGGTCAGCAGGCGCTGCCCACTTGGAAGGTTCACCAGGGCAATAACGGCCGCGCCGTAGCCGAGCGCCAGTAAGACTGGGGCTAAGTCGGATAAGACTCGGCTATCGCCAGCGAGGGTCGATACGACGCCGCCGGCGATTTCCAGCGCTGCCACGCTGAACAGCATGAATTTGTGCGCCGATGCGTGACGTAAGATTCCCGTGCGCCACGCGAACGCGCCAAAAAGAAATAGCGCGACGGTGCGTGGGAAGATGAAGATATGCAGGGGAAGGATCGCCGACACCTCTCGGATTCGAAACGCGAGTATCTCGGAGAAACGACCGGTTCCATAAACCTCCCGCGCTTCGGCGATATGCTGCGTGATCCATCCAGCATCGGGAAAGGGTACGATGGGCGGCAGCAGCGGCATGGCCAGATAAAGCGCCAGGAACACCATGCTGCCCGCGGCCAACAGCCAGCGGGGCCCGAACAAGAATGGCAGCGCGACGAACCCTGCCAAGGCATACTCGGTCAGGATGTCGCCGTTCCAGATTAGAAACAGATGTGTGAGACCAATCGCCAGCAGCACAATGAGCCTGCGCACGAGCAGCAGCGTTCGGCGCGGATTGCTCGCCAGCCGCTCGAACTGAATGGCAAGTCCGATGCCGAACAGCAGCGAGAACAAAGCAAAGGCTTTCAAATCGACAGCCAGCATCAGGAAATCTTCCACCGCACGGTCAAG
The DNA here is from genome assembly GCA_034668825.1 of Alphaproteobacteria bacterium. Taxonomy (GTDB): domain Bacteria; phylum Pseudomonadota; class Alphaproteobacteria; order Rhizobiales; family Xanthobacteraceae; genus CANKHA01. Next base: position 32,025 of record JAXDOR010000159.1, on the reverse strand, counting down.
CGCGGACATCCCGCTGCCGTTGGCCAGGAATTGTTGGAAGATGGAGACGCGAAATTCCGTGACCACATTGATTGCGAGGACGCCGCATAGCGCGAGGCCCCGAAGCACGTCGATGGCATCGATCCGATCCAATGGACGTATAGGACCGGACGGTGGCCTCGGCCCGCCGCCCTGCATGAGCGAGTCTGCGCCGCCCCTAATCAAGATACTTTCCTAGCTTTCCTTGAAGTCAGGGGATGCCTCAGTTTGCTGCAAATCCGAGGCGAGATATTCCTGGATCGGGATGTTGATGAAAGCGGCCCAGACCGAAGGCTTGTCGTCGAGGTTGAAATGCTGGTGTTCGACGCCTCCCGGCTTCATCGGCAGCAGGACAAGATCGCCCTTTTCCCAATCCCATCGCTCGCCATCGACGATAGAATAACCCTTGCCTTCGAGAACATAGATGAGAAGACCACCCTGGTGCCGGTGCTTTCCCGAGCGCGTCTTTATCTCATGGGTGAACACCCGCCATTGCTGCAGCGGGGTCTCCTTGAAGGTCACCGGATCAAGATAGAAGCGCAGCTTACCCTGCCTCGATTGGAACACCTCCCGATCCGCTGACCGAACGACCACGGGGCCGGTGAGATTACGCTCAGCCAGCTCCTTACGCTGGCGCAAAACGCGCTCGTAGGGATTTTCCTTCAGCGGCGGCCGTTCCCGCTCTCTGGTCCGTTCATTTTCAGCCATTTTTCCCCACGCCCTCTTTATTGTTGCTGTCTGCTTGAAGCGCCGCGAGCACATCGTCAACGGTTGGAGTCGCGACCCGCGTGAAGCCGGTGCGCTTGATCGCAATCCGCTTGGCTTCGTCGCAAAGCTGCCGCAGCCTTGCGCCGGAAGATCCATCGGTCAGCGGCGCCACCTTTCCGACGATGGTTTCAAGCTCCTTGCCGCCATCGATATTCGGTGTCCGCAGGCAGATGCGCAGGATCGCGCTTCGTGCATCGGCATCGGGCAGGCTGACCGCGATGTGCACGCCGAAGCGACCGGGCCGCAAAATGGAAGGATCGATCAGGTCGATGCGGTTGGTGGCGCCGAGGACAATGACGCGGGAGAGCTGTTCCACGCCGTCAAGCTCGGCCAGAAGCTGCCCGACCACCCGATCCGTCGTCATCGATCCGATATGTTGGCCGCGGATGGGCGCAATGGCGTCGAGCTGGTCGAAAAAAATCACGGTTGGGGCGACCTGGCGGGCGATGCGGAAAATCTGACGGAGGCCTTCTTCGGATTCGCCCAGCCATTTGGTGAAGATTTCCGGCCCATCCACCGAGATGAAGTTGACACCGCACTCATTGGCCAGCGCCTTTGCCAGCAAGGTCTTTCCCGTTCCTGACGGCCCGTAGAGCAGCGCACCGACGTGCGGCGGCAGACCGCTCGCGGTCAATAGCTGCGGATTTCGCAGCGGCAGTTCGACGGTGTCCTGCAGCCGCTGCTTGACTGCATCGAGCCCGCCGATATCGCCCCAGGAAACGTCCGGAATGCTGATCAGCGTTTCGCGCAGCGCCGAAGGGCGTGTTTGGGACAAGGCGATCTCGAAATCCTCCCGCTCGACCCGCAGGTCTTCAAGCGGAATACGGAACGCCGCGCGGTGGTCCGAAAGATTTCCCGCGCTGCGGCGCATGGCGCTTAAGCCCGCGTCGCGGCACAGCTCCATCACATCGGCGCCGAGAAAGCCGTGGGTGCGCTTGGCGATCTCATCGAGGAAATCCTGCGCGCCGTCCGAGAGCGGCATTTCCCTTGTATGGATTTCGAGGATTTCGCGTCGGCCGCCAGCGTCGGGCGGACCAATGAAGATTTCGCGGTCAAAGCGTCCAGGCCGGCGGAACGCCGGATCGACTGCATCGATGCGGTTGGTGGTGCCGATCACGATTACCGAATCCACTCGCTTGAGACCGTCCATCAGCGCCAGAAGCTGCGTCACTGTCCGGGTATCCGAATGCGACCCGGTCTCGCCGCGCTTCGGCGCAATCGCGTCCAATTCGTCGATGAAGATGATCGACGGCGAGTGGTGCCCCGCCTCGCTGAACATGCGCCGCAGGTTGGCTTCGGTCTCGCCGGTATAGGTCCCAATCACATCGGGACCATTGATGTAATAGAAGCGCGCATCGACCTCGTTGGCGACGGCGCGCGCCAAATGCGTCTTTCCCGCGCCCGGAGGCCCATAAAGAATGATCCCGCGCGGCGGATTGATGCCAAGGTGATGATAGACGTGGGGATATTTGAGCGGGAGTTGCACGAGCTCACGGATCAGCTTGATCTGTTTGCTCAGCCCGCCGATGTCTTCGAACGTCACATCAAACGCACCATCGGGAAGATGCGAGTCGTGATAGTTGATGACGACGTCTGTCGTCTCCTCCACGAAGCCTGGACCGTCGGAGACCTTATGGATTTGATAGGTCGTTCCCGAATGCGAATTGGGGAATGGAATATAAAGCACGGCGCCGACGCTGGCGGGCGTTCGGCTTTCCACCAAAGCCTTCTTTAGATGTGGCGCGAGGTCATGGGCGGTGGTGACGTCGACCGCGGGCGTTAGCTCGATGTATTTGGCGGAACCGAGGACGGCAGTTTCGATCTCCACCGATTCATTCAGATGTGCCTTCAGCGCTTGCCGCACGAAACGATCCAAACGCACCACACCGGTATTGGCGTCGCTCTCCAACGGCGGGTTGAGCCGGACAACTATGCTGCGCCCGCGTTCGGTGCCGATGCGAATTGTTGCGTCGGCAGCAAGTCCGAGCTTCTGCATCAACGCGCCATCGAGGCGGACGGCTAGCCGCGCGCTCTGGCCGAATTCGCTCGATAGATGATCGACGCTCGCATGTACATGCGGCGCCCCGCCATGCGCATGAACATCCTGCCGCGGATGGCTCCGCTCATCCATCCAGTCAGCGCCTATATTCAGGGGAGTCTTCGAGCTGTTCGAAGCCCGCGCCGCGATCGACCGTGGTGCATTCGAACCAGTTCGGCTCGGCCGCGATGAACTTTGCCGGATTCTTCGCATCGGTATTGAAGTGCTGCACAATGATGCCATCGCTGCGCAGTGGCAGATTGACGACGTCTCCCGCCTCCCAATGATGTTTGACGCCATCGATCGTCGTGTAGCCCTGGCCCTCCAGGATCATTATCACCTGCCCGCCCTGGAATTTGAGCCGCCCGGAGCGGCTGCCAGGCGGGATTTCCTGCTGGAAGAACATCATGACATTGATCACGGTATCTTTGATTGATGGATGTAGATACCAGCGCATCAATCCCTGCCGGTTGGTCTCCAGTGGCAGGTCGGCTTGCTTGACGACTTGCAGCGCGTCTTTGGTTTGCGCGCGCTGTCGATCGCGAAGAGCAAGCAGCTCGTCCCAATGATTGGTTTCGGCGAGTTTCGCCTTTCGACTTTTGTCCATCGTTACTCCAGGGCGCCAAGATCGCCGGTCAACACAGCTTGGTGAGATTAAAGCCGATTATACAACTTGCGTGAATTGCCGCTGAGCAGGGCCTTCTGCATTTCTTCCGGAATGCAATCGGGATTCTCCACCACCCAATTGGCCGGGTCCAGGGTCTGATGCGGCCAGTCGGACGAGAAGCAGAACAGGTCCTTGGCGTGGCACATTTCCAACAGCCAGGCGAAATGCTTCCGGCTCTTAGGAATGATGATGGGCTGCGTCGAGAAGCGGACGTTTTCGAGAATATATTCGCTCGGCATCTTGTGCAGCTTGTGCTCGCCAGACGCCAGCTTGCGCTCGACCAGTGCGATGTCGCCGCCCGAGCCGAGATAGAAGTCGTCGAGACGTAGCATCAGGTCGGGTATCCACCAATAGCCGCCTTCCTGGAAGATGACCTTCTGCTTCGGATATTTGTCGAACATGCCTTGCACGATCATCGCCGCAAGATGCGCCATGCAATTGCCTGCCGGCGCGTTGCCGAATAATTCGATCCAGGTGCGCGCGCCGTTCCACAGCGGCGTGAAATGCGGAAAGAAGCCCTCGCTATGCGCCGTCAGCACCAGGTCGAACTCTTGCATGGCGTCGAGGATCGGATCGCATTTGGCGTTGCCGATCGGCTCGTACAACGCGCTAAACGATGAAAACACGCCGACGAATTGCTTGTGATGCGCGACGCGGCGGATCTCATCGGCGCCCATCTGCGGATCGCGATGGCAAATCATGATATTTGCCCGGATGCGGTCGCTAACAGGGAATACTTCCTCGATCAGGTAATCGTTGTGAGCGGCGGCGACCGCCGCGATCACCGGCTCGTTGAAAATGCTTTGCGCGCGATTGTATCCGGGGTTGAGCACCACGATGTCGGTGCCGAACTGATCCAGCACACGCAACACGTCGGCGCCGGTCGCCGCTGTCCCATGGGTGTCCTGGCCGACGCCAGGCTTCTCGTTCGCAGGCTCTGGATTGTATTCAAGGCTTCCGACCGGATAGTGAAACAGCCGGCTCTTGAACGGCTCTTTCAAATAGCGGCGCAAGGTTTCCCACGGTGGGGTGAAATGGAAATCCGTGTCGATCACCTCGATGGTCCGAATTTTCGGATTGACCGGATCGGGCCGGACCGCTTCGGCTTTCTCAAAACCGGCGTGGGATACTTCGTTCATGGCCATCATCCTTCATCAGCAGGGCCCCGCGCGAGACCGCCGTCACGCGTAGAGGATCACCTGGTCGCCATCCATTTTCACTTCGTAGGTACGGATTTTCTCGTTGGCATCGTAGCAATGCTCGCCGCTCGCCAGATCGAAGGCCCAATTGTGCCACGGGCAGCGCACCACCGTGCCACCCTCGGTCAATTCGCCCTCGCACATCGAAGCGCCCTTGTGAACGCAGCGATTGTTGATGGCAAAAAACTTTCCGTTGCTACGAAATACCGCAACGGTGGCTTTCCCAGCCTTGAAGGCGCGGCCTTTTCCTTCCGGAATATCCTCGATCTTTCCCAGCAGGTACGGCTTTGTCGCCATGTGTTACTCCGCGGCCGAAAGTTTTGATGCTGGAGGCAAGGAAGACATCGCGTCGTCGCCATCCTCAGTTTCTTCGCGATAGAAGCCCAAGGCAGTGAGAATGGGAGAATCGCTGAGCGTGAAAAGAAGGGCGTCGCGGTTCGAGCTGTTGGCGTGGCGATGCCACGTCCAATTCGGAATGGCCACGGCATCGTGCCGTCCCCATCCGATCTCGCGGTCGCCGAAGACCGTGCGCCCTTCGCCCTCGACGACGAAGGCGATCGAACTTGCGGTGCTGCGGTGAAGCTTGCCTTCGAATTTCGGCGGCAAGACTTGAATCTGGCACTTGATGGTCGGCAGGGCAGGGCCGCCGGTGAGTGGATTGACGTATTCGAGCAGCCGCCCGTGATAAGGATCGACCGGATCGCTTTCCTGCGCTTTTAGTGCGCGCAGGGTTTCTTGCCACGGATAGCGGTAGGGCTGTGGGCCGCGCGTCTCTTTGTGATGAGCGGCGCGGTACAACATGGAGGGCAAAGACTCCTGGCGATTCTGCTCCTGCGCGATCTCGCCCGGCTCTTCGTAGAAATTCAAATTCATGCCGACGGTGAAGGGCACATCGAGCGCATCCAGCCAGATGGCGTCGTGATCGCTCTCGTTATGATGATCATGCCAAGACCAACCCGGCGTCAGCAGCAGATCGTAGGGCTCCATTACCAGCGGCCGCCCATCCACAACGGTAAAGACCTTCTCGCCGCCTTGAATGGAAAAACGCAGCGCATTGATCGTATGCCGATGCGCCCAGGCGGTTTCGCCCGCTTTGACGATCTGCATCCCAGCCACCAGGTTTTGCGTCGTGCCGCGTGGCAGCTTCGGGTTGTTGAAGATCAGCGAACGCCGTGCGGTGTAGCTGTCGGTCATGGCCTCGCAGGCGCTTTGCAGCATCTGCTGCATGTCCTGCCATCTCCACGCGTGCGGGATGCCCGCGGGCGTCGGCTCGATGAAGACCTGGCCATTGGCTCCCTTACGCACGTTCTGCGGACGGTTGGCATCGACCTGCCACTGGCCGCGCAGGTGTTGGGCGGCCATGCGTGTTTCTAAATCGCGTAGCAGATCGGCTTCGGGATTTCCCATGGGTTACTCCCTTCGCGCGCGACGTCACGGGCGCGATCCGCGGCCGGCAAGAAATGGTATGCCTGCCATACTACTTTGTCAACGCCTCCGAAATGTGATCAAATCCCGCTTTACCCGACGTTGACGATGCATCCTACAGGGTTGACTGATGCCACGAAAGAAGAACGCGGCAATATCGCAGACCGTTCCGGCAACCGCGGGACTTGGCTTCTATTTGCGTGAGGCGTACCGCGCCTTCAGCCGGGATTTTCATGCCAGGCTGGCGGCGCATGGCATCACTCATGCGCAATGGGTGCTGCTGTGGTTTCTTTCCCGCGCGGGGAGCTTAACGCCGCTGGAGCTTTCCCGCGAGGCCGGGATTCAAAAGGCCTCGGCGACAGGTGTTATCGACGCACTGAAAAAGCGGCGGCTTATTCGGGGTGATCAAGATGGCCTCGACCGGCGCAAGATCAACCTTCACCTCACGCCGGCGGGTGCCAGCTTAATGAAAGACCTCATCGCCTGCGCCGCCACTACAAACGGGCATGCGCGAGCGGGATTCTCGGACAAGGAACTCGAAGCTCTTCTGAGACTGCTTCGCGGTGTGACCACTAACTTAGAAAACTCCCGCGCGTCGAGTCTGATTGATCACTCAGAGTGACGGTATGGTGACAGCGCATATTAGATGCTGAACTTGCTTTCGTCGATGTAGTCGCCCATTTCCGATTTAACACCGTTCTTCACCAATTCCTTGAGATAAAGTTCGTGAATGCGCGGGTCCTGGTCCCCATATTCAATCTGCGCGCCCCCTTGCTTCACGTCCTGATCGACGCCGAGGAACACCTGGCGCTTTTGCGCGGTGAACGGATAGCGCAGGCTTCCCACTGCGAGCGCCAGATAACGGGCGGGAAAGGCGCTCGTGTTGAAGTGCTGGTGGAAAATCTGATCGACTGGCGCAAACACCACGCCAGGTTTCCAATCAATGCGGATGAAGTCCTGATCTCCCTCCCGCCAGAACAATGAATAACCCCGCCCCTTCAGAGTAAGGACGTGGAAGTCCGGTCCATGCCGGTGTCCCTTCTTGTAGGTACCGACCGGCATCTCCGACGTGTGCGCGTGCAAAATCCCTTCAGCCAACGAGAAGCGCATGTTTGAGCTCTTGGCTCCGCGGCGGTCCCAAGCTTCGAGCTTGAAGCTCGCTACATCCGCGACGAAGTTGGTTTCCCACATGAAACGCCCGCGTTGCGTCTCGCACATCTCGCCGTCACCGCGGAAATACTCCTCTTTGCGAACGCGGCTGCGAAAAACGAACGGGTTACTGAAAATAAAATCGCGGTCGTAGAACTGATTCATCATCGCGGTTAGGTTATTCGCCGAGATCAGCCGCGCCTTTTCCGTGCCGGAAGCGTTGAAGTGTTGGTAAGGTACATTCAGCGGCAGCGCGAACAAGCTGCTCGGGCCCCATTCGAAGCTGTGGGTTTTGCCGTCAATTTCCAATTGGGTGCTGCCGTGCCCCGACAGCACGTAGATGACTTCCTCATAAAGATGCCGTTGTGGCGCGCTTTTTCCGCCTGGCGGCAGATCAATAACAAACAGCGACATGAAATCGCCGCGGCCTTTCAGATGCACGAAGGCGCCGGGAACTCCCATTCTGCTCCAGTTCCGCGTCTCCACAGTATTAAGGTCGACGGCGAAGCCCTCGACGATCGGCACACCTTCCATGCCTGCCCATTCCAGATAGGGATCGCGCAAAAAATTCGCGGCCAAGACTTGAGAGCTATCGGTGCTCGCGGCTGTTGCCGGTTTATTCATCCGAAGCTCCTGTCGCGGGTTTAGATCGGGCTAGTCTCTTAGCACGGCTGTGCATGCCATGATTTCACACAGGTTACGGAGTTTGGAGCGGGTACAAAAGCTTTTTTCGTAAGATGGAAAATGCCTGGACAGTGATAGGAAACTTTGCGACTTTCGCAAAACGCAAAACTGATATCGAAAAGCGAAGCTGCGGCATTTTGGCTCTCTCGACTAGTCCGAGCCTTTGCGCTGGTGCCGCAATCTCTCTCAGGAGCCGCATGGACAAGATCGCCTTCCCGTATCGTTCATCCAGCCATCTCATTATGCTTCACGTTATTGCCGAGTCCGGGTCGTGGGCAAAGCACGGCTTGGAAGTGGATTACGATCACAAGATCGGGTCCGAAGACTCGCAGCGCGGAATAGCATCGGGCGATATCGAGTTTGTCGGCGGCAACCACGTTTCCACCTATGGGCTACGCGCGCGCGGCAACGACTGGGTCTATCTCGGGCAGACCGTCAACCAGGTGAACCATCAGCTGGTGGTGCGCCCGGATTCCGGCATTGACAGCATCGCCGATCTGCGCGGGAAGAAGCTGGGCGGAGCCGGTTCCCATCCGATCCTAAACGGGTGGCTCTATCTGAAGCAACGCGGCCTGGACCAGGATCGCGATGATTATGAACTCGTCTGCCAGGAACTTTTCAAGCCTGGGACAATGGACGAAGTCGAGAGCGACAAAAAGCCGCCGCCGCTGTGGCATTGGGTGCGCGATGGCATTGTCGATGCCGCTTTGCTCAGCCCGCCCGCAACGCTGTTTGCTCAAGCCGCCGGGCTGAGGGTCATCGAAATCGATCCGCTGCCAATGATCCAGTATTCCAGCATCTCGACCAGCATGCGCTTTGTGCAGAAACATCCGGATATCGTGGAGCGGTTCCTCAAAGGCATGATCGAAGGCATTCATTTCTTCAAGATGAGACCGCAAGAGTCGGCCGAGATCATTCAACGTCGATATACCAAAAGCGGCCAGATGAATTACGAGCAAGCAGCGTTAACGCATCAGTGGCTCGCCGGAACGCTTGCGCCCAAGCTTTATCCGACCATGTCCGCGATCGCCAACGTCTACGAGGAAGCGCTACGGCAGGACAAGGAAGCGGCCAAAGTCAACCCCATGGAGCTTTGGGATCTGCATCACATCCGCCGCCTTGACGATATGGGATTCATTAACAATCTCTACGCTGGCAAAAAAGGCGCGGAGCATCGCCACAGTCATGGGAATGGCGACGTGGTAACGGATAGCGAAGCGAAGATCACCGAGGCAATTGCGATTGACCACGCCGATTGCGACGACGCCTGTGCCGCGAAACATTGAACGGCGGTTGGCGAGCAGGACTGTCCGGAAGATCGCTCAGATGCGATAATCGCTGGGAGACAATAATGAAACGTTTCACGCTTTGCCTTGCCACCGCGCTGTTTGGATGCGCGAGCGCAGCCGCGCAGGATGCGGTCTCCTTTCAAGGTAAGACCATCACCGCCGTCGTCGGCTTCGCCGCCGGCGGCGGCACCGACGTTTCCGCGCGGCTGATCGCGCCGTATTTGGCAAAATATCTGCCCGGCGCGCCCAAGGTGATCGTGCAGAATCGGCCGGGCGCCGACGGGCTTGTGGCGGCCAATTATTTTGCGCAGCAGGTCAAACCCGACGGCGTGGAATTCATGGTGGGCGCCAGCACGATCACCGATCCGGTGAATTACCGGAAGCCGGAGGCCCACTACGATCCGACCAAGTGGGTTTGGATCGGGGGGATAGGGCGCGGCGGCTCGGTGCTCATCATCAGTAAGGAGGGCGAAAAGAAACTGTTTGATAAAAAGGCGGAGCCAGCGGTTATGGGATCGCTGGGCGGTACGCCGCATTCAACCCAACAGGCAACTGCCTGGGGCATCGAGTTCCTCGATTGGAATGCCAAATGGGTGACCGGATATCGTGGCACCCCCGACATCTTCATCTCGCTTGAGCGCGGCGAGATCGACATGAGCGGAACCGGCAACGTTCAACTGATCAACCGGCTGACGGAAACCGGCCAGTTCAAGGTGCTGGTGCAGACCGGCACCCTATCCGAGGGAAAAATCGTTGCGCGCAGCGAGTTCGGCAAGGATGTTCCTATGTTCGCCAAGCTGATGGAAGGCAAGATCAAAGACCCGATTGCAAAAAAGGGCTTTGACTATTGGTACGCGCTTCTAACCACCGATAAGTGGGTGGCCCTGCCGCCAAACACGCCGCAACCGATCGTGGATGCCTATCGCGCGGCCTTCAACAAGCTCTTCTCGGACGCCGAGTTTATCGAAAAAGCCAAGAAGGTCAGTGAGGATTTCGAGCTGCAGCACGCCAATGACATGGAGGCGACCGTGATGACGCTGGGCGGCACACCGCCGGAGGCGCTCACGTATATTTCCACGATGCTGCGGAAACAAGGACTTGGGGGTGAGCACTAGCCGGCGACCAGCTTCACCGATCGAAATTCGTTACAGGGAATCGCTTCGGCATTAAAACCGGTAGTTCAAACCCATGCGAAGGATATTCAGATTGAAATCCGCCTTGGCGGCATAGATGAATGGAGTGGACCCGGCGAAAAATCCGGCATCAGTCATCGTTGCGGTCCGGCTGCCTAGATCTGCGTATAGATACTCGCCTTTTAAGGTAAGATGATTGCTGATTGCATATTCGACGCCCGCACCCGCGGTCCAGCCCACCGATATTCCGGACACCGACCCAGAGGAACACACGAAGTTAAAGGGGCAGTTTATTCCTGGCTCTCTTTGATCCACGGACAAGCTGGTATTGCCAAAAGCAACGCCGCCGGTCGCGTAGACCAATAGTGCTTCGGTCGCCGCTTTGCCGATACGAACTCGCGCGGTTCCCAGCCAACCGATCTTCTGATCCGTTGTTGTGGTGGTATCGAATATCGAGGTGGTGGCGGTCGTGCCGCCTATGTTGGCGTAAGCTATGTCTGCTTCCAGACCAAACACCAAAGATCCAGCTTGCCAATTGTAGCCAAGCTGCCCCCCGCCGAGGAAACCGGCGTTTTCCACATGCAGCGAGCTCGGAGCATCCGCTGTGAGGATCGCAAAAGTAGCGTTGGCTGACTTGGGCGTGAAAGTGGTTTCCGATTGGCTAGATCCATATCCGGTACTCAGCCCTGCATACGGTCCCGCCCAACGGTCGGCGGCTAAGGAAGGCTGCGGATTCGCCGCGCCTGTTGTTGCTGGCGCTAATGGCTCGCCGAGCTTGTAGGCGGCTTGTACGAATACGCCGTAGCGGTCTTCGGTCATCTTCACCGGTTGGGGCTGACCGCCAGCGGAAGTTTGCTCGAAGCGTGCGTTACCAACCGTTCGAATGTGCCACCACCGAGCACCGAGACCGACGCTGAGCGCACTGGTGAGGTTGGAGCTTAGGATGACTTCCGTCTGGATGCCGCCGCCATTGCCGTCGATAGCGAGCGGCCTGATGTCCGGTCTTAAATTATGTAGGTCATTGGCATTCACATAACCGCGTACATAATTCACCTCACCCGAAAGCTTTAGCCCGGGCATGAGCATGGTTTCGCCATTCATGCCGAGGCGTAGCGAATTCCAAGTGGCGTCGTTATCGAGGACATTAACGTTGGCCGCCACCGGCCCAAAAACTGGCGGTATATCACCGCAGATCGCCGCATTGCCTGCTAGCTGCGTGCAGCCAAACGTATTTAGCCTTTCGTTCCAGTAGTGATAACCAATGAAAACGCCGAACTGATAGTTTGGGTCCTGCCAAAAAGTGTAACCAAGATCGGCGCTTAAATATTTCAGAGATCCGTTACGTTGAACGGCAATGGCATTGGAATAGGGCGTCACCGCAGGCGGAAAATCTTCGTCATTGAGGTGACCTTCAACAACCGACCCGCCACCGATGTAACCTTTCGCGAACAGGCCGCTGGTGTGGTTGATGCGCCAGAACGCTTCGGCTGAATGGGCCGAGAGACCGTTATATGTGAGACGAGAATCCGTGCCGCCAGCAAGTCCCTGCAGGTCCCATTGATACTTGGCCGAGCTGTACCAATAACGCAGGCCTCCCTCGAATTCCCACGGCGAAATCACCGGCGGCTGAGGCTTGGCTATCGGGACCTCAGCAGGCGGCATCGACGGAACGTCGGCGGCATAAGCTGCCGTCGCCAATAGGGCTGAATAAACGACTGTAATGAAAGCCTTTTTCACAACACCTCGGTCTCTGCTGCCCATCGGGGCTTACACGTGCCGAACCAAGGTGGAGTGAGTCGCTAAATGGTTGGTTAACCATAAAAGCTGGACTAGGGGGCTCCAGCGGCGCGCCGTAACCGTCTCCTGGCGTTAACTGTTGGAGGCTGCGGTCACCCGCCGGTGGCGCGCTGGCCGAGTGCCGAGCCGGCCACCCGTTCCTCGCCGGGATCGATATGCAGATCGATCACGCAGACCTTGCCGGCCCGCAGCGCCGCGACGCCCTTGTCGATGGCCGTCTTGAGTTCGGCCACGGTTTTGACCGGCCCGATACCGACGGCGCCCTGGGCTTCTGAGAGCATAGCAATATCCGCGTCTGGATCGGCGATACGCTGACCGATCCAGCGGTTCTTGGGTTCGCGCCCACGCGTGCGGGCGACCGTCTCCTGGTGAAGCTCGTCGTTGAAATAGGAGCGGTTGTTGTTGATGAGAACCAGGAGCGGAATGCCGTAACGCGCCGCCGTCCAAATTGCATTTGCGCCCATGACGAAGTCGCCGTCGCCAAGGACAGACACGGTGACTTTGCCGCGTGTATGGAGTGCAAGTGCCACCCCGATGGAAATTCCTGGACCCGATCCGATGCCGCCGCCGCCGTCCTTGCCGAGATAGGAGAGTGGATGCTGCAGCGGCCAGAGATCGATCGGCCATCCGCGGCAAAGCGACGCAAAACTCACTTCTTCCGAGTCGTTGAACGCCGCGCGTAGCGTCGACGCGACCTGCGTCAGCGTGATAGCGCCGCTTGTTGCTTCTGGCTTCGATTTGACAGGCGCGCGCGCACGCCAAGGTTCCTTGTGGTCCGCTCCGAGAGCCTCAAGCAATTCCGTGACAGCAACGTCCGGGTCGGCTGCCATCAAGACGTCGACCGGAGGCAAGCCCTGGTAATCCATGTTGAAGCCGTTGGCCAAATGATGGTCGAGCGTGGCGCTGATGATACGCGCCGATACTTTCCCCGCCGCTTTTGCCTGCTTCAAAGCGCCGCCAAGATCGATCCAGTCCAACGCCAGGATAAGATCTGCCTCGCATAGCAATTCGCGCGCAGGTTTGCTCAAGACGTTGAACGGAGCAACAAAATGCGCCGGGTGATCGGTGGGAAACATCGCGCCGGCTTTGAGTTCGGTCAGAACGCAAGCGCCAAGGCGCTCGGCGAGTTTGATACGTGCCTGCCAAGCAGCACCGGTGCGCGCGCCGCGCCCGATCAAGATCACGGGCCGTTCGGCTTTGGTGAGCAGGGCGACAGTTTTATCGATGGTTGAGCGGCCTGGACGCGCTGGAGCCGGCTGCGTGAAACGCGCTAAATCCGGCCATTCCGGCTCCTTTTCCAACTTCGATTCCTGAAGCTCGGCATCAAGGCAAATATAGACGGGCGCTGTCGGCGCCGTGCGCGTGAGGATATTGGCGCGTGTCATGCCCTCAACCAGCGCATCGGGCGAAGACGGCAGGTCGTCCCATTTGACGAAGGAGCGGATGAGCGCGCCCTGGTCGCGCGTTGTATGGATCCAGTCGATCCAGGGCCGCCGCTTGGCGCTATCGAGCGGCCCCGTCGCGCCGATGATGAGCATCGGAACACGGTCGCACCACGCGTTATAAATGCTCATCATGCCGTGCATGAGGCCGACATTGCTGTGAAGGGCGCAGGCCATCGGTTCGCCAGTGACTTTGGCATAGCCATGGGCGATGGCGACGGCATGATCCTCATGCAGGCAGAGCAACATTCCGGGGCGCTCGTTGCCCAGATGATTCACCAGGCTGTCGTGCAACCCGCGATAGCTCGCGCCAGGAGTGAGGCTCACATACGGAATGCCAAAGCGGCGCAGCATCTGAGCTGCGACATCGCTGCCCCAGGCTATCTTGTCGTCGGGCTTTCCTTCAGGCTGGTCAAAGTGCATCTATCACCTCATGTCGGAAGGTTTGACTTCTCACGTTTTAGGCTAGAAAAACAGTGGGTGTTGCCTGATGAGCCGGTCGCCGTCGCGATATTTTCTTAGTCGACTCGGCAACGATCGCGCGCTGAGCGCTAGTAATGGGACAGATGTAAAGGAGAGTCGAATGTCGGACAATCTGCGTTTTTCCCGTTGGTTGATGGGAGTTTCCGCTGCAACCATCGCGCTCCTCGCAGGTTTGGTCCAGCCGGCTACGGCTCAGCAGTCGGTAGAAGAATTTTATAAGGGTAAAAGGATCGACCTCATCATCGGTTACTCGCCGGGCGCCGGCTATGACCTCTATGCGCGCTTCGTCGCGCAGCACCTTGGCGCCTTCATCCCCGGCAATCCGCAAATCCTGCCACGTAACATGCCGGGCGCGGGCAGCCGCACCGCGGCGAACTGGATCTACACCGTGGCGCCGAAAGACGGTACGGCGCTGGCGACCGCAGATCAGTCGCTCTCGATCGCGCAGGCCATGGGTGACCCGAGCTTGACGATCGATACCTCGAAGCTGCTCTATATCGGCAATCCTAACGCGGACAATAACACAACCGTGACTTGGAATACCTCGTCGGTGAAGACGATCGAGGACGCCATGAAAACGGAAATCCCCATGGGGGCGACCGGCGGGAGCACGTCATCGCAATATCCCAAGGCGATGAATGCCCTGATCGGAACCAAATTCCATGTGGTCCTTGGCTATCCTGGCGGCAACGATATCAATCTAGCAATGGAACGCGGTGAAGTCGCGGGCCGCGGCTCCAATGCTTGGGCCTCATGGAAATCGACCAAGCCGGATTGGCTGCGTGACAAGAAGATCAACATCCTCGTCCAGATCGGCCTCACCAAAGCGCCCGACCTGCCCAATGTTCCGCTGATGATGGATCTCGCCAAAAACAACGAGGACCGCCAGGTACTGAAGCTGTTATCGGCGCCGACCACGATTGGCCGGCCTATCTTCACGAGTCCGGGAGTACCCGCCGAGCGGGTCAAGGCGTTGCGCGATGCGTTCAACGCCATGATCAAAGATCCAGCCGTGCTGGCGGACGCGCAGAAGCGCAACATCGACATCAACCCCGTGCCGGGTGAGGAACTGCAAAAAATCGTCGAGGAAATCGTGGCGACGCCAAAGCCCATCGCCGACCGGCTCCAGCAGATCATCGGGACGGAGTAAAAGATATCTCCGCCTGATGCGGGCGGGGGTTGAGTGACAGACCTAGGGGGCAAACATGCGGTATCAAGCAAAGGCTTTATTCGTCGCCGCGGCAACGCTGTTGGTGACGGGAACGGCCAACGCAGCAGGCCTCAAACAGGTCGGAAAGATCGAACTGCCGGGGGAGCCGTCCAATCAGTTCAGCACCGCCTTCGTGGACGAAGCGACCGGCCTTTATTACCTGACCGACAGAACCAACAAGTCGGTCACGATCGTCGATACCGCGACCGATAAATTTGTCTCCCGCATTGCCGGATTTGTCGGCGTGACCAAAACCGGTGGCGATACTTTTGGTCCCAACAGCGTCGTGACCGTCAACAATAGCCGCGAGGCGTGGATCACGGACGGTGACAGTACGGTCAAAGTCGTGGATCTCAAGACCAACAAGATTATCGACACCATCTCCACCGGCGGCAAAAAGCGTGCGAACGAGCTGGCCTATAATCCGAAGGACGAAATCGTCATTGTGGCCAATCCTAACGATGAGCCTCCGTTCCTCACGCTGATTTCAGCGAAGCCGGATCATAAAATCCTGGCGAAACTTCTCCTGCCGGAAGCAACCGATCACCTCGAGCGGGCAACCTATTACGCGCCGAGCGGGACCTTCTATGTCGACGTGCCCGTACTCGATCATGAATCGAGCAAAGGTGGGCTGGCGGAAATCGAACCGAATACCGGCAAGCTCGTGAAGATGCATGTCATTGAGAACTGCAATCCGCACAGCCATGTCGTGACATCGGGCTCGCAAATATTCATCGGGTGCGCCGCTGGAGCAAAGGACACCAAACTACCCCCGCAGATGGCAGTCTTTGACGTGCAAACGGACAAGGTGGTGGCTTATATCCCCGGCATCGGCGGCGCGGGTACTACCGCGGTCAATACCAGGCTCGGCCAATATTATGTTGCCGCCAACAACAATCCCGGCGGACCTGCGTTCGGAGTCGTTGACGGCAAGACCAATACATTATTGCAAAAGATATCCACCTGGACCGGCAGCCACTCCATCCAGGTTAGCCTGAAAAATAATCACGTCTATCTTCCGACGCGCGGCGAATCTGGTCCGTGCGGCGGCTGTATCCTGGTTTTTGCGCCGGATGAATGAGTAACAGCCTAGCGTAGCCAATCCGCGATCTGCTCGCCGTAGTTCCGGACGTAGTGCAGAAACCAAACCGTGTAAGCATCGGGCTGCCGGCGCTGCTCGGCGATGATGTCGGGTAGCGAAAGCCATTTCCATGCGCTGACCTCAGCCGGGTCGGGGGCGACCGGCCCATCGTGAATACCGCCGAAAACATGCACGATTTCATCCTCGACAAGTTCGTTGGATACCGCGCTGCGATAGCTCGCTTTGAACAGCGGCTCTAGCGCGCAGTGTACGCCCATTTCCTCGGCAAGACGGCGATGTACTGCCGCAAGCGTGCTTTCGCCTAGACGGGGATGACTGCAACACGCATTGGTCCATTGCCCCGCCGAATGATATTTTCCGGCGGCGCGCTGTTGCAGCAGCAGAAGCCCCTCCGAATTGCGTACCAGAGCCGAGACGGCGCGATGCTTGAGGCCGCGTCGGTGCGCTTCGAGCTTGGGCGCCGTGCCAAGCGATGCATCATTGGCATCAACCAGGATCACCGCGTCATCGTCGGTGCCGCCAAGCAGACCGGAATTTCCATTTTCCATCCAGAGATTACCTGTGATCGGCGCCGACCGCCTCGGCAATCGAAGAAAAACCGTCGGCGCGAAGCCGTGCAGCAAGATCGTGCTTGATATTTCCGGCAAGTTTGGGGCCGTGAAAAACCAGCGCGGAATAAAGCTGCACCAGCGATGAACCTGCGCGGATCTTGGCATAAGCGTCGGCGCCACCGGCGACGCCGCCGCAGCCGATGATCGGAAGCCGTCCTTCAGTATAGCGATACATGGTGGCGAGGCAGGCGGTTGACGGCGCCATCAAGGGGCGGCCCGACAACCCGCCGGGAGCGTTGCGGTCGGCACTGCGCAAATGCGCCGGGCGGTCGATCGTGGTGTTACCGATGATAAGACCATCGATGCCGGTCTTCACCGCCACCTCGGCAATGTCGCGCAGTTCGTCGTCGGTGAGGTCGGGGCCCACCTTGGCCAAGAGCGGCGGCAGTTTTGGATCCGGCGCCGAGCGGTGGCGTGCTTCCAGGACCCGCAGCAGCAGGTCCTCAATCTGCGCGCGCGCCTGCAAGGCGCGCAGCCCCGGCGTGTTGGGCGACGACAGATTGACGACGAGATAGTCCGCGAACCCGCACACTGCCTCGACGCCGGCCGCGTAATCCGCCGCAGCGTCTACGGTATCCCGATTTTTTCCGACGTTGGCGCCGACCAGGCCGATGCCACGGCCGCTCCGCTTACGCTCCGAGAGGTTCTTGGCGAAGGCGGCGACGCCTCGGCTATTGAAACCGAAACGATTGATGACGGCTTCGTCTTCATCAAGCCGATAGAGCCGCTTGCCGCTGTTCCCAGGCTGCGGGCGCGGGGTCACCGTGCCAGCTTCTACGAAGCCAAAGCCGAGCGCCAGCATGGCATCGGTGACTTCCGCATCCTTGTCGAAGCCGGCGGCGAGGCCAATGGGGTTGGCAAAGGAGAGCCCAAAAACGTGGCAGCCGAGAATCGGATCGTCCGCCTTTTTTGCTTCGCTGCCGCCAAGCCCGAGCTTGAGTGCGCCGATCGTCATGCGGTGCGCAGCCTCTGGATCGAGGCAGCGCAACAGAGGGCGTGCGAAGGGATAAAGGTCCATGCCGTAACCAAACCCAGTGCGGAGCGACGATCCAGCAATCCGCCGGGAAACGCGGCTAGTCAACACTTGGCATGGCGAATTGCAACAAGACTACCTTGCGACTAATGATACACGCCGCACCATAGGCTGTGGCCTTGATTGACGTGCCTGCGACGTTCACTGTTAGCTCATCGAAACGCGTGCTGGGATTCCCAATATGACGGATTTGGTTCGTATCGGTCGTGAAGGTCTAGTTGCCACTATCACCGTAGACCGGCCCGCCGAAGGCAATGTTCTTACGATGGAGATGATCCGGGCGCTCGGCGCGGCCTTGCGCGGTGCCGGCGAAAGCGATGCCAAGGTGATCCTTCTGCGCTCCACCGGCAGCGACTTTTGCCGCGGCCGCGAATCCAAGGACGGCCCGCCGCCTAGCGCCATGGCGCTGCGCGACAATGTTCTTCAGCCCATTCTCAATGTCTTCGATGCGGTGGCCAGTGCGCCGCAGCCGGTCATCGGGGCAGTGCAGGGGGAGGCTTTCGGCTTCGGCTGCGCGCTTGCTACCGCTTGCGATATCACCATTGCGGCCGATAACGCGCGTTTCCGTCTACCGGAATTGGAAAAGGATCTCCCGCCGACGCTCGCCATGTCAGCGATGATGTCCCGCGTGCAAAAAAAGGCGTTGGCGTGGATGGTATATACTGGCACTGAAATTGACGCGCGAATGGCGCATCAGCTTGGCATGGCCAGTTCAGTTGTGCCGTTAGGCGAGCTTGAGGCCGCCGCGAAGCAATTGTCGGCGACACTGATCACTCGCTCCCGCGACGCCCTCTTGGCGGTGAAGGAGTTCATGCGTTCGGCCGCGACGATGGAGCCGCGCGCCGCAGCCACCTATGGAGGGACGCTATTGTCAGCGGTGTTGTCCTCTGCCGGTCGTTGACTGCTTTATGGGAGGCGTTAACGATCTTGCGTTACTAGGCTTAGGATCGAGACCAAGATAGCATTGGTAAATTCCAACATGACCGAAACCCCAACCACAGCGCCATCGCCGGGATCGCCATTCTGGCAGTTTTCCTTAGGTTTTTATCGCGTGCCCGAGGTCGCTGCAGCCTGCGTCAGGCTTCAGGACGAGGCCGACGTCGACGTTAATCTACTGTTCTTCTTGCTGTGGAATGCGTCGCAGCATCGGCAGTTGTCTCCCGCCGTCGTGGAAGAGGCGGATCGCCGGATCTCCGATTGGCGCCAGACGGTGATCGTCCCCTTGCGCGCTTTGCGGCGGGCGTTGAAAGCCTCGCCTGGCTTGATTGAACCGGGTGCTTCCGAAGTGTTTCGCACGAAAGTCCAAGCCTTGGAGTTGGAATCGGAGCGGTTGCAGCAGGAAGCCTTATATGATCTCGCGCGGCTCAAATTGTTAGGCGAGCCGGCGGCATCAGCGGACGAGGCTGCGCGCTCAAACATAGGCGCCTATGAGAGGAGTACGACACGCCGCTTTCCGAAAGCGCCGGTCGATACGTTGCTCGCTGCCTTCGCCAAGCTTCCCAAGGCTTGAGCACAACATCATGATCGCCGAACCGACCCCGCAAACGAGAGAGCGCCGACAACCATGAAGTCACCGAAGCGGCTCATCGTGGGCATCTCCGGCGCGTCCGGTGTCATCTATGGCATTCGGATGCTGCAGGTTCTGCGCGATGCGAAGGTGGAGACGCATCTCGTCATGAGCAAGTCGGCGGAGTTGACGCTCGTTTACGAGACGGACCTCAAGCCGAAGGAGGTGCGGGCAATGGCGTCGCATTTCCATGCGATCTCTGACATCGGGGCGTCAATCTCGTCCGGTTCCTTCTCGACCATGGGCATGGTCATCGCGCCCTGTTCGGTGCGCTCAATGAGCGAGATCGCAGCGGGCACAACGGGCACGCTATTGTCGCGGGCTGCGGACGTAGTGCTCAAGGAGCGCCGCCGGCTGGTGCTCGCCTTCCGTGAGACGCCGATCCATGCGGGACATCTGCGGACGATGGCTGCCTTGTCCGACATGGGCGCCATTATCGCGCCGGTCGTTCCAGCCTTCTATAATCGGCCGAAAACTTTAGACGACGTCATCAATCATACCGTGGGCCGCCTGCTCGACCTGTTTGGCATTGAGACCAATATCGTCAAACGCTGGAAGGGCGGCCCGGAAGAAAAACAATAAAAGGCGGACGTTATTTTCGCGCCACGTCTGTGACGGAAAAGCCGGCTATCCGCTGGTAATTTTCCGACAGCGCCCGCAGCTCATCTTGCGTGACGTAATCGTCGAGGTTCTCGAACGGTCTGTCTCCAACCAACTCTTCAACTTTGATGTTGATGAAATCCGGTGGGTGTTCGCGATTGGTGCGCACCACCTCAGCGGTTAAATCCCGCCGGATATTTTCATAAGCCCGCAGCGCCGCCGGCCTATCGCCTTCTGTCTGCAGGCAGTCCGCTAATGTGCGGGCATCGATTGCGGCTTGCGCCGCGCCATTTGAGCCGCGTGGATACATCGGATGCGCGGCGTCGCCGGCAAGAGTCACGCGCCCAAAAGTCCAGCGCTCGATCGGGTCTTTGTCAACCATGGGATATTCGAGGATTTGATCGGCATTCTTGATGAGGTCGGCGACATCAAGCCAATCGAAGCGCCAACTTTCATAAATAGAAAAGAAATCTTCCAGCTTTCCCGCCTGGTTCCAATCGTTCTTTTCAAACGTGCTGCCTTTGATCTCCGCCATCCAGTTGATGAGTTGGCGGCCTTCGCCATCCACATCATCGATGATCGGATAGATGACGATCTTGCCGGTGAGGATAGATCCCACGCGGATGTAGCTGCGCCCGGTCAGCACCAGCTTACGCCGTGTCACCCCACGCCAGGTATTTATGCCGGCAAAGGCAATCTTGTCGTCGGGATAAAACTGCTTACGGATGATCGAATTGATGCCGTCGCAGGCGATGACCGCGTTGGCGGGCTCTGCATCAAGCATGCGGCCCGATGACGTCTCTTTGAACCGCGGTGTGGCGCCGTCATCGTTCTGTTCGACACCGACACATTCATGGTTCGTCCTGATCCGGTCGGCGCCCAGCCGCTGACGCGCCGCCTGATACAAGATCATATGCAGGCGGCCGCGGTGGATGCCAATCTCGGGATATTGATAGCCAGCGAATTTTCCGCGTGGCTCCTTGTAAATAAGTTGCCCGAAACGATTGAAGAAACAACTCTCCTTGTTCTCGATCCCGGCCGCGAGCAATTCCTCACCAACGCCGAGCGCTGTGAATTCCCGCATCGCATGCGGCAAAAGGGTAATGCCGACGCCGAGTTCCTTAAGCTCCGGAGCCCGCTCGTAGATCCGACAGGATATCCCGCGCGAATGCAGGTTAAGTGCGAGTGCCAACCCGCAAATCCCTCCGCCGACGATGGCTATATCGAGCTCGGAGTTCACTCGGGTTTGATGTCCGCCGCGCGTGCGGCTTCTTTCCAGTTCTTGATCTCGGTCGCGATCAAAGTTTGGAATTCGGCCGAGGTGCCGCCGGCCGGCGACATGCCCTGCTGCGCCAGTTTGGCAATCAGGTCGGGATCCTTGAGGGCTTTGTTCACCTCCGCATTGAGACGATCGACGGCATCCTTCGGCGTGCCCGCGGTGGTGAGCAGGCCAACCCACTGGATCGCCTCGAAGCCGGGGAAACCAGACTCCGCGGCTGTCGGCACATTAGGTAACTGCGGATCGCGCGCAAGACTGCCGACGGCCAGCGCCTTCAAATTGCCCGCCTCGATCTGCGGCAAAGATACCAGCGGCGAGATTACCGTGAATTCGGTATCTCCGGCGACGACGGACTGAATGGCTGGCGCACCACCGCGATAGGGGATGTGTTGCATCTTAATGCCGGCGCGCAGGCTCCACAGTTCCGCGACCAGCCGTGTCTGGGTTGCCGCTCCCGGGGTCGCGTAATTGAATTTGCCAGGGCTCGATTTGGCCAGCGCGACGAACTCGCCGAGCGTTTTCGCCGGAACTTTCGCGTTGACGATGAACAGCAATGGGTTTTTGCCGACCAACGCGATTGGGGCGAAATCGCGCTCGGAATCGTAGGGCAGGGCGGCGGTCGTTGCTGGCAGCACCGTGTAGGAGGACGCGACCATGAGCAGGGTATGGCCATCGGGGGCCGCCTTGGCTACCGCGTCGGCACCAACAACACCGCTCGCGGCCGGGCGGTTCTCGACAATGACGGTCTGGCCCAGCGCTTTTTCCAGATATGGCTGAATGAGCCTGGCGGCGGTGTCGTTCAAGCCGCCCGCGGCGAATGGGACGATAATGCGCACCAGATGATTGGGGAAGGGTTGCGCCTGCGTGGGACCGGCGGCTAACAGAAGCAATTGCGCGGTGAAGCCGAGCCCAACGTAAATGCCAGGAGCTGATCGAAGCATAGGTTCGTGTCCCGGCCGATTGGAGCAACGTTCCGCAGTTGCTCGTCCTTGCTAGCAAACTAGCGCCCGGAGTTCCCGTTGACAATTCGTAGCCGGCAAGGGCTGCCGCCCGTCTGGCCTCCTTGGAAACTATTCATTAGCCGCTTTGCAGCACATTGAGGCCTTCGCCGCCGACGGAAATTCGGCCGAATCCAGAAACTCGCTCCAACTTGCCGTGTTGTTGTCTTGAATGTGCCTACATCTTACGCGAAGCCCTTCCCCGTGATGCGCTCCTTACGGGGGACCCCAATGCTTCTGCGCCTTGTCGCTGCCTTCGCCATGCTTGTGGTGGGCTTTGCCTTGCCGGGGGGGCAGGCGGCCGCGCAGTATTATCCGCCCTATCCCGAGCGATACGTCCCGCCTCCGCCATACCGTAATCTTCCGCCGGTGGTGTTCGACGACGAGCAGGACGAACCAGTCATTTCCCCGCCTTATCGCCAGGAGCGGCAGCCGGAAGCCCGGATCGACCGGCGGGCTCTGCCTGCCCCCGGGAATGAAGAGACTTACGTCGTTCCGCCGCCAGGCTTCATCTATCCCGATGACAACGCCGCGCGCGCGCCCGCACCCTTCGGGCACATCCCGGGCGCTGAAATCCAGCGCGGGGATGTTGGACCTGCCAATCCAGGGCTACGGCCACCTGCCGGCATTGGCGCCAGCGAACCCTCAATCATGAGCTTGCTGCCCCCGGAGGACCAGCCCGAAGCCGGTCAGCCGAAGGAGTTACCACCGCAGTTCCGGCGCACGCTGGTCGATTATCAGACCAAGGAACCAGCCGGAACTATCATCATCGATACGCCAAATACCTATCTTTATCTCGTCCTCGGCAATGGCAAGGCCATGCGCTACGGCATTGGCGTCGGCCGCGATGGCTTTACCTGGGCAGGGACCGAACGCGTATCCCGCATGGCCGAATGGCCGGATTGGCATCCGCCCGAGGAAATGATCGAGCGCCAGCCCTATCTGCCGCGCTTCATGGCCGGCGGTGAAGGCAACCCGCTCGGCGCGCGCGCGCTTTATCTGGGCAAGACGCTCTACCGTATCCATGGCACCAACCAGCCCTCCACGATCGGCTCGTTCGTGTCGTCGGGCTGCGTGCGGCTCGTCAACGACGATATCGCGGATCTTTACCAGCGCGTACAGGTCGGCACGCGCGTGGTGGTACTCCCCGGCAAGCCGCCGGCAACGGCCCAAGCGGCCAAGCCACCGAGCACGGCCGAAGCGCGGTAGCGCTTCGGAACTCAGCCGCTTCATCCCAGTTTACATCCTGCTTTGAGCCCTGCGATTTTAGCGCCGGGGAGCAGATGAGGCTGCGCGATGGCCGAGGCTTTGTCATTCGATTCTGCTCCTCTAGCGGCAGAAGTACGTCTTGCGATCACCCGTATGCCGCCGGGCCTTCGCCGCACCGCGCCGAATGATTTGTCCATTCGCCGTCGCCGCAATGGATCAGGATTTTGCTATGTCGGACCGAGCGGCAAAGTCGTACGCGACGCGACGACACTCCAGCGTCTGAAATCCCTTGCTGTACCGCCTGCGTATGAGGAAGTGCTTTTTGCGGAGGATTCCAAGGCGCATCTGCAAGCGGTCGGGCGGGATGCAGCCGGACGCCTGCAATACCGCTATCATCCGGACTGGCAAAAGGTGCGCGAGCGGCACAAGGCGCGCCGTCTTGTTGCCCTTGTGCAAACCCTGCCGCGCATCCGCCGCTGTGTGAGTAAGCATCTCGCCGTCGGCGAGCCGACCCGAGAATTCGTCCTCGCCACCATCATAGAATTGGTTGCACGCAGCGCGATCCGCCCTGGAAGCGAAACCTATGCCCGCGCACATGGCACGCGCGGCGCGGCGACCCTTCTTAAATCAAACGTCAGCATCAAGCGCGACACCGTCACCTTGACCTTTCGGGGCAAGGGCGGTCAGGCGGTGCATCGTGAAATTCGCAGCCGCCGCCTGGCGGCGGCGATCGACATCCTTCGCCAATTACCGGGGCGGCGTCTGTTCCAATATCGCGACGAAACCGGCGCGGCTCACCTGGTCCGCAGGCGGGACGTCAATGAGTTTCTACATGCGACCGCCGGCGTGCGCATTTCGCTGAAGGATTTTCGCACCTTGATGGCTTCCACATCGGTTTTGGAAGCACTTGCTCACATTGCGCCGGCAAAAAGCGAACGCTTGCGCCGCCGGCAAATACTCGAAGCGGTGCGCACCGCTGCCGAGGAGCTTTCCAATACGGCGACGGTGTGCCGAAAGAGCTATGTCCACGACACCATCTTCGCGGCCTTCGAAAACGGGGCGCTGCGGCGTTTTTCGGCCGAGCTCAAGCAATGCCGTTCGTGGAGCGGACGGGAGCGGGTGCTGGCGCAGATCGTTAGTGCGGCGGTCACCTGAGCTAAGCCTTAAGCCGTCATCACATTGATTGGTCTGCCATCCAGCCAAGCGCGGATGTCCTTGACCATACGCGGGTAGAAAAACTTGAAATTGTCGAGCGTCGCATAGCCGAGATGCGGCGTGGTCACGGCGTTGGTAAGCTTGCGAAAAGGGTGATCCAGCGGCAGCGGCTCGATGTCGTAGACATCGATGCCGGCGCCGGCAATTTTTTTCTCGCGAAGTGCGGACAGCAAAGCGGATTCGTCGACCACTTGCCCACGCGAGGTATTGATCAGGTGGGCGCTTGGCTTCATCAGCGCCAGTTCCGCCGCCCCAATCATCCGCTCCGTACGCGGGCTGAGTTGCACGTGCAGCGTCACAAAATCCGACTGCTGGAGCAGTTCCTCTTTGGTCACCAACGTGGCGCCAGCTTCGCGGCATCTTTCCTCGGTAAGGTTCTGGCTCCAGGCCACCACCTTCATTTCGAAGGCGCGAGCGATCTTGGCCACCCGGCCCCCCAATTTGCCGAGCCCGATGATTCCTAATGTGCGGCCCGAAAGCCCGGTTCCCAACGTCGTCTGCCACGGAACGCCCGCCTTGAGTTGGGCATCCTCGAAGCCGACGCGGCGCGAGAGTTCGAGCATTAGCCCTAAGGTCAGTTCGGCGGTCGTGTAGCCAATGGACTCGGTGCCGCAAACCACAATGTTACGCGCGGCAGCTGCTTCGATGTCGATGGCCGCATTGCGCATGCCGCCAGTTACAATGAGTTTCAGGTCGGGCAGCGCCTCAATCACCTCGCGGGACATGAGGGTGCGTTCGCGCATCAGGCAAACGACAGCAATGCCTTGAAGCGCCTTGATTACCTGCTCGCTGCTTCCAAGCGGTTTATTGAATACCCTGAAGTCGACCTCGGAAATTTCCGACCAGTCCGCCAGGTGCAATGCGACATTGTGGTAGTCGTCGAGAATGGCGCCGCGGTATCGCATGGGTCTCTCAGCCAAATTTCAGGTCGGCTGTCTGACCATAGCTGCGCTTGGCCGGCAAGAGGGCGCTGCGCTAACGAGATCGATTATGAGCTGCGTTGGCTGCGAGTGCGCTTGCGATCAACTGCGGGTTTGGCAGACCTGGTGGGCAGCAAAGTCACGTATATCGGAAGCGGGCCTTTGGCCGTGCTTCTCACGCCACTTAGGCCCGGGACCGCGCATATAATGCAATTCCGGCTGGTAGGGGTCGAACAGGTCGCGCGTCATGTCACGCACCCATTTGCCAATCGATGCCGCCGGATTGGGCACGTCGGCGAGAGCCGATCTGGCCATTCTGACCCGAACCATGATGCTGCGCCCTCCACGCTGGGCCGAAGTTCCGTCGCTTCTTTGATCGCGAGAAGCGCCAGCATCATCATGGTCGTTGATCCGTTAACGGCTGGTAGACAAGTCGACACGAGTGAGACTCAGCCTTTCTAAAATGCTACCGTGGCGGTTCATCAGCAGATGGCAGCGATTCTATGCGCACCGGCAAGTAACTACACCGGTGCCGGAACTTTATTACCCATCGACCCGTTGATGACGGGGCCGCCGTGAGGAAAGAAGAATGAAAATCGCGCAGATTGCCCCCCTTATGGAAAGTATTCCCCCTCGGCTTTACGGCGGGACTGAACGGATCGTTTCTTACCTGACCGAAGAACTGGTGCGCCAGGATCACGACGTAACTCTATTTGCCAGTGCCGATTCAATAACCTCCGCGAAGCTTGTCGGATGTGTGCCGAAGGCGCTGCGGCTCGACCCAAATGTCCGAGACGTAATCCCGTATTACATGCTCATGCTTGACCGGGTGCGGCAGCGGGCGGACGAGTTCGATATCCTGCATTTCCATATCGACCAGTTCCACTTTCCGCTGTTTCGTCATATGGCCAACCGTACAGTGACCACCCTGCATGGCCGACAGGACTTGCCGGATCTCAAGCCGCTCTATGTCGGCTTTAACGACATGCCCCTGGTATCCATTTCAAACGACCAGCGGCGTCCGATTCCAAAGGCGAATTTCGCCGCCACTATTCACCATGGATTGCCGACTAACCTGCATAAGCCGATCTTCAATCCACGCGGCGGCTATGTCGCCTTCCTTGGTCGCATCTCGCAGGAAAAGCGGCCAGATCGCGCGATCGAGATTGCCCGTGCCCTTGGCATCCCGCTGAAGATTGCGGCAAAGGTCGATAAGGCGGATGAATCTTATTTCCGGGAAGTGATTGCGCCGCTCCTGGATGGCCCTGGCGTGGAGTTCATCGGCGAGATTAACGAGGCGCAAAAATCCGGGTTTTTGGGGGAAGCGCTCGCCTTGCTGTTTCCGGTGGATTGGCCGGAGCCGTTCGGCTTGTCGATGATCGAAGCTATGGCATGCGGCACTCCGGTTCTGGCCTTCAGGCGGGGCTCGGTGCCTGAAATCATCGAAGATGGCGTCACCGGATTAATTGTTGATGATATGGAACAGGCTATCAGCACGCTGCCGCGCGTCCTTTCGTTGGATCGACGCCAAGTCCGGCGGCGTTTCGAGGAGCGTTTTTCCGCCACACGCATGGCTCGCGATTATTTGCACCTCTATGACTCTTTGCTCAAGCGCTCTCATCATGTGGAACATGAAGTGGAAGTTGTTGGCATCGCCCCAGACTTGAACCCAGTTATTTCGAGGCCCTACGTTGACGCATGATGTTTCGGCCGCGGCGGCGCTCGCCGTCGAGGCGATTGCCGAAACTCCCTTCTACATTCCGGCAACTGGGTCTTCCTCCCGGCCTCGTCGCACGCTGAAGCACGGCGATACTTTTGCCGTGCTCGATGCGCACGGCGACATCGGTGCCTCCACCGGGGGACCCGACGGCGTCTTCCACGCCGACACCCGCTACATATCCCGCCTGGAATTGTTGTTTAACGGCATGCAACCGTTGCTGCTCGGTTCCAACGTTCGCGACGACAATTCAGTGCTCACGGTGGATCTGACCAATCCCGACATTTACTTCGATGGAAAACTGGTGCTGCCGAAGGATACGGTGCACATCATCCGCACCATCTTCCTTTGGCGCGGCATCGCCTATCAGCGGCTCGGCATTCAGAATCACGGCGAGCGGCTGATTACCATCAACCTGGCGCTCTCTTACGCCAATGACTTCGCCGATCTTTTCGAGGTGCGTGGCATACGGCGCGAGCGGCGCGGCCTGATGCGCCCCACGATCATCGATGACCGATCCGTGACGCTGGGCTACGAGGGTTTGGACGGCAAGCTGCGGCGGACCAGGGTTTCGTTCGATCCCGCGCCGAGCAATATTGGCGCTACCGTCGCGTCCTACAGCCTCGACCTCGCGCCTGGCCAACGCCAGGCCCTGTTCGTGCTGGTGGAATGCGATGGCTCCGAGCAGCAGTCTACGCCGTTCCTACGGGGCATGCATGCCGCCTTCCGCGCCATCAAGGCGTCTACGCGCGGCACCGCCACCATTGAGACGTCGAACGAGGTGTTCAATCAGGTGCTGTGCCGTTCGACCGCCGATCTCTACATGCTGATGACCAATACGCCGGAGGGCCCGTACCCCTATGCGGGGATTCCTTGGTATTCGACGACATTTGGCCGCGACGGCCTGATCACGGCGATGGAGATGTTGTGGTGCGATCCAAGCATTGCCAAGGGCGTGTTGAAGCGGCTCGCTGCTTATCAGGCCAAAACCGACGATCCGCTTGCCGATGCGCAG
This sequence comes from Alphaproteobacteria bacterium, assembly GCA_034668825.1. GTDB lineage: Bacteria > Pseudomonadota > Alphaproteobacteria > Rhizobiales > Xanthobacteraceae > CANKHA01. Next base: position 3,457 of record JAXDOR010000159.1, on the reverse strand, counting down.
CCCGGCAAGATTCTGCACGAGATGCGCAGCGGCGAGATGGCGGCGCGCCGTGAAGTTCCGTTCGGACTCTATTATGGCAGCGTCGACTCCACCCCGCTTTTTGTCTGGCTCGCGGGCCTCTATGTCCAGCGCACCGGCGACACGAAAACTCTGCTCGAACTTTGGCCCAATATCCAGGCGGCGCTGGCCTGGATTGATGGTCCTGGCGATCCGGACCGCGACGGTTTTGTCGAATATTACCGGATGACGGAACAGGGGCTGGCTAATCAAGGATGGAAGGATTCCTATGACGCAGTCTTCCATGCCGATGGCCCGTTGGCGGCGGGGCCGATCGCGTTGGCGGAGGTCCAGGGTTACGTATTCGCCGCCAAGCATCTCGCCGCCTATTGCGCCCGTCTGATCGGGCGCGACGCTGACGCCGACGCGCTGGAAGTCCAGGCGCGACGCTTGGCGATGCAGTTCGAGGAAAAATTCTGGTGCCCGGAGATCGGCACCTATGCGCTTGCTCTTGATGGCGCAAAGCAACCCTGCGCGGTGCGTAGCTCGAATGCGGGCCAGATACTGTTCACTGGCATCGTCCGGTCGGAACGGGCGAAGGAAGTCGCCGAGGGTCTGATGCAACCGCATTTTTTCAGCGGCTGGGGCATCCGCACGGTGGCAAACGCCGAGGCGCGATACAATCCGATGTCGTACCATAACGGATCGGTGTGGCCGCACGACAATGCGCTGATTGCGCTCGGCTTCGCCCGCTATGGCTTGAAGTCCGCGGTCAACCGCGTTTTCAAGGGCATGTTCGATGCAGCCAGCTACATGGACCTGCGGCGGCTGCCGGAATTGTTCTGCGGCTTCCGGCGTGGACGCGGGCAGGGGCCCACGCTCTATCCGGTGGCCTGTGCCCCGCAGGCCTGGGCGAGCGCCACCCCTTTCGCTCTCCTGCAAGCGTCGCTCGGACTCGAATTCGAGCCTGCGAAAAACGAAATCCGGCTCCGCAACCCGCAGCTACCGGAATTTCTCGATGAAGTCATTTTGCGTAATCTACGGCTCGGGCAATCCAGCGTCGATCTTTCGGTCCGTCGCCATGGCAACGACATTTCCCTGCAAGTGATCCGCAGCAGCGGCCACATCCAAGTCTCCGCGATCTATAGCTGATCGGATTCCCGCGTCTCGCTTGCTCTTTGGCGGCCGGATCGCTACATCAGCGCCAACTTCCATCAACGAACGCACAAGAGGGACACGGGTAATGGCCCGCCAATTCATCTATCACATGCAGGGTCTGTCGAAGACCTATCCGGCCGGCCGCAAGGTGCTGGAAAATATCCACCTGCAATTCTATCCCGACGCCAAGATCGGCGTGCTTGGCGTCAACGGCTCCGGCAAGTCGACGCTGCTGCGCATCATGGCCGGCATCGATAAGGAATATTCCGGCGAGGCTCGGGTCGCCGACGGCGCGCGTGTCGGCTATCTCGAACAGGAGCCGCAGCTTGATGCGGAGAAATCCGTGCGCGAGAATGTGATGGAAGGCGTGGCGGCGAAGAAGGCGCTGGTCGATCGCTACAATGAGATCGCCGCCAATTACTCCGATGAAACCGCCGACGAGATGGCGAAGTTGCAGGACCAGATCGACAGTCAAAATCTGTGGGATTTGGATTCCCAGGTCGATCTGGCGATGGATGCTTTGCGCTGCCCGCCCGACGACGCCGATGTGTCGAAGCTCTCCGGCGGTGAAAGGCGACGCGTGGCCTTATGCAAACTGCTTCTCAGTCAGCCCGAATTATTGTTGCTCGACGAGCCGACCAATCATCTCGACGCCGAATCCGTCAATTGGCTGGAAGGCCATCTGCGCAACTATCCCGGTGCCATCCTGATCGTCACCCATGATCGCTACTTCCTCGACAATGTCACCGGCTGGATACTCGAGCTCGATCGTGGCCGCGGCATCCCTTACGAGGGCAACTATTCCGCCTGGCTTGGGCAAAAGCAGAAACGGCTGTTGCAAGAGGGACGGGAAGAGGAAGCGCGCCAGCGCACGCTGGAACGCGAGCAGGAATGGATCGCGTCATCGCCGAAGGCGCGGCAAGCGAAATCCAAGGCGCGCTACCAGCGCTACGAAGATCTGGTGAAGAAGGCCGCGGATAAGCAGACGCAGACCGCGCAGATCGTCATTCCCGTTGCCGAGCGGCTCGGGCAGAACGTCGTCGACTTCGAGGGCCTCAAGAAAGGGTATGGCGATAATCTGCTGATCGACGACCTCACCTTCAAGCTGCCGCCGGGCGGCATCGTCGGCATCATCGGCCCCAACGGCGCGGGGAAGACCACGCTGTTCCGCATGATCACCGCCCAGGAGAAACCGGACAAGGGAACCATCAAGGTCGGCGAGTCGGTACAGCTCGGCTATGTCGACCAGTCGCGCGACTCGCTCGATGGCAAAAAGAACGTCTGGGAAGAAATCTCCGACGGCCAGGACATCATCCTGCTTGGCAAAAGAGAAGTGAACAGCCGGGCTTATGTGTCGGCGTTCAATTTCAAAGGTTCCGATCAGCAGAAGAAGGTCGGCCAGCTCTCGGGCGGCGAGCGCAATCGCGTGCACCTTGCCAAGATGCTGAAATCCGGCGCCAACGTCTTGCTGCTTGACGAGCCAACCAACGACCTCGACGTCGATACGCTGCGCGCGCTGGAAGAGGCGCTGGAGGATTTCGCCGGCTGCGCCGTGATCATCAGCCATGACCGCTGGTTCCTCGACCGCATCGCGACCCACATGCTGGCCTTCGAGGGCGACAGCCACGTCGAATGGTTCGAGGGCAACTTCCAGGACTACGAGGAAGACAAGAAGCGCCGGCTCGGCGTGGATTCAACCATCCCGCATAGGATCAAGTACAAGAAGTTCTCGCGGTAAGGCTCGCTGTTTTCTGCTTCCGCTCGTCCCCGCGACCGGCCTACGCAAAGGGCTTGGGCGGGTCGCGAGAGTGAGCGAAGCTAGCTGACGCGATACCGCTCGATCGTCGCGCGATCGACCTCGATACCGAGTCCGGGCTTCGAGGGAATCTCCACGAAGCCATCCGTGAGCCCGATCGGCTCGCGCACGAGCTGCTGGCGGAACGGATGCGAGGAGCGGTCGTACTCGAGCACCGGCTCCTGTGGGTAGAGCGAGTGGTGTGCGACCGGCACCGCGGCGATGACCTGCAACGAGGCGGCCTGCGCGACCGCCGATCCCCACACGTGCGGGTTCACCTGCACGCCGTGCGATTGCGCGAGCGCCATGATGTGACGCGCCGCCGTGATGCCGCCGCACGAACCGATGTCGGGCTGCGCGACATCGACCGCGCCAGCGCCGAGCAGCTCGCGGAATCCGAACAGCGTGTGCTCGTTCTCGCCGCCCGCGATCGGCATCGAGAGCTTGGCGCGCATCTCGACGTAGCCCGCGATGTCCTCCGGCGCGACCGGCTCCTCGTACCAGCGC
>JAXDOR010000158.1:0-2682 GCA_034668825.1 Alphaproteobacteria bacterium | reverse complement strand
GCGCGTCGGTGAGGCCGACCGTGGTGGTAGTCTTGCCTTCGCCCGCGGGCGTCGGCGAGATCGCGGTGACGAGGATCAGCTTGCCGTTTTTCTTACTGGCCAGGGACTTGACGAAATCCATCGACACCTTGGCCTTGTAATGGCCGTAAGGCTCGAGATTTTCCGGCGCGATGCCGAGCTTTTCCTTGGCGATATCATTGATGCGCCGCTTCTCGGCGGACTGGGAAATTTCGATGTCGGATTTCGGTGACTGGTGCTGCGAGGCGGGCATGGGATGTATCCACTAGCAATGTGTTGGAGGGATGCTCGGCAATTTAGCTGTCGTCCCCGCGAAGGCGGGGACCCATAACCCGTATTGTCTCAGTGAGGATGCGCCATTTGTCGTCAACCGCGCAGGCAGGGCGTATGGGTCCCCGCCTTCGCGGGGACGACAAAAGATAATCATGTGAACCTCGCGCCGGCCGCGAGATTGGCGGCCTTGGCCCACTCCCCGGCGTCGAGCTTTTTGCCGTCGGCGGGCTGCACGCGCGTAACCTTGAAGCGTCCATCGGCGCAGACAACGGTGAAGCCGTTATCGTCGACCGCGACGATCTCGCCGAGCTTACCGGCGATGCCTTTGGGATCTTTCGCCGGCAGCGGCTTGGCGTCGAAAATCTTCAGCGTCTTGCCGTCGAGCGTGCACCAGGCGCCGGGCGCCGGATTGCAGCCGCGGATCAGGCGGTCGATCTGCTCCCAAGGCTTGCCCCAATCGATCTTGGCGTTGCCGGGGCCGCATTTGCCTTCGTAGGTCGCGAGGGATTCATCCTGCTTGATGCGCGGCGCTTTACCCGCCTTCACCAAGTCGACCGCTTCCAGCATCGCCTCGACGCCGAGGGGGAACAGGCGGTCGAAATAAACCGTGCCGAGCGTGTCGGTGTTGCTGATGGCGGTTTTCTTCTGCAGCAGCACGTCGCCGGTATCGAGACCGTTGTCCGGCCAGAAAATCGAAAGCCCGGTTTCTTTCTCGCCCTTGATGATCGGCCAGTTGATGGCGCTGGCACCGCGATAAGCCGGCAGCAGCGAGGGATGATATTGGATCGAGCCCTTGGTCGGGATGTTCAAGAATTCTTCCGGCACGAACAGCGTGACGAAAGCCATCACCTGGAGGTCGGGCTTCAGCGCGCGGAATTCTTCCCAGACCTTCGGGTCCTTGTAGGAAGCGGGCTGATAGACCGGAAGATTGGCGGCAAGCGCTGCTTCCTTCAGCGGGTCGGCCTTGGCGCCCTCCTTTTCGGGCGCGGCGTAAACGGCGACGACATTCTCGCCGCGCTTGAGCAGCGCTTCCAGCACCGCCTTGCCGAAGGCCTGCTGGCCGTGGACTACGATACGCATCGTACTTACCTCTCCCAAGCTCTCATCTGTCGTCCCGGCCGAGCGGAGCGAGAGCCGGGACCCATACTCCGTGTCCTATCGAAGCGCACGGCGTATGGATCCCCGCTTTCGCGGGGACGACAGTTATTGTCACGCCGCTTCGGCCTTGGCACCCTTCTCCGGCGGCGTCACCGCGCCGGAAGCCTTGATCTCGGCGATCTCCTTGTCGGAATAGCCGAGCTCCTTCTTCAGCACCTCATCGGTGTGCTCGCCGAGCAGCGGCGAGCGTTCCACTTCGGTAATCGAATCCGACATCTTCACCGGATTGCCGACGGTGAGATATTTGCCGCGGGTAGGATGATCGACTTCCACCACCGTTCCGGTATCGCGCAGCGATTTTTCCTCGGCGATCTCCTTCATCGATAGGATCGGGCCCACAGGAATATCGACCGTGTTGCAGATTTCCATGACCTCGAACTTGGTCTTGGTCTTGGTCCATTCCTCGATGGTGGCGAAGATATGCTTGAGCCGCGGCAAGCGTGCCGGCGGCTTGGCGTAATCCGGATCGGTTTTCCATTCCGGCTTGCCGATGAGATCGCAGATCGCCTCCCATACCGGCGCTTGCGTGATGAAATAGACGTAAGCGTCGGGATCGTTCTCCCAGCCTTTGCATTTGAGGATCCAGCCGGGCTGGCCGCCGCCGGAGTCGTTGCCGGCGCGCGGCACCGCTTTGCCGAAGGGAATGCCTTCGCCGTATTGGCTGTATTCGGTGAGCGGGCCATGCGCGAGCCGCTGCTGATCGCGCAACTTGACGCGGGCGAGATTCAAAACGCCGTCCTGCATGGCGGCGAGCACCTTCTGGCCGCGGCCGGTGCGCGCGCGCTGATAAAGCGCTGCGACAATGCCGAAGGCGAGATGCAGTCCGGTGCCGCTGTCGCCGATCTGCGCGCCGGTGACCAGCGGCGGGCCGTCGCGGAAGCCGGTGGTGGAGGCCGAGCCGCCCGCGCATTGCGCGACGTTTTCGTAGACCTTGCAGTCCTCATAAGGCCCGGGACCAAAACCTTTCACCGAGGCGACGACCATACGCGGATTGAGCTTATGGATGTGCTCCCAGGTGAAGCCCATGCGGTCGAGCGCGCCGGGCGCGAAATTCTCCACCAGCACGTCGCAATGCTTGATCAGCCGCTCGATGATTTCCTTGCCCGTCGGATGCTTGGAATCGATGGTGATCGAGCGCTTGTTGCCGTTGAGCATGGTGAAGTAGAGGCTGTCCGCGCCCTTCACGTCGCGCAATTGCCCGCGCGTGACGTCGCCAACGCCGGGACGCTCGAT
>JAXDOR010000157.1:0-2820 GCA_034668825.1 Alphaproteobacteria bacterium | reverse complement strand
ATATTGGCATGCGCGACGAAAGCCTCCTCGCCTTCCTTCAGCGAGATCGAATTCACCACCGGCTTGCCCTGAATGCATTTCAGCCCGGCCTCGATGATGTGGAATTTCGAGGAATCCACCATCACCGGCACGCGGGAAATGTCCGGCTCCGACGCGACGAGATGCAGGAAATTCACCATCGCCGCTTCGGAATCCAGCAGGCCCTCGTCCATGTTGACGTCGATGATCTGCGCGCCGTTGGCAACCTGATCGCGGGCGATGTCGAGCGCTGCCGGGAATTCCCCGTTGGTGATGAGCTTGCGGAATTTCGCCGAACCGGTGACGTTGGTGCGCTCGCCGACGTTGACGAAGGGAATTTCCGGCGTCAGCGTGAACGGCTCCAGGCCCGACAGCCGCAGCATTGGCGGCACGTCGGGTATCGCGCGCGGCGCTTTCCCGGCGACCGCGTCGGCGATGGCGCGGATATGCTCCGGCGTGGTGCCGCAGCAGCCGCCGACGATATTGACCAGTCCCGACGCGGCGAATTCGCCCATCAGGCTCGACATATATTCGGGCGTCTCATCATAATGACCAAACTCATTCGGCAGCCCGGCATTCGGATAGGCGCAGACCAGCGTGTCGGCGACGCGGCCGAGCTCGTCCACATGCGCGCGCATTTCCTTGGCGCCGAGCGCGCAGTTGAGCCCGATCGACATCGGCGTCGCATGGCGCACGGAATTCCAGAACGCTTCCGGCGTCTGGCCGGAGAGCAGCCGGCCGGAGAGATCGGTGATGGTGCCGGAAATCATCAGCGGCACCTGAATGCCGCGCTCTTCGGTAATTTCCGCGATGGCGTAAATCGCCGCCTTGGCATTGAGTGTGTCGAAGATAGTCTCAATCAACAATATGTCGGCCCCGCCGTCGAGCAAGCCGCGCACCTGCTCGCCATAAGCCACGCGCAACTCATCGAAGGTGATGGCGCGGAAGCCGGGATTGCCGACGTCGGGCGAGATCGAGGCAGTGCGATTGGTCGGGCCGAGCGCGCCGGCGACGAAACGCGGACGGCCGTCCTCGGCCTCGGCGAGTTTCGCCGCTTCTTTCGCCAGTTTGGCGCCCTGCACGTTCAATTCATACGCCAGCGCCTCCATGCCGTAATCCGCCTGCGCGATCACGGTGGAGGAAAAAGTGTTGGTCTCGACGATGTCGGCGCCGGCGCGGAAATATTGCAGATGAATGTCGCGGATAGCGTCGGGCTGGCTGAGGATCAACAGATCGTTGTTGCCGCGCACGTCGCGCTGCCAGTCGGCGAAGCGCGCGCCGCGATAGCCGCTCTCGTCCAGTTTGAGTTGCTGGATCATCGTCCCCATGGCGCCGTCGAGCACCAGAATGCGCTCCGCCGCCGCCTGGCGCAGCTTCTGTTCGATCATTGATTGGGGCAGCGACAAAGACATCTACGCGATCCTGTTCCCTCTCCGCATTGGGGAGAGGGTTAGGGTGAGGGGGTTACCGCCGCCCGTTGGTTGACTGTATCAACGACGCTTTCAAGCACGCCGTCTATGTTTTGCAATACGTCGTTGTTCCAAAAGCGAAGAACCAGATAGCCCATCGCCTCCAGGACCTTCGTCCGTACTGCGTCATACTCGCTGCTAGCTGCGTGCTGACCGCCATCGAGTTCGATAATTAGCCGCGTTTCAGCGCAGATAAAGTCGACAATGTATTTGTCGATTTGTACCTGTCGCTTGAATTTCCAATCGTTAAGACGGCGATCACGCAGTTGGAACCAAAGCGTCCGTTCCGCGTCGGTCTGACCGCGCCGCAAGCGCTTGGCGAGTCCGATCTTACGTTTGGACGCGGGAGCCCCCTCACCCCAACCCTCTCCCCAGAGGGGAGAGGGACTCGCGCTGCATGCGTGGCAATGTTTCCAGTCGCATCGCAGATCGTCTAGGATACTTTCCGAATTCAGGGAGATTTCAAGAAATGGCCGATCTGCCGCGTCTGAACAACATCATCCGTGCGCTGGAAGCGGGCCAGCATGCGCTGACCTGCTTTGCGCCGGCCGAGATCAACTCCGCGATCGCCATGAGCACGTCGAAGTTCGACGGCTGCGTGTTCGAGATGGAGCACAACCCGTGGGACGGCCGGCTGCTGCGCGACTGCCTGCAATACATGCTCAACCGCGCGCAGATCGCCAAGGCGGGCCTGGTGCCGCCGGTCAATCCCCTCGTCCGCATCCCGGTCAACGGCGTCGAGATGGCGCAGTGGCAGGCCAAGCAGGCGCTCGACATCGGCTGTTACGGCATCGTGTTCCCGCATATCTCGACGGTGGCCGAGGCCGCGAACGCCGTCGGCGCCTGCCGTTATCCGCGCCTGAAGAACGCGCCGCTCTATGAACCGCCGGGCATCCGCGGCGACGGCCCGACCGCGGCCGCCCGCTACTGGGGGATCGGCCAGCAGGAGTATTACCAGAAGGCCGACGTGTGGCCGCTCAACCCGCAGGGCGAGATTTTCTGCATCCTCCAGATCGAGGACACCCGCGGCGTTGAGAACCTCGACGACATGCTTAAAGATGTGCCGGGCATCGGCGCGATCCTGATCGGCGAAGGCGACCTCTCGCAGGAGCTCGGCTATCCGCGCCAGTACGAGCACAAGGTCGTGTTGGAGTGGATGAAGCGCATCGTCGACACCTGCAAGAAGCACAACGTCGTGGTCGGCCATCCGCATGTCGAGACCGGCAACGCCGAGCGCATCGTCAAGGAGGGCTATCGATTCCTGATGATGGCGCCGGTGCAGAGCTACGGACATTTTACCGCCGCCCAAAAAGCCACCGGGCGGACGTAACAC
>JAXDOR010000156.1:0-34019 GCA_034668825.1 Alphaproteobacteria bacterium | reverse complement strand
GTCTTATAGGAGCGGCCCTGATACAGGAACACCTCGCCGGGCGTCTCGTCGGTGCCCGCCAGAAGTGAGCCGATCATGGCGCAATCCGCGCCCGCGGCGAGCGCCTTGGCGAGATCGCCGGAATATTTGATGCCGCCGTCGGCAATAATCGGGGTGTCGGTCGCCTGCGCGGCCTCCACGGCATCCATGACCGCAGTGAGTTGCGGCACGCCGACGCCGGCAACGATGCGCGTGGTGCAGATCGAGCCGGGGCCGATGCCGACCTTGATGGCGTCGGCGCCGGAATCGATCAGCGCCTTGGCGCCCTCACCCGTCGCGATGTTGCCGGCAACGACCTGAACGGAATTGGACAACTTCTTGATGCGGCTGACCGCGGCAAGCACATACTTGGAATGGCCGTGGGCGGTGTCCACCACGACAAGATCGACGCCGGCATCGATCAGCCGTTCGGTGCGCTCGAAACCTTTATCGCCGACCGTGGTCGCCGCGGCGACGCGTAGCCGGCTCTGATCGTCCTTGCAGGCGTTGGGATTGGCGACCGCCTTCTCCATGTCTTTCACGGTGATGAGGCCGACGCAGCGGTATTGCGCATCGACCACCAGAAGCTTTTCAATGCGGTGCTGATGCAGCAGCCGCTTGGCCTCATCCTGGCCGACGCCTTCGCGCACGGTGATGAGCCCGTCCTTGGTCATCAGCTCGGCGATCTTCTGGCGGGGGTCGGTGGCGAAGCGGACGTCGCGATTCGTGAGGATGCCGACGAGCTTGCCGGGCTTGCCCGCGGTGCCGCGTTCCACCACTGGGATGCCGGAGATACGATTCTCCTTCATCAGGTTGCGGGCGTCGGCGAGTGTGGCTTCCGGATCGATGGTGAGCGGGTTCACCACCATGCCGGATTCGAATTTCTTTACCTGACGGACTTGCGCCGCCTGCTGCTCCGGCTCGAGATTGCGATGGATGACGCCGATGCCGCCGGCTTGCGCCATGGCGATGGCCATCTGCACTTCGGTTACCGTGTCCATGGCCGAAGCCACGATAGGAATATTGAGCGAGATACTGCGGGTGATACGCGAGCGGATATCTACCTCGGACGGCAGCGTGTCCGACAGACCCGGTTTGAGCAGCACGTCGTCGAAAGTGAGCGCCTCGCGCGGGCTCTCTCTGGATTTTGCGGCCATTGCCAACTCCGCTTTCGCTCGCCCGAGGGCTTGATCGCGGACCTCGATTGGAGGGTAAAAACCCTTTTACGGCGGGAGCGTTACGTCCCGCGTCCGACTCGATGGCCCGCTTTTGGGTTGGCGGAGGTCGTTAGCACGGGAGCCGGAGGATTCCTAGAGTGTTCCCGTCGCCGGGCGGAAATTCGCCAGGTTTTGCAACGAGAATGTCAGGAATGGAACCGTTAGAGCATGCGGGCCTGACGTGGTACTTAGGGCTGGGGCGCCGAACCGGGAGCGAAGCCGATGCACCGATACCTGCTTGCCGCAATTGCCTCTACTTTCCTCGCCGCGAGTGCGGGCGAGGCTCAGCAGCCTTATGCCGGCTTGGAAGCGAGGCCGATCAAGGCTTTGTCCGAACAGCAAATCGCCGATCTCAAGGCCGGTCGCGGCATGGGACTGGCGTTGGCAGCCGAGCTAAACGGCTATCCGGGTCCGATTCATCTCCTGGAGCTTTCCGACAAAGTCGGCCTGTCGGACCAGCAACGGGCGCAAATCACATCGCTATTCGAGGCGATGAAGGCCGACGCCGTACCGCTCGGCGAAAAGCTCCTGGCGCTGGAGACCGATCTCGACGCGCAATTTAAAAATCACACGGTTACCGCCGAGAGCTTGAAAGGCACAACGGCCACAATCGGCGAAGTGCAAGCGGCGCTGCGCAATACGCATCTGAAATATCACCTCTCCACGGTGGCGCTACTCGCCCCGGCCCAGATCAAACACTACGAAGCGTTGCGCGGTTATTCCAGGGGTGGCCAGGAGGGTCATCAGGGAACGCATCATTGAATCCGACGATGCGAGCGGGAACGATCATCATCGGATTGGCTTCGGCGTTTCTCCTCGGCATGGCGCCCGTCTGTGCTGAGGACTCTCCCGACCAGCAACGCTGCGTCGGCGACATTCCGGCGAGCGCGGATGAGCGGATCGATGCCTGCTCGGCGCTGATCGGCAAGGCCGGCACCCGCAAGGAGGCACTGGCGATCATCTATGCCGCGCGCGGGAACGCGCGCCGGGAAAAAGGCCAGACCGACGGCGCCATCGCCGACTTCGATCAAGCGCTGCGGCTCGACGCCAAGTACGTGATCGCCTATGACAGCCGCGGTATGGCCTGGGCGGAAAAGGGCAATCGCGAGCGCGCGGTCGCCGATTTCGACCAAGCCATCCGTCTCGATCCGAACAACGCCAGCGCCTACAACCATCGCGGCGGCATCTGGCGGGACAAGGGCGAGCTCGACCGGGCGCTGGCGGATTTCGACCGCGCCGTCCGCATCGATAGGGATTTCGCGCTGGCCTACAATAATCGCGGGCTCGCCTGGTACGACAAGAAGAACTACGAACGCGCCATCGCCAATTTCGACGCCGCCATCAAGCTCGACCCGAAGTTCGCGGCAGCCTTCACCAATCGTGGCAACGCCTGGGACGACAGCGGCGACCGGGATCGCGCTCTGGCGGATTACAGCGAAGCCATCAAGGCCGATCCGAATTATGCGCTGAGTTATTTCAATCGCGGCGTGGTGTCGCGGCGCAACGGCGACACCGATAGCGCGCTGGCCGATTTCGACCGCGCGATCCAGCTCGACCCGCGTCACGCCAATGCCTATGCCGAACGCGGCCTCACCTGGTACGACAAGCACGATCTGCCGCGCGCCATCGCCGATTTTGATCGGGCCATACGCCTCGATCCCAAGCTCGCCAGCGCCTACAACAACCGCGGCAATGCTTGGGACGACAAGGGCGACCGCGGCCGCGCGATGAGCGACTATAATCAGGCGCTGCGGCTCGATCCGAATTACGCGGCGGCTTATTATAATCGCGGCATCGCCTGGCGCCGCAAGGGCGAGATCGATCGCGCCATCGCCGATTTCGATCAGACCATCCGGCTCGACCCAAACAACGCCGCGGCTTTCAACAATCGCGGCAATGCCTGGGAGGACAAAGGCGACCACGACCGCGCCATTGCCGACTTCGACCGGGCGGCGCGTCTCGATCCCGACGCCGCGCATGCCTTCAACAATCGCGGCAACGTTTGGCTGCTGAAAAAAGATCTCGACCGCGCCATTGCCGATTACGCCAAGGCGATTGAGCTCGCGCCCGACAATGCGCTTCCCTTGTACAACCGCGCTTCCGCGCTGCATCTCGCCGGGCGCGACAAGGAGGCGCTAACCGACATCAGCAAGGCGCTGCAGCTTGATCCGAAGCAAGCCAACGTTTTGAGCACCCGCGGGACTATTTACGAAAAGCTCGGCGACCGCGACAAGGCCATTGCCGATTACCGGCGCGCACTGGCGCTGGAGCCAAGCTTGAAGGAACCGGCCGATGGACTTAGCCGTTTAGGTGTGCGCGGCAACAAGTGAGTTGGGCCCGCATACCTGCCTCCATAATCCTAGCCTTGCGTGGCGGATGTCGGTGAGCGAGAAGACAAGCATGCCTTCATGCCGCCGCCCATTTAGCCTACCCGTCCAAGCCCACTCCCCTTCCTCTCACGGTACTGATCTTCATGCTTCGTGACCGCCTCGTGCCGCTGATCGTGGCGGTCGCATTGTTCATGGAGAATATGGATTCGACGGTGATCGCGACGGCATTGCCGGCGATCGCCGCCGACATCGGCACCAATCCGCTGGCGCTGAAGCTCGCAGTCACGTCTTATCTGCTGTCGCTGGCCATCTTCATTCCCGCTAGCGGCTGGGTGGCGGACCGCTTCGGCGCCCGCACCGTATTCCGCGCCGCCATCGCGGTATTTGTCCTCGGCTCCATCGCCTGTGCAATGTCGGGATCGCTGACCGACTTCGTCATTGCGCGTATGCTGCAAGGGGTGGGCGGCGCCATGATGACGCCGGTGGGGCGGCTGGTTTTGATCCGCAGCATCGACCGCCGCGCTTTGGTCGGCGCCATGGTGTGGGTCACCATGCCGGCTCTCGTGGGACCGGTATTGGGGCCTCCGGTCGGCGGCTTCATTACTACTTATGCATCATGGCACTGGATCTTCCTGATCAACGTGCCGATCGGCATCATCGGCATCGTGCTGGTGACGCGCTACATCGAGGACATCCGCGCCGAAGTTCCCGGACGCTTCGATTTTACCGGCATGGCGCTGGCGGGATTTGGCATTGCGGGCGTCGCCTTTGGCATGTCGGTCGCCGGATTGGACTTCCTGCCGACGTCGATCGTGGTTGCGCTGATCGTTGGCGGTTTTATTTTTCTCGGGCTCTACGTCGTCCATGCGCGGCGCACGCCATCGCCGGTGCTCGATCTCTCGCTCTTGGAGAGTCCCACTTTTCGCGCCAGCGTGGTCGGCGGCTTCATTTTCCGCCTGGGCCTCGGCGCCTGGCCGTTTCTGCTGCCGCTGATGCTGCAAATCGGGCTGAAGATGAATCCATTCCAGTCGGGAATGGTGACATTTGCCGGCGCGGCGGGCTCCATGCTGATGAAGCCGATCATCGCGCCGGTGGTCAAACACCTGGGTTTCAAGAACGTGCTGGTGCCCAACGCGGTGATCAGCGGGGTGTCGCTCGCGGCCTGCGCGACCATTTCCGAATTCATGCCGCTGACCGTCATCTTCGCCATCATTCTGATCGGCGGTTTTTTCCGGTCACTCGAATTCACCAGCATCAACATCATCGCTTACGCCGATATCGAACCGGCTCGCCTGAGCAAGGCAACCTCGCTTGTCAGCGTGATGCAGCAGGTATCCATATCCTCCGGAGTGGCGGTGGGAGCGCTCGCTGTGGAGGCCACCTTGCGGCTCAGCGACCATACGCAGCTGACGACCGCGGACTTTCAGCCCGCCTTCCTGTTCGTCGGCGCGTTGTCCGCCGCCGCGGCGCTGGTGTTCATGCGGCTGCCAGCCGACGCCGGGGCGGAATTGGCCAACCGCGTGCCCGCACCTACACAGACGGAGACGACCGACAATCTGGTAGGATAAGATCACAAGACTTTCACATATTTCGTGGAAAACAAATCATGTTGTCCTTCTCCATTCTCGATCTTATCGCGCTGGTCTGGTTCGTCGTTGCCTGGACGGCTTACGCCCTCGTCTTAGACAACACCGCTTATGGGCGTACCGGCCTCAATTGGCTGATGCACCATCAGCGTGATTGCTGGATGCGGCGCATGATTGCCCGCGACATGCGCATGCTCGATGGACAGGTTATTGCTTCGCTGCAGAACGGCACCGCATTCTTCGCCTCGACTTCGCTGATCGCCATCGGCGGCACACTGACGCTGTTACATTCGAGCGAGGAAATTCTTTCCCTGATCGGGGCGCTTCCCTTCGGCGTGCAAACCACGCGCGTACAATGGGAAGCTAAGATCATGGGTCTCGCCATTATCTTCGTCTACGCGTTTTTCAAATTCGGTTGGTCGTACCGGCTGTTCAACTACGGAGCCATCATGATCGGCGCGGCTCCGCCGGCCGCGCAGAAAGATACGGCGGAGGCCAAAGATTTCGCGCGCCGGGCCGGACTGGTCTGCGGCGACGCCGGCAGGCAATTCAATCGCGGGCAGCGGGCGTTCTTCTTTGCCCTGGCCTATCTTGGCTGGCTCATCGGCCCCTTGCCGTTCCTCATCACCACGGCCGCAGTCGTGGTGGTGATGTGGCGGCGGCAGTTCAACTCGGACTCGCGGGAAGCCATCATCGACATGGATACGAACTGGTAGCGTCAGTCGGCGGACGGGCCTGGAAACAGTTCCGAGGATTGACCGGAGAGCCAGTAGACGACAAGGCCGACCCATTCATGCAGGGCGGTGTCGGTGCGGCGCAGCCCAGCCCCAAGCGTGAGAAATGGAAGGATGCTGTCTTCCGGTCCGCGCGTGCGCCAATCGACGGGATAGGCTTCCACCGGAAATCCCTCCCGGCGAAATACGCCGATCGAGCGCGGCATGTGGTGGGCCGAGGTCACCAGCAGCCACCGCTCGCCCAATTGCGGCTGCACAAGCTCCTTGGTGAAACGCACGTTTTCGGCCGTGTTGCGGGAGCGCGATTCAAGTAGGACGCGCTTGGCCGGAATGCCGAAACTTTCGAACAGGCGTAACACGACGTCTGCTTCCGACGCGCCGCCCAACAAGTTGGCACTGCCGCCGGTGAAGGCGATCCGCGCCGCCGGATAGCGCCGCGCGAGTTCGGCGACAACGGTCATGCGTTCCGCCGCTTCGTTGAGCGTCGGCTCCCCGCGCGCGGTGGAAACGTCCGCGGAGATCGCGCCGCCGAGCACCACGATGCCATCGGGAGAGCCGCGCGACGCATCCCAAGGCGGAAAACGCTGCTCCAGCGGCAGAATTAATGCGTTGCCGAGCGGCGATAAGCCGGCGATGGCGAGGAGCAGCAGGCTGACCACCATTAGGCGGCGGCCGAGGCGCCGAAAGCGCGTCAGCAACAGGCACGCGCCAACAAGACCAATAACGATCAATAGATTGGAAAGGGCTCCGAAGAAGGCAAAGATTTTGGAGAGAACAAAAAACATAAGAGTGCGTCAGCCTTTCCCGTGCTTACGGGCGGTTCGCGGTAAAGCGCGCGAAGCCTTCGGCGCGCAGCCGGCAGGCTGGACAGTCGCCGCAGCCGTAGCCCCAGTCATGCCGGTGGGTGCGGTCGCCGCGATAGCAGCTATGGGTTTGCTCGATTACCAACTGGAGAAATGCCGCCCCGCCGATCTCTTCCGCCAGCGCGAAAGTCGCGGCCTTGTCGATCCACATCAGCGGGGTATGGATGACGAAGCGCCGATCCATCCCGAGCCCGAGCGCAATCTGCATGGCTTTGACGGTGTCGTCGCGGCAATCCGGATAGCCCGAATAATCGGTCTCGCACATGCCGGCCACCAGGTGCCGGGCACCACGTCGATAAGCGACCGCTCCGCCAAAGCTAAGGAACGCGAGATTGCGGCCAGGCACAAAGGTCGTGGGCAGACCGTTCTCCGCCATTTCGATAGCGCTCTCGCTTGTCAGCGCGGTCTCCGAGATCGCACCCAGCGCATCGAGCCGCACGACGTGATCCTCACCGAGCCGTTTGCACCACTCTGGCCGTAGCGACGCGATGCTTTCGCGCAGCCGGGGACGCACGTCCATCTCGACCGCGTGGCGCTGACCGTAATGGAAGCCGATGGTTTCCACTCGGGCGAAACGTTCGAGCGCCCAGGCGAGGCACACGGTCGAATCCTGTCCGCCGGAGAACAGGACAATGGCGGCGTCGGAACTTTGCGCCTCGGCCATCGTGTCAGTCCATTACCAGTTTGCCGTCGGCACGGGCGAGCTTGGCGATCTCCGCCATTTCTGCCGGGGACAATTCGAAGTCGAAGACGGCGAGATTTTCCGACAGCCGTTCGACTTTGCTGGTGCGCGGAATCACCACCAAACCCAATTGCAGCAGATAACGCAGGCTGACTTGGGCAGCCGACTTGCCGTGGGCTTTGGCGATGGCGGCGAGGACGGGATCCCGTGTGACGGCGGCTTTGGCGATCGGGCTATAGGCTACCACCGCCATGCCATGACTTTTGCTCGCGGCAATCACCTCGGTTTGGTCGAGGAACGGATGCACCTCGACCTGGTTGCAGACCAGCGGCTCGGTAGCAAGCTTGACCGCCTCGTCGAGAAGCGCAGGCGTGAAATTCGAGACCCCGATATGCCGCGTCAGGCCGGCCCGCTTCACCTTGCACAACGCGCCCAATGTCTCCGCCAGCGGGATGCGCGTGCTCGGCCAGTGCAATAACAGGAGATCGACCTCGGACAACCGCAGGCGCGACAGGCTGTCCTTGGCGGCGCGTTCCAATTCCGGGGGCGCAAAATGCTTGGGCCAGACCTTGGTGGTGACGAAGACGTCGTCGCGGCGAACGCCGGAGGCGTGCAAGCCTTCTCCGACCTCGCGTTCGTTGTCGTACATCTCGGCGGTGTCGAGATGGCGGTAGCCAAGCCGCAGCGCCTGTTCGACGACGCGGGCGCCGAGACGGCCGCGCAACTCCCAGGTACCGAGTCCGATGACCGGGATGGCGGCCCCATTGGCCTTTATCACTTGCATGCTGCTCCTTTGCCGCCCTTCCCGGCTAACTATCCCACACCGGCGCATGAGCCGGATTGACGCAACGGCCATCGGAACGCTTGAGAGTTTTGATCTCGGCCATTTCGCTCTCCATCAACGTAAAATCGAACACCGCCAGATTTTCCGAAAGCCGCTCGACCTTAGACGTGCGCGGAATCGGGATGATCCCCTGCTGCACCAACCATCGCAGGGCAACTTGGGTCGCGCTTTTGCGGTGGGCCTGGCCGATGCGTTGCAGCACCTCGCTGCCCGGCACCTTGCCACGTGCAAGCGGGCAATAGGCGGTCACCGAGAGACCATGCCGTTTGCAGGCGGCGATCACCTTGGATTGATCGAGAAACGGATGCACCTCGACTTGGTTTGTCACCAACGGCTCATTCGCCAGCCGAACCGCCTCGTCGATCAGGGGAACGGTGAAGTTGGCGACACCGACATGCTTCGTCAGCCCGTCGCGCTTGGCTTGACACAGCGCCCCGACGGTTTCGGCAAGCGGGACCTTCGGGTTCGGCCAATGGATGAGCAGGAGATCGACCGCCGAGAGTCGCAGCCGCTTCAGGCTCGCTTCGACGCTACGCGCGAAATCAGCCGCGGCGGCATCGGTCCAATAGACTTTCGTGGTGACGAAAATGTCGTCGCGCTTGATCCCCGATGCGTGCAGCCCGTCGCCGACCTCGCTTTCGTTCTCGTATCTTTCGGCAGTGTCGATGTGCCGGTAGCCCGACTGCAACGCAGCCTTCACCACGTCCACGCACACCGCTCCCTTCAGCGTCATGGTCCCGAGACCGATGGCGGGAATGCGGGCGCCGTGAACTTCGATCATGTGCATCGCCTTCTCCGCATAGTGGAAGCTGTTGAGGACGTGGCGACAATGCCGTGGCCGGGAGCCGCTGCCAATGGCCGAAGCGGAGTAGTCGCCGTGTCTCAGCAAACTGGAGAAATTCTCATGTGGGCCCTGAAGCTTATGGCGCAGCCGATTAGATCATATAGTTACATTGGAATAATTCGATTGTAGAAAAAACCTATTGCATCAGTCGCTTTCCATGCCTTTCTGTATTTCAGCTTCCTCAATGGACGAGAGGGTCATGCGAAATCTGCTCTTTACGATGCTCCTGGCGGCTTTTTCCGGACTGTTCCTGACGGGCGCAGCCCCGGCCCAGGAGGCTCTGACGACAACGATCAAAAACCACCGGTTCGAACCGGCGGAAATCCGGGTGCCCGCCGGCAAGCGGATCACCCTCACCGTGGTCAACGACGATCCCACCCCGGAGGAATTCGACAGCAAGGTATTAAAGGTGGAGAAAGTCATTCCTGGTAAGTCGAAGGGCGTGGTGCAATTCGGACCGCTTACGCCCGGAACTTACAAGTTCGAGGGCGAGTTCAATTCCAGCACGGCCCGGGGCACCGTCATTGCGGAGTAAGATCGACTTATGATCGGCGCGCTCATCATTGTCTTCCGCGAAGTCATCGAGGCCGGACTCATTATCGGCATCGTGCTCGCGGCGACGCGCGGCGTCACCGGCCGGGGACAATGGATATCACTCGGCGTGCTGGCAGGCGTGCTTGGCGCTTGCATCGTAGCAGCCTTTGCCGGAGCCATCTCCGAAGCCTTTACCGGGACCGGCCAGGAATTGCTCAACGCCACTGTGCTCGGCGCGGCGGTGCTGATGCTGATGTGGCACAATGCCTGGATGGCGCGTCATGGCCGCGAGATGGCCGCCGAAATGTTCAAGGTCGGCGAGGAAGTGACTACCGGCAAGCGCCCGCTTACCGCTCTTGCCATGGTCGTGGGGCTCGCGGTATTGCGCGAAGGCTCCGAAGTTGTGTTGTTCCTCTACGGCATCATTGCCGGAGGAACCTCGGGGCCGGAACTGCTGAGCGGCGGATTGCTCGGCTTGCTCGCCGGCGTAGCCTTCACCGGACTGACGTATCTCGGCCTGCTTGCGATTCCGTCGCGCTATATATTCTCCGTGACCACCCTTCTGATCACGCTTCTCGCCGCCGGCATGGCGGCGCAGGCGGTGCAATATCTCGACGCGGCCGGTCTTGTGACCGTGCTGACAAATAGCATGTGGGACACTTCCGAGTGGCTTTCCCAGAACAGCATCCCCGGCCGCATACTGCATGCGCTGATGGGCTACAACGAACGCCCATCAGTGCTGCAGGTGATCGTCTATGTGCTGACCTTGGCGACGATGGCCGTGCTGATGCGCATTGCCGCCCCGCCCCGGCCAGCGCTGCGCACGACTTCTAACCGGACGGTCTGATTCCGGTCACGACGGCAGCTTCGCAGGTCACGACTGAGGCAGGCGATTTCCAAGGATCTGGAAGGCAACATCGGGCGCTCTTTCGATGAGCTTCAGCAGCGCCCGCGCCGGTCCGCGCGGCGAGCGTTTTCCCTGCTCCCAATTGCGTACCGTCTCGATCGGGACCCCGATCCGCAACGCGAATTCGGCTTGGGTCAGCTTGGTGCGGGCACGCACGTCGCGGGCATAGGCGGCGGCGTCCGGCACGGGACTGGACACAATGGCAGCAGTGACGGGCAACGCTTGCTCTGTCCCGTCCGCAAGGATTTCAACGATCCGCCCATCCGCTTTGCGTCGCACGCGCATCATCTGCAACGGTTCCCCGGCAAAGAGTCGAATCAGTCAGCCATTGTAGGGACATGTGTGGGCCGTGTAATGGAATGTGCGGAAGCTGCCGGCCAACTGTCACTTGAGTCCGAACCAGAGCGTGGCGATGCCGAGGAAGGCAAAAAAGCCAACCACATCGGTCACGGTGGTGACAAAGGCACCTGACGACACCGCGGGGTCAAATCGGAAACGGTTGAGCACGAGCGGTATGAGGATGCCGCCAAGCGCGCCGGCGACGAGGTTGCAGATCATGGCGAGTCCGATCACAACACCAAGACCCGGCACCCTGAACCATGCGTAGGCGGCGACGCCCGTAATTACCGCGAAAGCAACGCCGTTGAGCAGGCCAACCAGAGACTCGCGAATGATCACGCGCCAGGCGTTGCCGCCGCCGAGGTCGCGGGTCGCCAAGGCACGGACGGCGACGGTCATGGTCTGCGTCGCGGCGTTGCCGCCTTGACTGGCAACGATGGGTGCGAGCACGGCGAGCGCCACCATCTTCTCCAGCGATCCCTCGAACAGGCCAAGCACCGAGGAAGCCAGGAAGGCGGTGGCGAGATTAATCAGGAGCCAATTAAAGCGCCCCTTGGCGATAGTCCACACCGAGTCGGACAATTCCTCTTCGCCGCGGACGCCGCCGAGCGCCTTGATGTCTTCTTCCGCCTCTTCGGAAATCACGTCGACGATGTCATCGATGGTGATGACGCCGACCAACCGGTCTTCCGCGTCCACCACCGGCGCAGCGACAAGATTATAATGCTCGAATAGCCGCGCTGCTTCTTCCTGGTCATCGGCGGCACGAACACGATGGCGATCTTCCTCCATCAATTCCGAGATGGGCACCGGACGCTGCGCCCGCAGCAAGCGATCGAGTGTCACCGCGCCGAGAAAATGGTAAGCCGCATCGATAATATAGATTTCGAAAAAGCGTTCCGGCAGATCGGCAGTTTCGCGCATGTAGTCGATGGCTTGGCCGACGGTCCATTGCGGCGGCACCGCGATGAACTCCGTCTGCATCAGCCGGCCGGCTGAATCCTCCGGATAGTCGAGGCTGCGGGCGAGTTCGGCCCGCTCCGGCGCCGACAACTGATCGAGAATTTCCGCTTGGTCTTCTTTCGGCAGGTCCTTGAGAATCTCGACGGCATCGTCGGAATCAAGATCGCGGACGCCTTCGGCGACGGTCTCGGCAGGCAGTTCCTCGAGGATTTCCTCGCGGACGGAGTCGTCCACCTCGGTGAGCGCGGTGAAGTCGAATTCGGCACCCATCAACTCGATCAGCTGCGGGCGCAACTCCGCATCGAGCGCCTCAAGCAAGTCTCCGAGATCGGCTTCATGTAGATCGCCGGCCAACTCGCGCAATGCCGCGAGGTCGGCGGCGGCGATCGCGCGCTCAACTTGCTCGACAAATTGCGCGCGGATTTCGCCCTTTTTCCCGCGCAATGCGGGCGCAGGCGTGACTGTCATGTCAGCGTTGTCGGCCACGCCGCGCCTCGTGCGAAAAAATGGAGAGCCCCGCGCTTGTACGCTCCACCCCTATGCGTGGCAATCGTCTACGTGAATCGCTCCGCCGCGGACAATCCGATGCTTGCGCGCGCCGACCGACCCGGTTCAAGTGCGGGTGTCATGAAGCATTACCGGACAGTGACGCGGGGCCTGATCGCACTCGTCGCGCTTGCGCTGACGAATACCGCACTGGCGGCGGCGTGCCCCGGCAATCCGGACGCGCTCGGCACCGACCGCGTGCTCGCGGTCGATGGACGGACAACGCCACGTGTGGGGCGCAAACATTTTCCCGCCACGTTGCCGCTGGCGCGCAAGGAAGTGGTACTCACCTTCGACGACGGCCCCTGGCTGGGAAGCACCGAGCGGGTGCTGGACGCGCTTAAACGCGAATGTGTGAAGGCCAGCTTTTTTCTTCTCGGAGAGAACGCCGCCGAACACCCTGCCCTGGCGCGCCGTGAACTTGCGGAAGGCCACACCGTTGCGCACCACACTTTTTCCCATGCTCTGCTCGATCGCATTTCGGTCGCGCAGGCCCAGGCCGAGATCGAACGCGGCATCGCGGCAGTGGAAACCGCATTATACGGCGCGCGTCGGGAGGCGCTGGCCACTCCGTTCTTCCGCTTCCCCGGCTTCGCATCGTCCCCGGCGCTGCTCGACTGGCTATCGCAACGTGGGATCGTTGTATTCGGTGCGGACCTATGGGCGAGCGACTGGAATCCGATGACGCCCGCGGCAGAGTTGCGGCTGGTGATGAGCCGTCTCGACACCGCCGGCGGCGGAATCGTGCTGTTCCACGACACCAAAACGCAGACTGCCGCCATGCTCCCGGCCTTCCTGCGCGAGCTGAAGCGGAAGGGCTACCGCGTTGTTCATGTGATTCCAGCGAGCGGGCAATCGCAAAGCCCGCCGCCCCGCTGAGGGCTGGCCACAATTTCCCCAAGGCGACGCCATGGCCCCGGGCTGTGGACAGTTTTCACGGTTAACGCAGCGTTCATGCGTTATTCCCTATTTTAAAGGCCGTTCCCGAGCTCCTGCCTCGACGGGCGGAAGCAGGTCCTCCGGAAAATACTAGGGGATAGGAGATGCCGTCCCTATAAGTTCGGCCGGTTCTGTGGAGATTGAGTAAAATGCGTCCCGCCCTGGCCCTCTGCTGTTGGCTCACCCTGACGGTTGGAACTGTTCCGGCACTCGCGGGCGAGTGCACCGGCAACGCCAATGCGCTTGGGACCAGCCGCACTATCACAATCGATCCGGCGGAGCATCAGTTGCTCGGCACCATGCAGTATCGCGAAAGCCTGCCGCTCGCCGACCACGAAGTGGTGCTGACCTTCGACGATGGGCCGCTGCCGCCTTACACCAACCGGATCCTGGACATCCTCGCGTCGGAATGCGTGAAGGCAACCTACTTCCTCGTCGGGCGCATGGCGCAAAGCTTTCAGGGAATGGTCCGCCGCATCTACAACGAGGGCCACACAGTAGGGACCCATAGCCAAAGTCATCCTCTGACCTTCAATAAGATGCCGCTTGCCAGAGCGCAGGACGAGATCGAGGGCGGCATTGCGTCGGTCTCGGCTGCGCTTGGCGATCCGAAGGCGATTGCGCCATTTTTCCGCATCCCCGGCCTGCTGCGCGCGGAACCGGTCGAAGCCTATCTCGGCTCACGCTCGCTGGTCACCTGGAGCGCCGATTTCCCCGCGGACGACTGGTTCAGGCGCATCACCGCGAAGGACATCGTCAAGCGCGCGCTGCGGCGGCTTGAGGCGAGAGGCAAAGGCATTTTGCTGCTGCACGATATTCATCCGGCCACCGTGCTGGCGCTGCCCACGTTGCTGAGGGAGCTCAAGGCGCGCGGATATCGCATCGTCCATGTGGTGCCGTCGGGACCGGAACGCCCGAAGACTGTAACCGAACCTCAGGAATGGGCCCTGCGTGGCGTAACGCAAGGTTGGCCGCGCATTGTCACGGCCGCGACCGCCGGGAAGGCTCATCTGGCGGCTCCGAACCTGCAAAGTTTTGGCGTTGACCGCCTGTTCGGAGCGAAAGCGGCGCATTCATTGGCTTCGCGATGGGATCTTCCGCCGAACGACGGCCCCCCGGGCCAAGTTCCGGCGTTGTCGTGGCCGCAAGGCGCCCGCGCCATCGATCCCGAGATCATGCCATCTGCCCTGAGCCTGCAGAATTTCGGCTGGCAGCAAACCACGCGGACGGCCGCCGCCGACAGCTTCCCCATCAGCGCTCCGCCTTGGCCGTTGCGTTCGACCCTGAGCACCGCGAAACCGCGAACATCCGCGGTGGTGCTACGCCGGCGAGCCCCGGCTAAACCGGTGCGCGCGCGCCTTGAAACATCGACGGTGCTGTAAGGTTCGTTATCGGGCCAGCGGGTCCGGACGCATCTGGAAGTGCACGACTAAAGGTTTGGTGCCCTTACCGCCTTCCATGTGCCAAGGCGTCCGGTCGCCGCTGGTCGCCCACAATCCTCTGCCCTTCCAACCGGCATTCGGATCGTCGATGCGGCCTTCGAAGCCCTTGGCATAGAAGCCCATCGGATAGGCGACGCGGAGCGTGACGAACTTGCCGTCCACCAAGGCATGCAGCCCGTCGAACAGATTGCCGGTGGCAATCGGCACGTTCTCGCCCAGGCCGGACGTATTCCATTGGTCGACCCAGGTGTAATAGCTCGACTCGGCGCTGTTCTCTCCGATGCCTTTGAATCCCGGTCCGGGGAACTGGAAAAACGACCAACCCTCCGGGCAATGATCGCCGGTCGCCTTTGGCCCATTGAGCGGACCCTTGCATTTGCGCCGATCGAAGCTGCCGAGATGACCGCTGGCGAGCGACGACCACACCACGCCGTTGCGGTCTATGTCCGCCCCGCGCACGCCGAATCCGGGCAACGGGATGTTGTAGATCTCGGCGAGCGCTGTTTCCGGCGGATTGGAACCGGGATCGAGGCGCACGAGAGCGCCGGGAGTGGCTCTGTATGATCCCCAAATAGACCCATCCGCGGGATTCGGCATCACCGCGTAAAGACCGGCGACGATGCGTTTATCCTTTGCCGGATCAACCGGCTGGTTTGGCTCGACATAGTCGTCGCGCTTGCCGTTGCCGTTGGTATCGAGAACAAGCGCCGTCCAGCCTTGCGACTTCGCGGCATCGCCGGTCTCGTCGAACATCTTGGTATTGAGCCACCCGACGACATCGCCGCCGCCGCTGGTCCACAATGTGTTGTTGGCGTCCGAAGCAAATTGCAGATGATGTGTTTGGAAGCAGGTGTCGATGAATTTGTAGTCCTTGGTTTTAGGATCGAGGACGGCAAGTTGGCGATTGGACCGCGTCGTCGGAAACAGTTTTGCTGACGGAAGATCGGAGCCGGCCTTGCAATAAGCCGGGTTGTCGGGGCCGCGCACTGCCGCCGTGATCCAGACCCGGCCTCTGTCATCCAACATGTTGTTGTGCATGTTGGCGTGGCTGTCCCAGATCGCTTCCTTTCCCCAATAGGGCGAGGCTTCGAGCGGCGTGGGCTTCGCCGCAATCGGAGTTTTCGGATCGGCGACCGGTGCCTTGAATGTGGTGGCGACGCCTTTCACCGGGTCAAGGATCGGGATCAGGTCGGTGCTCAGTTCGGTGGCGCCATACAGCGGCCCATTGGCATTCACCGTAGGCTTGCGCCTGTCGGTGGATGTTAGGTCATGGAAATAATGTTTCTCGTCCAACCAATCCCGCACGGTGACGACAACATTGCGCTCCAGGCCTTGCGGCCGCTGCGGCTGCGATGCCGGAAGTTCGCCAGCGGCGATGCGATCCGTCCAATCGGCGTAATAGGGAAATGGCGCACCGCCGAATTGCCCCGCCAAAGCGTTGATCATGTCCTCGCCGGCTTGGCCGGATTGGATGCGGCGCATCCAAGCTTCCTCGGATGATTTGAACTCACCCAATTCTTTCGGGAAGGTGCGCGTTGCCAGGTTGCCCAATTGATGACAGCCGATGCAGCCGTTGTTCTTCATCTGATTGAGCCACTGCTCCTGCGTCTTCAGCGCCGCCGGAAAATTCGGATTGCGCGTGGCTCCGGAAAATTCGCTCTTCTCCGGAATTTTCAACATCGCGTACCAGTAGATCGCCGGATAATATTTCGCGGCAGCCGCCGCATCCGGCGCCACCACCGCAGTCAGATTCATGGTCTTACCCGGCTCGCTTTGCACCTTGGCCGAATCGACCAAGCCATAGCCGCGCACCCAGACGCTGTAATTCGCTTTCGGAAGCTCCGGGATCAGGTAACGGCCCTGATCGTCGGTGACCACGATTTTGATGAAGCGGGTCGGCAGGTCTTTGGTTTCCGCGATCACCCAGACGCCGGCCTCAGGTCCTTTCGGTCCGGTGACGACGCCGCCAATATCGGTATCGGCGACGGCGGCCGGCGCGCCCTGCGCCTTCACGGGAGACCCCGAGAGCGCGAGCACAGCCGCGACGCCGATTGCCGCCAGGAAATAAAGGTTTTTTGTCTTGCGCATGTCCTGCTCCCTATCGCGTTTTCTTTAGCCTACGGCGAGGCGCGCGCGGAAACAACCGCAGCGCCAGCCGCCGAACCGGCCGAGAGGAAGGGAGTAAGTCGGACGTGAGCACCCACTGGTGCGGTCAAGAGGACTCGAACCTCCACGGGTTGCCCCACTAGCACCTCAAGCTAGCGCGTCTACCAATTCCGCCATGACCGCATGTTGGGATGGACGTTAGCCGTTCAGGCTGCCGTCGCAGCGACGGCGCAGGATGTAACAAATCGTCCGTAAGGGAACAAGCCCGCCCGTCAGCGCACGTCCGGCATGCGCGGCAGCAGTTCTCTGAGCTCAACCGCAATGCGATTGCCGTTGACCACGACCATGCCCCTCGCCACTGGCAAGTTATTGGCGAGGATGCAGACCTCGTCGTTTTCCGAGGCATCAAGCTCGATGATGGCGCCGCGGCCAAGCCGCAGCACCTGATGGATGGGCATGGCGGTGGTGCCAAGAACGACCGCGATGTCGAGCGAGACTTTGTCCAGGGTGGGCATACGATTCCTTCGGTGGGACGCGATGTTCCGAGGTCATCATGGTATGGTTACGGGGTGGTTAACGCGCGCAACGAGTTGATCCTGGGATTGAAGCCGGACCCCGCTCTGGCCCCCGTGGAATGGCGGGTGAGCAGGGGTCTTGTCGCCTATGAGGCAGCCCTCGCCGCCATGGAAAAGCGCGCCGCCGCGATCCTCGCCGGGGACGCGCCGGAGCTGGTTTGGCTCCTGGAACATCCCTCTCTCTATACGTCCGGGACCAGCGCCCGGCCGGAGGAACTGATCGAGGCGCGCTTTCCGGTCCATAAGACCGGCCGCGGCGGGCAATTCACCTATCATGGGCCGGGCCAGCGGGTGGTCTATCTGATGCTCGATCTCAACCGGCGCGCACCGGACGTGCGGCGCTACGTGGCGACGCTGGAGGAATGGATCATCCGCACCTTGGCGGATTTCGGTGTGCGCGGCGAAAGGCGCGAGGACCGCATCGGAGTCTGGGTGCGGCGACCGAAGAAAGGCGACGGTTTTGAGGACAAGATCGCCGCCATCGGCATCCGGCTGAAGCGTTGGGTGAGCCTGCACGGCATCGCCATCAACGTGAACTGCGAGCTTTCCCATTTTTCCGGCATCGTCGCCTGCGGAGTCTCAGACCAGCGTTATGGCGTCACTAGCCTTGCTGATCTCGGTTTGACGGTCACGATGGCCGACCTCGACGTGGCTTTGCGGCGGGAGTTCGAGGCGCTCTTTGGTCAGGCTGTCGAAGCGCTGGACTCGGGTTGAGGGGGATCAAACCGTCGGCAGCACTGAGAAGCGCTCGCCGGGACGGCAGGGCGTCAGATCGTCGGCTGTCCCCGGACGCGCATCGATGGCCTCGACCCGCGCGCCGCGCGGCCCGCGCCGGCAGGATTCGATCATCGCGGTGACCGTCTCGGCAGTGCCCGCGAAAACCGCTTCCACCGTTTCGTCACGACGGTTGCGAACCCAGCCTTGCAGACCGCGCCGCAATGCCTCGTGTTCGGTCCAGGCGCGATAGCCGACGCCTTGGACGCGGCCGCGGATTACCACGTGGCGGATCGTTTCAGCGGTGTTGCTCATTGAAGCTTAGTCTAAGCGGCTTCTAGCCGCCGATCACGGTGCCACCGTTGGGGTGGAGAACCTGTCCGCTGATGTAAGACGCTTCGTCGCTCGCGAGGAAAATATAACACGGCGCCATCTCGTTGGGCTGGCCTGCGCGCTCCATGGGCGCCTTGGAGCCGTGCTTGGCGACGTGATCGGGCTCGAAGGACGCGGGAATAAGCGGTGTCCAGATCGGCCCCGGCGCGACCGCGTTGACGCGGATGCCCTTTTCCATCAGCGCCTGCGACAGCGAATAGGTGAATGTCACGATGGCGCCCTTGGTTGCCGAATAGTCGAGCAGGGTCGTATTGCCTTTGTACGCGGTGACAGAGGTCGAGTTGATAATGCTGGAGCCTTTTTTCATGTGCGGCAGCGCGGCTTTGGCCATGAAGAAAAAACTGTAGACGTTGGTGGGGATTGTGCGCTCGAGCTGCGCAGCAGTGAGCTCGGAGAGGTCGTCCACCTCGTGCTGTTCGGCGGCGTTGTTGACCAGGATATCGAAGCGGCCAAACTCCTTCGCGGTTTTTTCCACCGTTTCCCGGCAGAAGCTCTCGTTTCCGACGTCGCCGGCGAACTTGATGCCGCGGCTGCCTTCCTTATCAATGAGCCACAGCGTCTCGTCGGCGTCCTTGTGTTCCTCAAGATAGACGATCGCGATCTTCGCTCCTTCACGCGCCATCGCCACCGCCACGGCGCGGCCGATGCCGCTGTCGCCGCCGGTGATCAGCGCCACCTTGCCCTTAAGCTTGCCGACGCCCGGATATTTCGGCTCGTATTGCGGGCGCGGATGCATTTCGCTCTCGCGTCCGGGCTGACGGTCCTGCTTTTGCGCCGGTTGTTGCTGCGGGGTCATGTTGGCTCCTGTCACCTCATGGGACGAACGTTCAAGGCCAGGCCCAGTTCCGCGCTGCCGGGAGCCCATGCTACGATCGCGCCCGGCGACGTTAAGTCCCTTCCAAGGTGCGGTATTTATTTGAAATATTGGACTCCTTACGTCCTGCCCTTTCGTCCTATACTTTACAGATGTAATCCGGCTCCCGATTGACGGGGGCGGTGTGAATGCGTCGGTGAGGAGGTTTCAAATGGCTCTCGCAATTGGTGATACGGCCCCGGATTTCGAGGCGGAGACGACGGAAGGAAAAATTCGCTTCCACGAGTGGATTGGCGACAAATGGGCGGTGCTGTTCTCGCATCCCAAGGACTTCACCCCGGTCTGCACCACCGAGCTTGGCTATATGGCCAAGATCCAGCCGGAATTCGACAAGCGCGGCGTCAAGATCATCGGGTTGTCCGTCGATCCGGTGGACAAGCATTCCAAGTGGGTCGAGGACATCAAGGAGACGCAGGGCTTTGCCCCGAAATATCCGATGATCGCCGATACGGACTACAACGTGTCGAAGCTCTACGGCATGCTGCCGGCCGCGATCAGCGGCGATCCTTCCAAGCGCACCGCCGCCGACAATCAGACCGTGCGTAATGTCTTCATCATCGGACCGGACAAGAAGATCAAGCTTATCCTGGTCTATCCGATGACGGTCGGGCGCAACTTCGATGAAGTGCTGCGCGTGATCGACTCGCTCCAGCTCGGCGCCAAGCACAAGGTGGCGACGCCGGTGAACTGGAAGCCGGGCGAAGACGTCATCATCGCCGGCTCGGTGTCCGACGACGACGCCAAGAAGACCTATCCGCAAGGCTGGAAGTCGCCGAAGCCCTATATCCGCATTGTGCCGCAGCCGAAGGGGTAATTGCCTTTCGGCCGTACAGCGTGAATTAATTAAACCCCGGGGTTCGCCCGGGGTTTTTTTATTAGAGGCGCTCACGTAGGAGTTCATGCGTGACAACGAGCCAGCCCGATCTCGGCTTCATCCATCGCTTCATTCCAGCGACGGATAAAACGCCGCCGCCTCTTCTGCTGCTGCATGGCACCGGCGGCGATGAGAACGATCTGCTGCCACTTGGCGCGCGGCTGTCGCCTGGCGCGGCGTTGTTGTCGCCGCGCGGGAAGGTGTTGGAAAACGGCATGCCGCGCTTTTTCCGCCGCCTGGCCGAAGGCGTCTTTGACGTCAAAGACCTCAAGGCGCGCACGGTAGAGCTTGCGGATTTTATAGCCAAGGCACGCGAGGCTTATGGCTTGGAGAAGCCAATCGCCGTCGGCTTCTCCAATGGCGCGAATATCGCAGCCGCCCTGCTGCTGATGCGCCCCGACGTGCTGGCGGGCGCCGCGTTGATCCGGGCTATGACGCCGTTCGAGCCGCAGATTTCACCTAATCTCGCCGGGGTGCCGGTGCTGATGCTGTCCGGCGCCAGCGATCCGATTGTACCGCCTGAAAACCGCGACCATTTGGCGGCGCTACTCAAAACCGCCGGCGCCAGCGTGACGCACGAAGTGGTGTCGGCGGGACACGGCCTTTCGCCCGAAGATCTAACCGTGGCTGCGCGCTGGTTCACAGCGCGCCGCTAGCATGCCTCACGGCCTGGCGAATTCCAGGATATGCAGGCCCCGGTTGCGGTCGAGCAGATAGATCGTGCCATCCTCGCCGAGCGTGACATCGTTCGACTGCGGGCTACGCTGCCCACCAAGCGGCTCGGGAATGAAAAAGCCGACTTCCTCCGGCAGCATCGGGTTCTTGGCGTCGACGATGCGGAGACCGCCTGAAAACCACGTTGCATAGATCAAGGTGCTGTCGAGCTTCTCCCGGTATTGATGCGCGCCAAAACGGCCCTCGGTAGCGAAGGGGGAATCCAGCTCGCTCACGTTGAAGATCGACAGCGGCTTAATGTCGGACAGATCGGTTACGTCGAATAGCCATAGGAAGGCATGGAGCCGGCCGTGGATATGGGTGTGTTCCTCGTCGATCGCGGCGGCGATGCGCCGGCCGCCGATGAGATTCTCAAACGGCATCACCGTGTGCGTCGGTTCGGGAATGGCCGGATGATAATTGTAAGCGCCCACGGTGCGGGGATTGCGGATGTCGGTAGCGTCGATGACGCGAAAACCGGCATCCCAGACGGAGGCCCATAACTCGCTCCCGCAGCGCATGGCGTGATGCAGCCGCTGGCTGGTGCCGCGCCACGTCGGCTTTTCACCGCCGGCAACATGCTGCCCCGGCATCCACCAGCGCGAGACCTCCTCCGGCCGCGCCGGGTCTCGCATGTCATAGATAACGAGGATGTTGCCGACGAAGCCGTCCATCTCGGTCGAGATGTAGGCGTAGCGCTCGTCCGCATGGAAACGGTGAACCCCGATGCCGCAGGTCTTGTGATGGGTAATCAGCCGCGGCTTTGTTTTATCGGACACGTCATAGACACGAAAACCACCGTCGGAATATCCCTCCCGCAGCACGCGGCGCAGAACCGGGATATCCTCGGCGGTGACGCCGATCCGCTCGGCAATCTCCTTATCCGCAGGCGGGCGGCCGAGAGTTTTCGCAAGCGCCGTTTCCGCGTCGGCGATCTGCGCGCTCTTGCGGCGAAAATGCCGGTCGTTCTGTTCGACATTGACATACATCAGATCCCCGACGACGCGGACCTTGTGCGTGTGGGAAGCATCTCCGTCCAGCTTGATCGCAGCGACAAGGCGCGGATTCTTTCGGTCCGACACGTTGATGATCGAAGTGCCGTGCGGCGGTTTCATATGTCCGATAAAGGCATAGTCGCCTTGAACTACAATCTGGCCGCCGCCGGCGATGTCAAGCATGCCAAGTTGGGTGACGCGGTGGCTTAACGCATTGTGCGGCTTGAGCATGGCTTTCTGGCTTATTGGAAAATCTCGTTGAACTTCTTCTTGATCGCGGGGGCATTCTTCTGAATGTAATCGTAATCCACTGGCAGCAGCTTGATGTCCGCAAGCGGCGGGCTTCCAGCCGGAGCCGGAATATCAAGCCGCGATGAATAGCCGCCGACTTCGGGAAATATTTTCTGCGCGTCGGCGCTGATGAGAAATTCCGCGAAGACTTTCGCGGCATTCGGATGCGGCGCGTTGGCGACGACCGCGCTCGGCGACGGAATAAGAAAGGTACCGTCCGGCGGGTAGACAGTGGTGAAGGGCCGCCCTTCGAGTTTCGCATCGGCGGCGTAGGAATCGCTCGCGCCCGCCGCAATCAATCGCTCTCCCCGCTTCACCATGTCGACGGTCTGCTGACCGCCTTGCATAATGATGATGTCATTCTTGCGCAGGCCCTCGTAATAATCCCACCCGAGATTTTTTGCCGTCATCCCAACCACCGCAAGCTGCAGCGAAGTGAAGGAGGGATCGGCCATCACTAGCTTGCCCTTATATTTGGGATCGAGGAGATCCTTCATCATTTTGGGCGCATCAGCCTCGGCAATCTTGTCGTTGCGATAATAGATGGTGATCATGTTCAAGCGCTGGCCGACAAACATGCCGTTCGGATCCTTGGCGCTTTCCGGAAGTTTGTCGAAATTCTCCGGCTTGAAAGCGATGAAAACTCCCTTGGCGGCAAGCGCGGTGGATTCCGCCGGGTCCGATGTGGTGAGCACGTCGGCGAATATTTTCTTGGCGTCGAATTCCAGTTGGAATCGCTGCATGACGGCGGAGCCGCCGGAGCGGAACAGCTCGACCGCAATGCCGGTCTTCGACCGAAACATATTGACTAGCTTTTGCGCGGTCTCAATCGGTGTCGATGTGTACCAGACGACCTTCCCTTCGGCCTTCGCCGCCGCCAGATCGGCAGCGGCCTTTGCTGGCCACGCGCTGGATAGAGCCAACACAAGGCCTAAAAGAATTCTCTCAATGCCGATCATGCCGTCCCTCCACTTGAGAGGAGCTTATATCAAGCATCCGCCGTGGAGATGACGAATATTGTCGCCGGCCCGTTCGTTTTGCGTTGGCCGATTAGCCGCGCAGCTTCGCCGCGATCTGCGCGACGTGCTTGCCCTGGAAGCGCGCGCCCGCGAGTTCGGTCTCCGACGGCATGCGGCTGCCATCGCCGCCGGTGATGGTGGACGCGCCATAAGGCGATCCGCCCTTGATCTCCTCCAGACCCATCTGCCCTTGGAACGCATAAGGAAGCCCGACGACCACCATGCCCTGATGCAGCAGCGTCGGAATGAGTGTGAGGATAGTGGATTCCTGCCCACCGTGTTGCGTGGCCGAGGACGTGAAGGCCGAACCAACTTTCCCCACCAGGGCGCCGGACATCCAAAGCGGTCCGGTCTGGTCGAGGAAGTTGCGCATCTGCGACGTGACCACGCCGAAGCGGGTGCCTGAGCCGAAAATGATGCCGTCATATTCCGCCAGCTCTTCCGGTTTGGCGACCGGCGCGGCTTGATCCATTTTGTAGCCGGATTTTTTCGCCACCTCGTCCGGCACGAGTTCCGGTACACGCTTGATGACGGCTTCGGCTCCCGCTTCGCGCACGCCTTCCGCAACAGCCTGCGCCATTTTTTCGATGTGTCCGTAAGACGAATAATAAAGGACAAGGACTTTGGTCATGGTCGGTCTCCAACTGGGATGAGTTCGCCGGGCGCTTGTTAGCTGGGTGCTTGCGACGCGCCTTGGAAGGGAGGTTGTGAATAGGTTTGAATAAGTTACGATAAGTAACTAGATGACTGTTTCGCATGTTGGTGTAAAGTACGCATCCGGATGTATGCAGGTAACACCGAGGGAACCATGGCCACCGCCCGTCAAGCACCAAAGCCAAACGGCGTCTTCGCCTCCCCGGAATTTCCGCCGGCGCTCGCCGGATACGAACAATGCCCGGTGCGCGGCGTGCTCGACCGGTTCGGCGACGCCTGGAGCTTTCTCGTGGTGCTGCATCTCGGAGGCGGCCCGCAGCGCTTCAACGCCTTGAAGCGGCGCATCGACGGCATATCGCAGCGCATGTTGACCCTGACTTTACGCAAGCTGGAGCGGGACGGCTTGGTCAGCCGCCTTGTGCGCCCGACCACACCGCCGCAGGTCGAATATGAACTGACGAAGCTTGGCCGCTCGCTCAGCACTCCTATCAATGCTCTGACGGAATGGGCGGGCAGCAACCAGGCTGCCATAGAAGCCGCGCGGGCGGCCTATGACAAAGCGCAGCCGACTGGATGAGAATGGCCCCCCTATTCGAGGAACGCCCCCGCCTTTAAAGCAATTTCGGGAGGCGTCTTGTAGATTTCCTTCACCAATTTTTCGATCTTCTCGCCTGGGACCGGATTGATCTCGAGCTTCGCCTTGTCGGCATCGGCAAGAAATTCCTCGTCCTTCATGGTGTCCATGAAAGCCTTTCGCAAAGCCTCGACGCGATCCGCCGGAACGCCAGGCGGAGCGAGAAAGGGCCGGCCCATTACCTGCCGGGCAAAAATAAGCTTGAGAATTTGCATCTGCTCGTCGGACTTGGCCCAATCGGTGGCCAATGGAACCTCCGGTAGATCTGGATGCTTGTTCAGCGACAGCTGCACCAGGAGTTTGATCTTTTTTTGCTCGACTAAGGCATAATGCGTCGCCTTGACGCTTGACCATGACCAGCCGCAACGGCCCTGGACCTCGCCCCGCTGCATCGCAATCACAACCTCATTCCCGCCAGCGTAACCGGTGATGACTTTGAACTTGCTGTGGAGCACACCGTTGAGAACTTTAGGAAATTGAACAGTATCATCGCTCGGGCCGGTGCCGCCGACGGTCAACTCTTTCGTCAATACATCTTCGAACTTGCTGATCTCAGCGTCGGCTGACGCAACGCAAAGACTCACCTCATCATTGGCGCTGCCGATCCAGGTAAATTTTACCCCATCGAATTTCGCGCCCTTTCTGCCGAACAGCGGATCGAAAACCGCGCCGCGAGCGATCGTTCCCACCACAGTCCCATCTTTCGGCGCTACTTCGTACAGCCAATTGGCCAGCGTCAAGCTCGCGGCACCATCCATATTCTTCGGAACGACTTTGGGATTGCCGGGGATATGTTTGCCCATGTGTTTTGCCAACATCCGGCCGTAAACGTCATAGCCTCCGCCGATGCTATAGCCGATATAGAGATCGACTGTTTTTCCGGCATAGAACTCCGCCGGGCTCTGGGCCTCCGCTGCCGACGCCAGAAAAACCGCTAGGATAGGTGCAGTTATGACGTACGCCCAGGCTCTCTTCATTATGTTGGTTCCTCTGATTGTGGCAGCCACGACATCCAACCGTGGGCCCCGGTGGCTGTGGGCACAAGGCAACTGCGTGAAGCAGCTTAATTTGAACTGAAGTGAAAGCTGCGGATTGTAGCAACAGCCTCGGATCAAACTTAGTTGCCGGCGCTAACCGGTCCGAACTTTTGCCAGGAACTTGTCGGCTTCACGTTTGAGATGCTTTCCTTGGTCGGCTAGAGCCTTCGCCGAGGATATAACCTCGGCTGAAGCAGCGCCGGTCTCGCTGGCGCCGCGATTCACGTCATGAATGTTGGTCACGACCCGGGTTGTGCCCTGCGCTGCCCGATGAATATTGCGCGCGATCTCTTGAGTCGAAGCGCCCTGCTCTTCCACCGTCGAGGCAATTGCTATCGCAATTTCAGAGACGCGACGTATTGTTGCGCCGATCTCTTTAATCGCGGAAACGGAATCGTCGGTAGCGGCCTGCATACCTGCAATTTGGCCGCCGATCTCCTCAGCTGCCTTGGCGGTCTGGCTGGCAAGCGTCTTGACCTCCGAAGCGACGACGGAAAAACCTCTTCCTGACTCACCCGCCCTTGCCGCCTCGATAGTGGCATTGAGGGCCAAGAGGTTGGTTTGTTGGGCGATGCCGGTTATGAGCTTCAACACTTCACTAATATGCTGAGCCGCATGCGATAGTTGGCTGACTTGCGCATCGGTCCGCTCAGCCTGTCGAACTGCATCGGCAGTGATGTTGCTCGAATGCAGAACTTGAATTCCCATCTCCGCCACAGAGGTAGCGAGTTCATCAGATGCAATGGCAATGGATTCGACGTTTGAGGACGTCTCTTCCGCGGCGTTGGCGACGACACCGGAGAGCTGATGAGTGGTTTCAGCCGTAAGCGTGAGTGCCGCTGCCGTCGTTTCAAGGTGAGTGGCGGCCGATGAAACCGTGTCGACAATGGTGCCGATTGCCGCCTGAAACTCATCGGCGAATTCATCCATCTCCGCCTTGCGCCCTGCCACGGCCCGAGCTTCAGCCAGTTTATGCTCGGCCTCCAGCTGGTCCATGCGCAAAAGATATTCTTTGAAGGTTTGGGCGGCGCGCGCGGCGTCCCCCACCTCGTCACCGCGCGTCGCATAGGGAATTTGCACGGCTTTGTTTCCGTCTGCCAGCTGCGTCAATACCCTGCCGATATGCTGGATAGGCCGACCGATAGCGAGTGACGAAAACACGGCAGAACCGACTAGGACGAGGATCACAAATCCGCCCGCAGAGAGGTTGACCCATTCGGCACGGGCCGTTTCAGCAAGTGACAAGGCGGCAAGTCTGTCGACCCGCTTACTCACGCTGCCTTTTGCCTCGGCCAGATTGTCAGCCGCTGCCATGCGCAATGGATCAGCGCGGCCGAGGCGCAGCTTGATCTGGCCCTCCGTTGCCGCCGTAAGCTTGTCCACGATCGTTTTATATTGGGCCGGGAAGACAAGGAGTTGATCAATCACGTCGATAGCGGCACGATCGGTCGTCATTTGGCGCGATGCTTTGAGCAACTGCACAGCCTCGTCGAGCTCGGCATTTAGTCGGCCAATCTCACCGTCGTCGCTGCGGATGAAACGGGACCACGACTCCAATCGGGCCTGCTTGAAAAGCGAGTCCGCATTCTTGATCGCGGTAAGGAACGAAAATCGGTTACCGGCGGTGAGGACGGCACCGTTGTTAAGAACCTGCTGAAATTTCTTTTCCCACTCAACGCCTTCGGTTATCTGCTGATCGCGCAGATTGATGATCTCCCTTTGTAGAGAAGCAACTTCTGTTGAGGTAGCTGCATAGGCGTTGAATGCTTCTTTGGAAGTGGCGAGATTTTGCCGATCTTGAGCGACGGTGGCCGCGCCCAAAGCGACATCGTAAGCCTTGTTTCCGTCAGCGGCATAACGCCGGAGGTCTTCGAGAGTGCTTTCGATCGCTTGCGGTATTAAGGTCAGCCGGATGTCGAGATCGATTAAGATGAGTTTCTGCAGGGCGATTTCCGCGCTGAGAGCATTTTTTTGCAGCGTTTCGCTCGTCTCCACCTCGTTCGCAAGACCGCGTGCTAGATGATTGACACGCGCCTGGTTGCCAACCATGGCGACGACGAGAAGAACCCCGCTCACCGCCGAGATCGCGAGCTTGGCGCCGATTCGGAAGTGGAATGCAGACATCAATTGCTCCGGTCGAACAGCGACCAGTAAGAGCAGTGGGCTGATCTCGTTTATGTGGAGTTAAATGATTTTTAGTCGCCCTTACCAGAGTAAGGACAGATCACCTGCGGCGACGGCGAGTTCGGGTATGGTGATACAGAATAGCCAATGATGCTTCCAATTAAAGGAATATGCGAGCGATCAAAGACGTGCGAAAATCGAGCACGTGGAAATCGCGGTTGAAGCAAATAGATCGTTCCATCGCCGAGCGCGGCGTCGTTCGATTGCGGGCGGCGTTGACCTCCGAACAGCCAAGAATGAGTGAAGCAATAAATGGAAACAGCGGCCTGAAACATGCGCCGGACGGTCGGCGGGAACTATGACCGCATTCCTACTGCATTTTTCTTAATCTGAGGAAATCGTGGAACCGTAGTTTTCGCGGCGGGTTATCGTCTCGAGCCCATCCGATGGAGGTTAAGATGACCTACCAAGACCCTAATTGGCGCCGGGACCGCGATCTCGATCCAAGTCTCGACCCGACATTGAACCGCGACCTGCGAACAGACAGGGCATCCACAGGAATGTGGGGCTGGATCGCCGGCATCGCGTTCCTTGTGCTGATGCTGGTGTTCCTCTTCGGCTCCGGCACCGAGAATACGAGAACCTCGGACAACATCAACCGCAGCCCTGCTGCGCCGATGATTACCGCGCCGGCGGACAACGCGGCCGCGCCTACAACGGCGCCGACGCGAACTCCGGCAGAGACGACCGGTCAAGGTCAGCGATAATCTTGCAGCACAGTTCTCGCGCAAGTTCCGAACTCATCCCGGTGCGAACACACACACCGGGATGAGTTTTTATTATGCGTATGCCGGGAGCAGCGGCATCAATGTCGCAGCCCGTTAACACGCCAGTTCACCAGAAACACGCCGGCGACACAGATCGCCATTCCTAACAGCGAAAGCGGCCCTAGCCGCTCGTCGAACAAAGCCCATGCCATCAGCGCGGTCACCGGCGGCGTCAGGTAGAAAAGGCTAACGACTCGCGTCGCGGCCGAGCGCCGGATCATGAAATAAAGCAGCCATATGGCGCCGAGCGACAATACGAATACAAGCCAGCCAAGCGCCAGCATGAAGGCAGGTGTCCACTGCACGATTCGGGTTTCAAATAAAAACGCGGCCAACACGAACACCACGCCGGAAGCACCATATTGAACCAGCAATCCGCAACGCCAGTCCACATCGCCGGCGAAGCGCTTCTGGTAAAGGGTGCCGATGGTGATGCCAATCAGCGCGACAAAAATAGCAATCCAGCTAAAAACAGACGTGTCCGCACCAGCGGCCTTGCCCTGAACCACGAGAAAAACGCCGGCCAGACCGAGCAGCAATCCGGCCCACTGATGCGGCGCGACTTTCTCGCCCAGCCAGCGATTGGCGAGTGTGGAAGTGAGCACCGGCTGCAAGGACACCACCAGCGCCGCGAGGCCCGATGGCAGCCCGTGATAAATGGCAACAAAGACACCCCCGAGATAGAGCCCCTGCATCAACAGGCCCGCCACCACGTTATGCATAATGCCGGCGCGTTGCGGCCAGGGCGGATGAGTGATCAACACAAGCAGCGCCAGCACGCCCGCCACGGCGATCATGCGCAACGATAAGAAAGTCATCGGCTCCGCATAGGGCAATCCGAATTTTGTGCCGATAAAACCGGATGACCACAGCACGACAAACACAGCCGGCGCCGCGAATACGGCAAGATCTTCGAGCGAGCGCGGTTTCATGGCACGACTAATTCAGGAAGCTGCTGGATGGAACGACTGAAGTGTGAAGCGATCAGCCAGTGGCCACGGTCGTCAATGAAACGCCGGCGAACGCAATAGCGTCCAGGCACCGTCGCCGATGAGGAACTGCACGAACAGTGCCGCGGCCCAAAAGGCGGGAAATTCCCAGCCGCCGTCCTTGTTGCTAAACAGCCAGCCCTTCTTTCCATGCACCATGACGATGGTGCCGAGGATGAGGGGAATCAGCAGAAGCGCCGCGTAGCGCGGGTAAATGCCAAGAATGAGTGCGGCCGCTCCGGTCAATTCAGCCGTGATGGTGAGGTAAGCGAACCAGCCCGGCAGTCCAAGCGACTGGAAAAACGCCACCGTGCCGGGGATCGTGAACACGCGCCACTTCAACAGCGCATGCGCGAGAAACAGGATGCCCAAACAGAGGCGCAGGACCAGCGCTGCGTAAGGAGCGGTCATCAGATCGATCATGTCGCCCTCCGGGAATGCCTAAAGCGCCAACACCTTACTCGCACTACCGCGGACTGTCGCGGGCTCGGCGTCCTTCCTCCCCTAAAGTAGCGTGGATTTGCGCTGCCTTTCGTCCTAGCAATGTCTGTTGGAAAACACTCATTCAGCCACGAGAACTCCTATGAAGATTTGCATTTATGGAGCTGGCGCCATCGGCGGCTATATCGGCGTGCTGCTGAAACTGGCAGGCGCCGACGTATCGCTGGTCGCCCGTGGTCCACATCTGCAAGCTATCCGCAAGGATGGTCTTAAACTTCTGATCGACGGCGGGGAAAAGGCGGCGAAAATGCCGGCAACCGACAATCCGGCGGAGCTCGGCCCGCAGGACTACGTGCTCATCGGCCTCAAGGCGCATCAGGCCTGGGAAGTGGCGGAACAGATGGCGCCGCTGCTTGGGCCCAACACCGCCGTGGTCACCGCGCAGAACGGATTGCCGTGGTGGTATTTCTATGGCTTCGAGGGCCAATATGCGAACCGGCGCATCGAGAGCGTCGATCCGGGCGACCGGCAGTGGCGCGCGATCGGCCCAGAGCGGGTGATCGGCTGCACCGTCTATCCCGCCGCCGAAATCGCAGCGCCTGGTGTCATCAAACACATCTCCGGCAATAAATTCGGCCTGGGCGAGCCGAAGCGGGAAATCACCGAACGTGTCCAACGGCTCTCGGAGATGTTCGAGAAGGCGGGACTGAAGGCCCCCGTCCTACCGGAAATCCGCAACGACATCTGGCTCAAGCTTTGGGGCAATCTATGCTTCAATCCCATCTCGGCGCTAACGCGAGCGACGCTCGATGTGGTGGCGACCGATCCCGGCACTCGATCTCTCTCCCGGAATATGATGCTGGAGGCGGAACGCATTGGGCGGCGGATCGGCGTGCATTTCCGCGTCGACGTGGAGCGGCGCATCGACGGCGCAGCGCGCGTGGGCGCGCATCGCACCTCGATGCTGCAGGATTTGGAGCGCGGCCGGGCGCTGGAAATCGACGCGCTGTTGACCGCTGTCCAGGAGCTGGGCCGACTGGTGGAGTTGGATACCCCCTATATTGATGCCGTGCTGGCACTCACCCAACAGATGGCGCGCGTGGCGGGACTTTATCCAACCTTTCCCGATTCCCTCATCGAGGAAGCGCAAGCGCCGATCGATTAATCGAGCAACACCAGCGCCGTCCCGCTGCCTGCATCTTCGCGAGGCGTGTCTCGGCGTAATATGCGCGCCATCGGCGTCGTCGGATCAGGGCAAGGTGAAGACCAGCACTTCGTCGGTGACGTCGCGGCCTCCTCTACCTTGCGCGCCGGAGATGAAATAAGCGCTGCGGCCCACCGTTGAGGCACCGAATCCATGGCGCCCGGCGGGCAGCGGCGCAAACGTCACCCAACGATTGTTCTTCACGTCAAAACCCTCGTGCTCACGGTAGGTGCGTGTGTCGTCCTCGCCGCCGAGGACAAGAATGAAATCGCGGTAGAGCGTTCCCGAGCCGCCGCCGCGTGCGGTAGGAAGCGGCGGGGCCGAGGTCCATGTATTTGTTTTCGGATTGTAGACCTCGTGGAGATTCGTCATATCCTCGTTGGCGCCGAAGCGTCCGCCGATAGCGTGAATTTTTCCCTCGACCATGACCGCCACCATGTGATCGCGCGCTTTGGGAAGCGGCGCACCGGCGCTCCACGTGTTGATGGCCGGGTCGTAGATTTCGTGGGCCGCGACAACATCTGTTTCGTTCTCGCGTCCGCCGAGCGCGTGAATCTTGCCATCGACCGCTACGGCACTGACCGACCCGCGGGGACGTGAAAGCGGCGCGAGCGTGCGCCACGTGTCGGCCGCAGGATCGTATTCGAACACGCTGGCGTTCGCGCCTTTGTGGCCGTCACCGGTGAAGCCGCCAACGGTATAAATCCTGCCGTTGAGAACGGCGGCAGCCATATGGTTCAAGCCCTGCGGCATCGGCATGCGCGAGCGCCAGCGATCGGTCGCGGGATCGTATTCTTCATTGGCCGCCACATCATATTGGACGCGCGGAAAATTGCCGCCGAGCACGTAAATCTTGTCATTGACCACAGCCGCGACGACTTCGTTACGCGCGGCCGGAATCGGCGACTTCGTCGCCCAGCTTCCTTGCGGCGCGGCCTGCGAATAGCCGGCTTTGCCGAGCAGCAAGCCGCCCGCCATCAAGCCCGCTGCCGCGACACTGAGCAACACTCGCTGTGAAGCGATCGATGGGGACATGAAAGATTTCATCGGCTCCCTCATCCCAAAGCCGGAGGTCAACTCAACGACGCTGCATCGTTGCGCGGCGAATGCACCAATGCAAGCACCGTGGCCGCTGCTTGCATGTCCGCGAAACGGTAGGCGCGGCGTTGGAGCACGTGCTCGTCACGTCCCCAAAACTCCATGTTCCAGTCTTCGTCCACATGAGCGGCGGCCCAAGCCTCATCTACCGACAGGCGGCCCGCCGCCAGCGCGAGCGTCAGCAGCGCGGAGCCGGTCAGCGTCGTGATAGATGCGAGCGCGCCAAGATGCCATGGATCGTCTTGCAGGATGGCTTCACGCGCGGCGGCAACCGCTTCGTCCGGCTGTTGGATAAAGATAACGCCCTGCGCCAGCACAAAGCGCGCGCCCAATGCCTCCCGTGCCCAATCGACGATGGGATCCCACAGGCGCATCTGCCGTTCAACCAACCCTTGCGGGCCTTCGGCGCGGTAGAAGACGAGATCGGAAGCAAGATATTGAGCGATCTCGTCGGCGACCGCCTTCGGCGTTTGCGCAACGCCATCGATGATGGAATTGGCGAGCCGCGTCAGCGGCATTTTTGCCGGGTCAACGACATCCTTTTGCGCCTGCCATTCGGCGGCAATGGCTTCCGCCAGCGCTCGCGTGGGAGCCGCCAGCGAGCGCCGCGCCGGGGTCCGTACCGGCTTTTCGTCCAGCAGCACGGCGAACCTGTCTGCTGCTTCCGCTACCTCAGCCTTGTCGTAGAAACGCCGCCGCAATTGCGGCACCATATTACGCCGCGCCGCCTCGGTCGGGTCGGCTGGTTGCTGTGCGAAAATTTCCTCGAAAACGTCGCGCATAACTTACACAAACTCCCACGGCGGCCGGTCAGCATAGCGCCCATTGTGCGCCGCAACAAATGACAAGATCGTAACAATCATAAGGCTTGCATGCCACTGTCGCGCCGTTTTGAGGGCCGAACTTGGCCCTCGACCGTGCTTTCAACAGAGGCCCGCACCAGGTTCGCGGCGGGTGGCTTTCGTAACGATGCTCTACTAAAGTCGCACCGAATCCGGCACATAAACAAGCCGATCCGATGGAAACGCCAGCCTTGTTCGACACGCAGTTTCCCCATTTTGTTTGCTTATGGGGCGTGACGAGGAGTGAATGAAAAACACTGACATCGCTGCGCCGGACTACTTCCACAAAGTGGTCGATTGCCAATGGGCCTGTCCGGCGCACACGCCCGTTCCCGAATATATCCGGTTGATCGCGGCTGGCCGCTACGGCGACGCCTACATGATCAACTGGAAATCCAACGTGTTTCCGGGAATCCTCGGGCGCACCTGCGACCGCCCCTGCGAGCCGGCCTGCCGCCGCGTGCGGGTGGAGAAGGAGCCGGTGGCGATCTGCCGCCTGAAGAGAGTGGCGGCCGACTACAAGGAAGACATCCGCGACCGGCTACCCAAACCCTCCATCAACAAGAACGGAAAGCGTGTCGCGCTCGTCGGCGGCGGTCCCGCTTCG
Source organism: Alphaproteobacteria bacterium (assembly GCA_034668825.1). GTDB lineage: Bacteria > Pseudomonadota > Alphaproteobacteria > Rhizobiales > Xanthobacteraceae > CANKHA01. The sequence goes on along the minus strand of JAXDOR010000156.1, from coordinate 219 downwards.
CTGACAGTGGCGCGCGATCTCGCGCCGCTCGGCTATCACTGCGTCGTCTTCGACCAGGACCCGAAGGCTGGCGGCATGATGCGCACGCAGATCCCCAAATTCCGCTTGCCGGATTCCGTGATCGACGAGGAATGCGATTACGTCCTCAACCTCGGCATCGAATTCCGCGGCGGCCATCGCATCGACAGCCTGAAGGGGCTGCTGGCGGAAGACTGGGAC
>JAXDOR010000155.1:0-4565 GCA_034668825.1 Alphaproteobacteria bacterium | reverse complement strand
CGGCCGACGCCGGATTCGGTAGCGGCGCTGTTGCGCGCGCATCCGGTGACGGTGTTTTACGGCGTGCCAACCTTCTACGCGGCTTTTCTCGCCAGTCCCGCCGCGCCGCAACGTTCCGAGGTCAAGCTGCGCCGCTGTGTTTCCGCCGGCGAGGCGCTGCCGGCGGATGTCGGGCGGCGCTGGAGCGAGCGCTACGGCGCCGACATCCTCGACGGCCTCGGGTCCACCGAGATGCTGCATATCTTCTTGTCGCTGCGCGCCGACGACGTGAAATACGGCACCACTGGCAAGCCGGTGCCCGGCTATGACATCAAGCTCGTCGGCGACGATGGCGCGCCGGTGCCGCGCAGCGAGATGGGCGAGCTGCTGGTGCGCGGACCCACCAGCGCGATCATGTATTGGAATAATCGCGAGCAGTCGCGCGCGACCTTTTTGGGCGAATGGACGCGGTCCGGTGACAAATATATCGAGAATGAGGAAGGCTATTTCGTCTATTGCGGCCGCCGCGACGACATGTTGAAGGTCTCCGGCCTTTACGTGTCGCCCTTCGAGGTCGAAGGCGCGCTCCAGACTCATGCGGAAGTGCTCGAAGTCGCGGTGGTGGCCTGGCTCGACGACGAAGGCCTGGTGAAGCCCAAAGCCTTTGTCGTGCTCAAGGCGCATGAGCGCGCCGGCGATGCCCTCGCTCGCGCCCTGCAAGAACACTGCAAACAGAAGCTCGCGCCGTTCAAATATCCGCGCTGGATCGAGTTCCGCCGGGACTTACCCAAGACCGCAACCGGCAAGATCCAGCGTTTTAAGCTGCGGGCGGAAGGGCCGGGCGGCTGACCGAACTACGGACGGTGAGCCCCTGGCAACCCACTGATTGGCTGGCAAAATCCGCTTTCCCTCGGGGCTTGCCTTCTCAGCGGATACAGCTATCACTCTGCCTGTAGACAATAAACCAGCCCGTTGACAGTAACTGCGTGGGGAGAAGCGTAGATGGCGGCCGACGACGAAAAAAAAACCAGCGGCCACACCGTCGCCGACCATATCTACGGCCAAGACCTCGCGCATGTGCACGACGAGGGGGCGGACCACGACCACGACTGGGTCGATGACGAAGAAAGCCTCGAAAACAATCCGATCTGGCTGCAAGACCATGTCACGCTCAACAGCGTCGGCATCGATATCGGGTCCGCCGGCACGCAGGTGATCTTTTCGCGCATCAAGCTGCGCCGTCTCGGCGAAGACCTTTCGAGCCGGTATTACGTCGTCTCCCGCGAGACGCTGTTTCAGTCGCCGGTAGCGCTGACGCCCTACCAAAACAACGAGCGTATCGACGACGCCAAGCTCGGCGCCATCATCGACGACGCTTATGCCGCGGCGAAAGTTCATCCCGACGATATCGATACCGGCGTGGTGATCCTGACCGGGGAGGCGCTACGCCGCGAAAATGCGCAGGCGATTGCCGCGGTGGTGGCGGAAAAGGGCGGCGAGTTTGTCTGCGCTACCGCGGGGCATCATATGGAATCGATGCTGGCCGCTTATGGCTCGGGCGCGGCGCGTGTCTCGCATGACGAGGACAAGCGCGTTCTCAATATCGACATCGGCGGCGGCACCACCAAGCTCGGCCTAGTGGAAAAGGGAAAGGTTCTCGCCACCGCGGCCATTCATATCGGCGGGCGGTTGCAAGTGGTCGACGAAAATCAAAAAATCGTCCGTCTCGATCCGGCAGGGAAATATCACGCCAAGCAGGCGGGCTTTTCCTGGAACGTGGGAGACGTCGCGGATGCCAAAGCCTTGGACCAGGTCGCCGAGGTGATGGCTGACGCGCTGGTGACGGCAATCAAGACCCGGCCGCTGCCGCACGAGATAGAACATTTGTATCTCACCGAAGCGATCGCCGATCTAGGCCGGATCGACGGCATCATGTTTTCCGGCGGCGTCGGGGAATATGTCTATGGGCGCGAGGACCGCGACTTTGGCGACATGGGCCGCCGCCTCGGCCGCGCCATCCGGCGGCGGGTCGATACGGGCGCCTTCCCCTGGCCAATGCTCCCTGCCGGCGAGTGCATCCGGGCGACGGCGCTCGGGGCTTCGGAATACAGCGTCCAGCTGAGCGGCAACACCAGCTTCATCTCCAAGCCGGGGGCGCTGCTGCCGCGGCGTAACTTGCAGGTGCTGCAGCCGCCCTTCGTCTGCGAAGAGACCATCGACCCGGCAAAGCTGTCGCAGGCGATAGCCGCTCACTTCACGGCCTTTGACGTGCCGCAGGACGGCGACGGCGAGGTGGCGCTGGCATTCCGCTGGCTCGGGGCCCCGTCCTATGAGCGTATCGCCGCCTTCGCCGAGGGGATCAGGCTTGGGCTTGCCGCCAGGATCGCCAAACGCCAACACCTTTTCATCATGCTCGATGGCGATGTGGCGCAGACGCTGGGGGCCATTCTGCGTGAGGAAAAGGGCGTCGAAAGCGAACTCCTCGTCATTGACGGCATCGTGTTGTGGGACTTCGACTATATCGATCTCGGCCGCATCCGCATGCCTTCGAACACCGTCCCGGTCACCATCAAGTCACTCGTCTTCAGCGAGGACCCGCGCGGACCGCGGCCGGCGCAGCGGCTGCATCACCACGACGACGATCATGAGCACGACCATCACCATCACCACGGCGACCATCATCACCACCATCACGGCTGAGATAGAGGGCGGTCCTAGGTATATGCTGTTGGCTCGGAGGAGCAGGGGTGACGGAAGCAGCCGGCCGGCTTTACGGCGGCCACGACGATAGCTGGACGCAGTGGCTGCGTCTGGATTTCAAGTGGCTGATGATCGGCGTCTCGGTCGCGCTCGTGGCGTGGCTATCGCTGGTCCCGCTGGTTTTTCTGGCGTGGCAAAGCTTCCTGACGCCGCAGACCGCCTCCGTTGCGGCCGAATTCACCCTGCAAAACTACAAGACCGCTTATCTCAGCGCGGAAACCGGACGCTTATTCTTCAATTCCGTGCAATTCGCCGTCGGCGCCGCAATTTTTTCGCTCCTCGTCGGCACCTTTTTCGCCTGGATGAATGAGCGAACAAATACGCCGTTCAAACAAGTGTTTTTCGGATTGTCGCTGATACCGCTGGTGATTCCGAGCATCCTCTTCGCCGTATCCTGGATCATGCTGGCCAGCCCGAAAATCGGCATCGTCAATCTGGTATTTCAATCCTGGTTCAATACCGACGTGGCGCCGTTCAACATCTATTCCATGGCTGGAATGATCTGGGTGGACGGCCTGCATTATTCGCCCATGGCCTTCTTGCTGATGACGGCGGCATTTCGCTCGATGGACCCGTCGCTCGAAGAATCGGCGCTGATGAGCGGCGCCTCGATTGCTCAGATCGCGTGGCGCATCACTCTGCGGCTCGCCTGGCCCGCCGTGCTTGCTTCTTGGCTTATCCTTTTTGTCCGCGCCATCGAGTCCTTCGAAGTTCCCGCTTTATTGGGTCTTCCGGTCGGCATTCAGGTCTACACATCGTCGATCTATCAGGCGATCAACCAATACCCGAGCAAGATCGGCCTGGCTTCCGCCTATGCGGTGACGTTGCTCTTGCTCACTTCGCTCGGCATTTATTTCCAATCGCGGTTCTCCGGCCGCGGCAGCAAATATGCGACCGTGACCGGCAAGGGCTTTCGCCCCCGGGTCATGGACCTTGGCAAATGGCGTTATCTGACCGCCGCGCTGTTCATTCTGTATTTTTTTATTGTCGTCGCGCTGCCGTTTTTGGTGCTGGTGTGGTCGTCCCTGCAAAAGTTCTACAGCGTGCCGTCGATGGCGGCGCTACAGCGTTTGACGCTCGATCCCTATCGGACGATTTTTTCCTACCCCGCCTTCGGCCGCTCGGTTTGGAATAGCGCGATCCTATCGCTCGGCACCGCCACCTTCATCATGCTGGTCACTTCGGTGATTGCCTGGATCGTGGTGAAGACCAAACTGCCCGGGCGCTGGATACTGGATAATCTTTCCTCGCTGCCGCTGGTATTCCCCGGCCTCGTTCTCGGCCTGGCGATCATGATTTGCTACCTGACGCTGCCGATCGGCGTCTATGGCACGATGTGGATCCTGTTCATCGCCTACATCACGCGGTTTTTGCCCTATGGCATGCGCTATAACCTGACCTCGATGCTGCAGATCCATAAAGAGCTGGAGGAATCGGCGGCCATGAGCGGGGCCTCCTGGAGCACGACATTCCGCCGCGTCGTGCTGCCGCTGCTCAAGCCCGGCCTGATCGCGGGCTGGATCTATATCGTCATCGTGTCGGTGCGCGAGCTATCGAGCTCGATCCTCCTCTACAGTCCGGGCACGGAAGTGGTGTCGGTCATGATCTGGGAACTGTGGCAGAATGGCCAATATGTGGAGCTTTCGGCGCTCGGCGTGATGTTGATTACCGTGCTGTTTTGCTTTGTCATGGTGGCGCAGTTTATCGGCAAGAAGTTTGGGATCGCGGAAGCCTGATCGTCAGGCGTCGGAGGATAAAACGTGCTTCGGGTAAAGTCGCTCTATACGGAATATCCGGCCCCCCGCGGCGGCAGCGTCAAGGCCGCG
>JAXDOR010000154.1:0-25188 GCA_034668825.1 Alphaproteobacteria bacterium | reverse complement strand
GGTGATATTTCACGTCGCCCGAGCCTTCGATCTCCTCCGGCTTCCAGGAGCCGCCCTTGAACTCGTTGAAGATCGCGCGGTGCGGTTTCGCCATCACCTGCGCCAGCACGTTGAGGCGGCCGCGGTGGGCCATACCGATGCAGATGTCCTTCACGCCGAGCGCGCCGCCGCGCTTGATGATCTGCTCCAGCGCCGGGATCATCGACTCGCCGCCGTCGAGGCCAAAGCGCTTGGTGCCGGTGAATTTCACGTCGCAGAATTTTTCGAAACCGTCCGCCTCGACAAGTTTGTTGAGGATGGCGCGCTTGCCTTCACGAGTGAAGGTTATTTCCTTGTCCTTGCCCTCAATGCGCTCCTGTATCCAACCTTTCTGCGCGCCATCGGAAATGTGCAAAAACTCGACGCCGAGCGTCTGGCAATAGGTACGCTCAAGGATGGCGACGATCTCACGCACTGAGGAGAATTCGAGGCCCAATACCTTGTCGAGAAATATCTTCCGGTCGAGGTCGCCTTCGGTGAAGCCGTAGGTTCGCGGATCGAGTTCCTCGTGGCTGCGCGGCGCCTCAAGCCCGAGTGGGTCAAGCTTGGCGTGCAAATGACCGCGGGCACGATAGGCGCGGATCAGCATCAGCGCATGAATCGAATCCCGTGTCGCCTGCTGCACCTCGGCGGCGGAGAGTTCGACGCCTCGACTTTGCGCTTTGGCCTTAAGTTTGTCGCCGATCGTTTTCTCGGCCTCCGCCCATTCGCTGGTCAGCGCGGAGACCAGTTCGCCACCCTCCCGTGCCGGCCAGTTGGGCTTTTTCCAGGACGGGCCGCGGGCGGTTTTCACCACCTCACCGGCGTCGTCCTTCAGGCTTTGAAAAAACACCTGCCACTCAGCATCGACCGACTGCGGGTCAGCCTCATAGCGCGCGTAAAGGTCCTCGATGTAGCCAGCGTTGCCGCCGTAGAGAAACGAGGTGAGAGCAAAGGTGGCGTTGGCGTCTTGGCGGGACATCTTGGAATCCTGATAGCGACTCGATCGCGCTAAGCGCGTGCGAGGTAACCAGCAAGCGGTTGTCTACCCTATTTAAGGCGCTTGCAGTACTTCGAAAGAGGCAAAGAGTGAATCAGGAATTTAAAACTTGCAGCAGCGTTTTGCCGATCCTTGCCGGGGACGGCGAAACGGTAATGCCAGCGGCTTCCATGGCGGCAATCTTGGATTCGGCATCGCCCTTGCCGCCCGAGATAATCGCGCCGGCGTGGCCCATACGCCGCCCCGGCGGAGCGGTGCGGCCGGCGATAAATCCAACCATCGGTTTTTTGCGGCCGCGCTTAGCCTCGTCGCGCAGGAATTCCGCAGCGTCCTCCTCGCCCGAGCCGCCGATTTCGCCGATCATCACGATCGCTTCCGTCGCCTTGTCGGCGAGGAACATCTCCAGCATGTCGATGAACTCGGTACCCTTCACCGGATCGCCGCCGATGCCGACCGCTGTCGTCTGGCCGAGACCTTCGCGCGTGGTCTGGAATACCGCCTCATAGGTCAGCGTGCCGGAGCGCGAGACGATGCCGATCTTGCCGGGCTTGAAGATGTTGGCCGGCATGATGCCGATCTTGCATTCGCCGGCCGTCATCACACCCGGGCAATTCGGCCCAATCAGCCGCGCCTTCGAGCCCGACAGCGCGCGCTTGACCCTCACCATATCCAACACCGGAATGCCTTCGGTGATGCAGATGATCAGCGGAATTTCCGCCTGAATGGATTCGCAGATCGCATCCGCCGCGCCTGCCGGCGGGACATAGACCACGCTGGTATCACAACCGGTCTCCTCCCGCGCCTCGGCGACGGTGTCGAATACCGGCAGGCCCAGATGCATCGAACCACCTTTACCGGGCGAGGTGCCGCCAACCATCTTGGTTCCGTAAGCAATCGCCTGTTCGGAATGGAAGGTGCCGTTCTTGCCAGTGAAGCCCTGGCAGATAACCTTGGTGTTTTTGTTGATGAGGATGGACATGGCTTCACCGATACTCAGGATTGAAGAATAAGAACAAGTCGAGCAGGGAGAATGCCAAGAAGGCAATGCCTGCGACGCCCCATAACTGGACTTTGAGATACTCGGGAGTAGCTAGGAACCTATACTCTTGGTCCATGCCTCCGCGCCCATAAACCCAAGCGCGCGTAAAACAAAAAGAGGCGAGTATCGCGGACGCGATCCAAAAGGCGGAGTGATAAGCAGTATTAGCCACTCTTCACCGCCTTGACGATTTTTTGCGCAGCATCATCAAGGTCATCGGCGGAGATCACGTTGAGGCCGGACTCGGATATGATTTTCTTGCCGAGATCGACGTTGGTGCCTTCGAGCCGTACCACCAGCGGCACTTTCAAGCCGACCTCCTTCACCGCCGCAACCACGCCTTCGGCGATGATGTCGCATTTCATGATGCCGCCGAAGATATTAACCAGAATCCCCTTCACCTTCGGATCGGAGGTGATGATCTTGAAAGCCGCCGCCACCTTCTCCTTGGTCGCGCCGCCGCCGACGTCGAGGAAGTTCGCGGGCGCGGCACCGTAGAGCTTGATGATGTCCATCGTCGCCATGGCCAAGCCGGCGCCGTTGACCATGCAGCCGATCGAGCCTTCCAAGGCGATATAGTTGAGGTCGTATTTTGATGCCTCTATCTCCTTCTCGTCCTCTTCGGTGAGATCGCGCAGCTTAACTACGTCCGGATGCCGGTAAAGCGCGTTGCCGTCGAAGCCGATCTTGGCGTCGAGGCAAATCAGCTTGTTGTCCTTGGTGGCAACAAGTGGGTTGATCTCCAGCAGGCTCATGTCCTTGTCGACAAACGCCGCGTAGAGCTTGGCCAGCAGGCTTTCAGCCTGCTTAGCAAGATCGTTGGTCAGCTTCAGGGCCTTCGCCGCGCGGCGGCCATGATGTGGCATGAAGCCGGTGGCGGGATCGATTGCGAAAGTGACGATTTTCTCCGGATGGTTTTTCGCCACCTCTTCGATTTCCATGCCGCCTTCGGTCGACACAACGAAAGAAACCCGCGAGCTTTCCCGGTCGACGACCGCCGAGAGATAAAATTCGCGGTCGATGGCGGAGCCTTCTTCGATATAGAGCCGCTGAACTTTCTTGCCCTGCGGACCGGTTTGATGCGTGACCAGTGTCGAGCCCAGGATGCGCGCGGCTTCCTTTTTCACGTCATCGATGGATTTGACGACCTTGACGCCGCCGGCCTTGCCGCGGCCCCCGGCGTGGATTTGAGCCTTCACCACCCAGACCGGACCGCCAAGCGCCCGCGCAGCTTCCTCCGCCTCGTCGACGGTGAAAACGGGAATTCCGCGCGGAACCGGCACACCGAATTCCCGCAACAGCGCCTTGCCCTGATATTCGTGGATGTTCATTCAGTTTCGCCCCGCAACTCTTGCATTCATATCAGGTGCAACGCTCCGCCGCGCCCAAATACGAAGATTTATTTCTTGTCGAGATCCGGAGCGATCTTCTTACAGGCGTCCACGAGGGTCTGCACCGAGGCGGCGGATTTTTCGAACATGTCACGCTCGGCGCTGCTGAGCTCGATTTCCACGATGCGTTCGACGCCCTTCATGCCGATGACCACCGGAACGCCGACATAGAGATCCTTGATTCCATATTCGCCATTAAGCCATACGGCGCAGGGCAGAACCCGCTTCTTGTCCAGCAAGTAGCTTTCGGCCATGGCAACGGCGGACGCCGCGGGTGCATAGAAAGCGGAGCCGCTCTTCAGCAGGTTGACGATCTCGGCGCCGCCGTTGCGGGTACGATCGACGATCTCGTCGACATGCGCCTGCGTGGTCCAACCCATCTTAATCAAGTCGGGCAGCGGAATGCCCGCGACCGTGGAATAACGCGGCAACGGCACCATGGTATCGCCATGGCCACCCAGCACGAAAGCGGTGACATCCTCCACCGAGACGTTGAACTCGTCGGCGAGGAAATAACGGAAGCGCGCGGAATCGAGCACGCCGGCCATGCCGACCACCATCTGCTTCGGCAGGCCGCAGGTCTTTTGCAGCGCCCAGACCATCGCGTCGAGCGGATTGGTGATGCAGATGACGAAGGCCTTAGGCGCGTATTTCTTGATGCCGGCGCCGACCTGTTCCATCACCTTGAGATTGATGCTCAGCAGGTCGTCACGGCTCATACCCGGCTTGCGGGCCACGCCGGCGGTAACGATGCAGACGTCGGCACCTTCAATCGCCTCGTAGGAATTGACCCCGACAAAGCGCGCGTCGAAGGCATCCACTGGCGAGGATTGAGCGAGATCGAGGGATTTGCCCTGGGGAATGCCCTCAGCGATATCGAACATCACGACGTCGCCGAGATGCTTGAGGCCGATAAGGTGAGCGAGCGTTCCGCCGATTTGGCCTGCGCCGATCAATGCAATCTTGTTTCGCGCCATGGTGGGAAATTCCTTGAAGTAGCGGGCTGGAAGGCCAGGCAGTGGGGTCATTATCTGCTGGGTCGACAATCGGTCAAGTCTCTACGATGCCCTCGCGCATGCCCGCCGGCGAATGCTGCCGGCCATGAGGCTTCGCCAAGTAGGATTGCGAACGCATTTCGATGAGACGCGATGCGGTTCGGCGGAATTCGAGTGCCTCGAACCCCTCGTTCGCCTTGTAGAGCGCATCGGGTTCGGCTTCGGCCGAGGCGACGAGCTTTACCGCCTGATCATAAAGCGTGTCGATGAGGATAATGAAACGCTTGGCCTCGTTGCGCCGGTCGAAATCCATGACGGGGATATGATCGAGCAGGATCGTATGGAATTCGTGGGCGATCTTGAGGTAATCGGCGGCGGCAAGCGGCTGCCCGCATAGATCAGCGAAGGAGAAACGGGCAACGCCCATTGCAGCGCACGGCACCCGAATGACGTGCCCCTTTACACGAAGCTGATGCTCGGCATCGCGCTGGCCGCGGGTTATCCGCCGCCAAGCAGCATCGAGGGCCGCGTCGGCTGAGGCATCGGCGGGGACATGCCAAACCGGCACCTCCGCCAATTTCTCCAACCGGAAGTCGACTCGGGCATCAACCCGGACCGCCTCCATTCGTTCTTCCAGAAGCGCGATGAAGGGTAGGAACAGGCTGCGATTCAGCCCGTCTTTATAGAGATCGTCCGGGGCGACGTTCGAAGTCGCAACGACCACCACTCCCTGTTCGAAGAGCTGGGTGAACAACCGGCCAAGGATCATGGCATCGGCGATGTCGGTGACGTGGAATTCGTCGAAACACAGCAGCCAGGATTCCGTTGCGATGGCCGCCGCGACTGGAGCAATCGGATCGTCGCCGATAACTTTTCCGGCTTTCAGTTGCTGGCGATGCACATGTACGCGTTCATGAACCTCGGTCATGAACTCGTGGAAATGCACCCGCCGCTTGCGCACAACCGGACTGGTTTCGAAGAACAGGTCCATCAGCATAGTCTTGCCGCGCCCGACATCGCCGAAAAGGTAAAGCCCCTTGATCGGGGCCGGATCGGCCGCCTGGATGCGGAACAGCCGAGCGAGCAGCGATGATTTCCTCTGGCGGCGGCGCTTGGCCACCTGTGCTTCGAGGCGCGCGAGCTTGGAAAGAACCGCCTCCTGCGCCGGATCACGCTCGATCTCACCTGCGGCCACCAGATCCGCGTAACGAGCGCTTACAGAGTTAACCATGGGTGATGTCGCACGCGGCGGGAGGGGAGCTTGCGAGGCATAGCCGCCTGAGGCGGACGGGGGCAAGCCATGGCGCGACAACCATCCAACGTGTGGGGCGCAATTGCTCGCTGCTGGATAGGTTATATGCAATGCAGCAAGTGCTTGGCTGTACGCTATTTAATACATGACTCGTCAGGAATATTGTGAGTTATAAGACGGTTAGCGATAGCCACTCCCGCAGCGATTTACAGCAATATGTTGCAAAGCACAATCAATTGGCGGCCAAGAAATGCTGAAGAATAATCTCCTCCCCTCTGGAAGCATGATCCGCAAATTATGGGTCGGTGAGACCGATATCTATCGCGACCATCTGCTGCGTCTTGATCCGGCCAGCCGCCAGAACCGCTTTGGGCAGGCGGCGCCCGACGAATTCGTGCGCGAATACGTCGCCTCCCCCGTGGCCGGCACCATCATTCACGGCTTCTTCGTCGAGGGCGTATTGCGCGGCGCTGCTGAGCTGCGGCCTTTAGGAAGCGCCCTGTCCAGGCGGGCCGATGCGGCGCTCAGTGTCGAGTGGTCGTGGCAAAGCCACGGCATCGGCTCCGCGCTGCTTGAGCGCATGCTGCTCACCGCGCGCAATCGGCGCATTAGGTGGCTGCACATGGCATGTCTCGCCCACAATACGCGCATGCAACAGCTCGCGCGCAAGTTCGACGCCGATCTCAGCTTCGATTTCGACAGCGCCGTGGGGACGGTTCAGGCTGCACGCCCAACGCCGCTTTCGGTGATGCGCGAAGTCGTGGCCGACGGACAGGCCGTCGCCGCGGCTATGCTGGAGATGCAGTCGAGCTTCACCCGGCCGGGATCAAGGCAGGCTTAGGATCTGCGCGCCTGCAGTGCGACAGGTGCGGATGTCGCCAATGGATAGTCCGCCTCCACGACATAGGGCCCGCCGCCGACGGAATCGCGCGCGGAGAACAGGACGAAGCGCGAGACTGCAAAAGGCGGGCTGCGAAAGTGCCCGCGCGCCGAAAGATATTCCGCAACCTGGTGACTGGAAGAAACGCGCAGCCGCGCCAGGGTGACGTGCGGGGTGTATTTGCGCCCCTCCGGCTCCAGCCCAATGCGCCGCAAAAGCCGTTCGTGCTCGCTTTGCAGTTCCAGCAACGGCTGACTGGGCGCGGCCAGGGCCACGATCGCACGCGGCTTGCGGCCGCCAAAGGCGGAAAGCCCGTCGAGCCGCAGCTCGAAGCCGTCTCTGCGCACTTGGCCGAGAATGAATGCGACTTCGCGCGCCATTGAGTCGTCGACGTCGCCGATGAAGCGCAAGGTGAGGTGATAGTTTTCCGGATCGATCCAGCGCGCGCCCGGCAGTCCCCCGCGCAACATGGAGAGCGCACTACCGACTTTGGCCGAGATCTCTATGGCGGTGAAAAGGCGCGGCATCGCCAACTCACTTATTTACCCGGCCAATCGAATCAACCGGCTTAGAGCCTGCACGGATTTGCCGTCCGGCTGCAATGCTCGGCGAACTTGTGAGTTATGCAGCTTTGCCTGCGGGCCCCACAAGCTGTTGCAGCCGCTCCAGGCTCTGCGTCCAGCCGGCTTCCATGCCCGCGAGCATCTGCGGCGCGATGGGTGCGAGCCCGATGGCGCGGGCCTGCACGGTGAGCTTGGTCTTGCTGCCTTGCTCTTCGAAGGTCACGGTGGTGACGGATTCCAGCAGCGGCCTGCCCGCGGCGTCCTGCGCTTGCGCTGTGAAGACGAGCCGCTCCGGTGGAGCGACCTCGTTGAACGTGCCGACCATCGGATAGACGACGCCGTCGGGTCCGCGCATGTGAATGCGGAACGCGCCGCCCACCTTCGCGTCGATGTCGCAGACCGGATTGGTGAAGCGGGGCGGCCCCCACCACTGCGCCATTTGCTTTGGGTCGGTCCACGCTTTGAACACGAGCGCGCGCGGCGCGTCGAAGACGCGGGTGAGGGTGACCTCGCGCGTCATGGCGGCATCTTGAGCCGTGGCAGTCATCGATATCTCCTGAATTAGCTGGCCTTTTCGCAATTGATCATCCACGGGATGCCGAACTTGTCGACCAGCATGCCGAAGCGCACGGCCCAAAAGGTTTCCTGGATCGGCATCTTTATCTGGCCGCCGTCGGCCAGCGCCGCGAAGATGCGGTCGGCTTCCTTCGGGTCCTCGACCGTGACGCTGACGGAAAAACCTTTCACCGGTTCCTGGTGCTGGGGCGGCGCGTCGGAACCCATCAGCACCTGATCGCCGAAGCTGAGCCGCGCATGGATGATTTTCTTTTGCCATTCAGCGGGCACGCTGCCGGCTGGCGGGGTACCCTCGTGCGGCATCATCGCCACGATCTTGCCGCGCAGAACCTCGGCATAGAGTTTGAACGCCGCCTCGCATTGGCCATTGAAAAACAGATAAGGGTTTAGTTGCATCACGCACTCCTGTTGAGACGACGTATCTCCGGCTCAGCTTTCAGCCAGGGTCTTGAGTTTGCCGAGTCCCTCTTCGAATTGGCTGCCGACCATCTTGTCGCAATCGACGAAAGTGTTCATGACCTTGACCATGTAGGGCCGCTGCCCCTGCATGGCCCAGGTGACGCGCGTGGCATTGCCTTGCGGCTCCAACGTGAAATCCACCGTATTGCGAGCTTTGATCGGCCTGAGCATCTCCAATATCAGCGTGACGCGGGACGTCGGAACCGACTCGGTGATGGCAATGCGTCCGCTGCCGACCTTGCTGTTGCCGTCCCACTCATAAACGGCGCCTTTGCCTTCGGGCGCTCCGCTATGAGTCCGTTTCATGTTCGGGTCTTTTTCGAACGGCGACCAGCTTGATTGGGCGCGCAAATCGTTGATGAGCGGGAAGATCTTCTCCGGTGATGCGGCAATGGTCACCGACCTCTGGGCTCTGAAAGCATCGGGTTGGCTTGCCGCGCGGACGAGAATGACGACCAAAGCGACGATAAGAATCGCCACGATAATGCCGATGATCGTAAGCATGAAACTCTCCCCTGCTCTATTATGCTTGTTGCTTCGGCAGGTAGGCGGCGAGTTGGTCCATGGTTCCGCCCCAGCCTTGGGTCATGCTGGCATGGCCGGCATCGAAGGTCTTCTGTTCCTCTTCGCTGGCGTTGTAGGTGGCCCAGCGAACGGTGAACTTGGTTTTGCCACCCGGCTGATCTTCGAACGTGAAGGTCGAAAGCATTTCCAAGGGCCAAGTCGGGGCCATCGGGTGACGGGTGACGCCGCCGTTTTCATCCGAGAATGAATTGATGAATATTAATTTTTCCTGCGGCACGATTTCGCGATAAGTGAACTTGCCCCACATCGGGCTCCCGTTGGGCGCCTTCATGCCGTAGAGATAAGTCCCGCCGGGACGCAAATCCATCTTGGAAGTGATCACGGTAAAGCCTTTTGGTCCCCACCAGTGCTTCATGCGTTCAGGATTAGTGAAGCATTCCCATAGCAGCTGTCGCGGCGCGTCGAACACGCGCGAGATGACGAAGTCGGTGCCGGCGGTTTCAGATTTGTTGGGGGTCATCATGACTTTTTTGCCTCCGCGATAATCATTCTGATGCCGAAGCGGCGGTCGAAAAACAAATAAGGTGTCACCGGCATGGTCTACTCCTTGCGTAATTCTAGAAATTATTGCGATGCGCGGACGTCCGCCGCGAGCAGTTGGTCGAGCCGGTCGTGGCTTTGCGACCATCCCCCGATCATGCCGGTCTTGAGGGCGCCGTCGCGGGCCGCCTGCGAGGAATAGCGCACGGTGATCGATACCGTGGTGCGCCCGTTACTCTCCTCGAATACCGTGGTCAACACCGTCTCGCCGCCGGTCCAGTCCTGGTCGAACAGCTCGGTGTTGACAAGGCGCTCCGGCGCCACGACCTCGCGGAAGACGCCGCTTAGGCCCATGTCACCCTTCTCTTTGTTGCGCCACACGTAGCGCAGCTTGCCGCCGGCGCGCAGATCGATCTCGCAAACTGCCAGCCGCCATTCCGCGGGTCCGTAGAGCCAGCGCTTCACCATCTCGGGTTTGGTGAAGGCATCGAACACCATTCGGCGCGGCGCGTCGAAACTGCGCGTCAGGGTCAATTCGCGCAGGCTGGGCTCTGTGACCTGATACTTTCCAGTATTTGTCATAACGCAACTCCTACTTTGCCTGCTGTCAGGTGAGGCTGGGCAAATATTCGGCAAGGCGCGCCAACGTCTGCACCAAGCCCTTGTCGGCGCCGTATTCCTTGATCACGCGGTCGCGCTCTGCGGCTGACGGGAACACGCCACGCCAGGTAAGCTTGGTCTTGCCGCCGAGATCCTCGAACGTCACTGTCTGTGTGAATTGTACCGGTTCGACATCCTCGCCGCCGTCGTGGCGGTAGACAATCCGCTCGGGCTTCACGATTTCGTCGAAGGTGATCCGGTTCTGATAGTCGCGGCCGTCCGGCCCGTGCATGACGAAACGCCAGACGCCGCCCGGCCGCATATCGAAGGTGCTGGTCGTGGTGGTGAAGCCGTTTGGTCCCCACCATTGCGCCAAGTGTTTGGGATCAGTCCACGCTGACCATACGAGTTCACGCGGCGCGTCGAACACACGCATTCCAATGATCGCGCGGGGATCCTGCTCGAGATCGAGGCTATTTTCCGCGGCCACGCTTTTTCTCCTTGCCTTCCTTCGCTTGCAGTTCGTGCAAGTAATCGTCGAGCCGGTCGAGCCGCTCCTCCCAGAGGCGGCGGTAATCCTCAAGCCAATCATCGACCCCTTTGAGCGCGCCCGGTTCGATACGGCAGGGACGCCACTGCGCCTCGCGCCCGCGCGCAATGAGACCGGCGCGCTCCAATACCTTGAGATGCTTGGAGACGGCCGGCAGGCTCATGTCGAAGGGCTGGGCCAGCTTGGTCACCGACGTCTCGCCTAACGCGAGCCGCGCCAGGATGGCGCGGCGCGTCGGATCGGCAAGGGCTGCAAAAGTGGTGCTGAGGCGATCAGCCATGGGCGTTATATACCGAGTGGTTAAATAACCTCTCGGTTAAATAGACGGCGAGCGCGATGATGTCAAGCGCGGCGTCTAACCCGTCTTTGCGCGAACGCGGGCGATCAACTCTTCCACCTTGGGCAAAATACGATCGACGATGATGTCGACGCCTTCCACATTCGGATGAATGCCGTCGCGCTGGTTGAGCTTGGCTTCGGCGGCGACGGCGTCGAGAAAGAATGGATAGAAAATGACGTCATGCGCAGCGGCGAGCTGCGCAAAGACAGCATCGAAAGCCTTGGTGTAACTCGTGCCCATGTTGGGCGGCGCGCGCATTCCGCACAACAACACGGCGATGTGCCGCTCTTCCAGGCGGCGCAAAATCTTCTCCAGCGCGGCACGGGTTATCTTGGGATCCATCCCGCGCAAGGCATCGTTGGCGCCGAGCTCGAGAATGACGGCATCGGTACCTTCCGGCACCGACCAATCGACACGGTCAAGGCCGCCGGATGCGGTATCGCCGGAGACGCCGGCATTGACGATCTCCACGGCGAAGCCCTTGGCCTTCAGCGCGCGGTCGAGCTTCGCGGGAAAAGCGTCTTCGACCGGCAGTCCAAAACCCGCTGTCAAGGAATCGCCGAGCAGCACGATCTTGACCGGCCGTTCAGCAGCGGCCGCATATGGCGCGGCTGCCAAAAGCACGGCACAAGCGATCGTGAGGCTCATGGCGGCCACGAATGTCTGGACCATATGGCTCGCGCTCCCATATGAGCGGTGGCTGACAGAGCGGATTGTCGCGGTCGGAAGTCGGGTACGGAACAGTTTCATGGATGACATCTCGCGGTCCCAGCCGCCGTTACCCGCCGCCATTGCACTCACGGGGGTCAATCTTTCGCTCGGCCGCGGCGCTGCCCGGGTGCATATCCTCCGGGATATAGGTCTGCATGTAGGCCGTGGCGAGGCCGTGGGTCTCGTCGGGCCGTCGGGGTCGGGCAAGTCGACGCTGCTCATGGTGATGGCGGGGCTTGAACGTCCCGATACCGGCTCGGTGATGGTCGCGGGTGAGGATCTCGGCGAACTCGATGAGGACGGGCTTGCACGCTTTCGCGGGCGCCATGTGGGCATCGTGTTCCAATCCTTTCACCTCATCCCCACCATGACCGCAATTGAGAATGTCGCCGTCCCGCTGGAATTGGCGGGTGCCACGGACGCCTATGAACGCGCCAAGCGCGAACTCGCGGCAGTGGGATTGTCCGACCGCCTCGACCATTATCCCGTGGAATTATCCGGCGGCGAGCAGCAGCGAGTCGCGCTTGCGCGCGCGCTGGCGCCGAACCCGGACATCCTGGTCGCCGACGAACCGACCGGAAATCTCGACGAAACCACCGGCAGCCAGATCATTGATTTGTTGTTCGCCGGGCACGCCACGCGCGGCATGACGCTGGTATTGGTGACGCATGACGCGGCACTGGCACAGCAATGCGACCGCGTGGTGCGGCTGCGTTCAGGACGGATCGATAGCGAGGCTGCGACGGAGAAGATGCGGCCATGAGCGTTATCTCGCCGGCCGCCGACCATCAGATGCAACGAAGCAGGTTTCTCCCGCTCCGTTTTGCCTTGCGCGAAATGCGCGGCGGCTTGCGCGGCTTTTATGTTTTCATCGCCTGCATCGCACTCGGCGTTATGTCCATCGCCGGTGTTGGTTCCGTGGCCGGAAGCCTCGCCGCGGGCCTCGCCCGCGAAGGCCGGGTGATCCTCGGCGGTGACATCGCCTTCAATCTCATCCAGCGTGAGGCCAGCGCTCCCGAGCAGGAGTTTCTGGCGGCAAGCGGGCGATTATCGATCGCCGCCACCATGCGCGCGATGACCCAAACCCCCGACGGGCGCACCGCGCTGGTCGAGATCAAAGCGGTGGACGGCGCTTATCCGCTCTACGGTGCCGTGGCGCTGGAGCCAAACATCGGTTTGCCGGAGCTTTTCGCGCAGCACGACGGCGCCTTTGGCGCGGCGGCCGATCCCGCGCTGTTCGCGCGCCTCGGCCTCAAGCCAGGAGATAAGCTGACGGTCGGATCGGCGACGCTCGAGGTGCGGGCCGCGCTGACGACCGAGCCCGACAAGCTTGTCGGCGGCATCGGCTTCGGGCCGCGCTTGTTGATGAGCGATGAGGCGCTGCGAGCGACCGGCCTGATCCAGCCCGGCAGCCTGGTGCGCTGGCATTATCACCTGCGCTTACCTGATGCCAACGCCAGCGACGAGGCCACCTCGCAGGTCGTTGCCGCCGCACAATCGCAATTGCCCGACGCCGGCTGGGACATTCGCACGCGCACCAACGCGTCGCCGCAGCTCCAACGCAATGTGGAGCGCTTCACGCAATTCCTCACGCTGGTCGGATTGACGGCATTGCTGATCGGCGGCGTCGGCGTTGCCAACGCGGTGAAAAGCCATCTCGATCGCAAGCGCGACGTGATCGCGACCATGAAGGCCTTGGGCGCGACCGGCGGCAACGTGTTCGCAATTTATCTGGCTCAGGTGCTGGCGTTGGCGTTGATCGGCTCGCTGATCGGGCTGGCGATCGGCGCCGCCCTGCCATTTGTGATCGCCGGAACCTTCGGCGCCATTATTCCGCTGCCGATGCAGCCGGCATTGCATCCGCCGGAGCTTTTACTGGCGCTGGTCTATGGATTGCTTACCGCGTTCGCCTTCGCGCTGTGGCCGCTTAGCCGCGCCCACGACGTTCCGGTCGCGGCGCTATTTCGCGACGAGGTCGCCGCGCAACGCGCTTGGCCGCAACCGCGCTACGCGGCAGCAGCGGCTTTCGCCACGCTGTTGCTCGCCGGGATGGCCATTTTCCTTGCCTATGATCGCAAAATCGCGGCGATCTTCGTCGCCTCGGCGGCGCTCGTGTTTGTTGCGCTCAGGCTTATCGCCGCGCTGTTGATGCTGGTGGCGCGCCGCCTGCCGCATTCGCGCTTGGCGCTGGTGCGCCTTACCGTCGCCAATATCCATCGTGCCGGCGCCCTCACGCCCACGGTGGTGCTGTCGCTCGGACTCGGACTGTCGCTGCTCGTCACGCTCATTCAGGTTGACGGCAATCTGCGCCGGCAATTCACCGCCGCGCTGCCGGACAAGGTGCCGTCATTTTATTTCATCGATATTCCCGCGGCGGATGCGGAGCGTTTCGACGCTTTCATTCACACGCGCGCGCCCGACGCGCGGCTGGAACGTGTGCCCATGCTGCGAGGCCGCATCGTTTCTGCCAACGGCATCAAAGCCGAGGATCTGAAACCGACGTCCGAGGCCGCTTGGGTGCTGCAAAGCGACCGCGGCCTCACCTATACCGGCGAGATGCCGGCGGGATCGCGCTTGGCTGAAGGACAATGGTGGGGTCCGGATTACCAAGGTCCGCCGCTGGTCTCGCTGGAAAAAAGAGTAGCGCAAGGCCTCGGTCTGACGCTTGGCGATCCGATCACAGTCAACGCGCTGGGGCGCAACATCACCGCGCGCATTGCCAACCTGCGAACGGTGGATTGGGAAAGCCTGGGGATCAACTTCGTATTGGTTTATTCGCCCGGCGCCTTCAACGGCGCGCCGCACACCCATATTGCCACTTTGGCCTATCCGCGCGGCAGCACTGCCGAGGAGGAGAACGCCTTGCTGAAGGCGGCGGCTGACGCATTTCCCACTGTCACGACAGTGAGGGTGAAAGACGTGCTGGAGACTTTCGGCGGCGTTATCGCCAACCTGTCGCTCGGGATTCGCGGCGCCAGCCTGATAACCCTCATCGCCGCCGTGTTGGTGCTGGCAGGAGCACTCGCCGCCGGACACCGGCATCGCGTCTACGACGCGGTGATCCTAAAGACGCTCGGCGCCACCCGTTCTCGCCTGCTCGCCGGCTACGCCTTGGAATATCTGGTGCTTGGATTGGCGACCGCCGTATTCGGGATGATCGCAGGTTCGCTCGCCGCCTCGCTTATCGTCACGAAGGTGATGAATTTGCCCTTCGTTTGGTTACCCGGAGCCGCTCTCTCGGCAGCTTTTGGCGCTTTGGTCATCACTGTCGCCTTGGGATTGCTTGGCACTTTCACCGCACTGGGGCAAAAGCCCGCTCGGGTGCTTCGAAATCTATGAGCGTTAACCGCGTGTTTTCGCCGCAGTCTGCCAGGAAACACGCATTTTCGGCGGATTACCAACCATCCTTTAAAGTAAATCATACGGCGCATCTGGCGCCGGTAACCCACCCGTACTAGATTCCCTGCCATCGGCGCTTGCCGGCGTCCTGCCCCAGGCGCCAATCGCTGATCCGGCCTTCATGCCGGAACATAGAGAGGGTACTTCGATGTCGGATTTTGATCGGAATGTAGCGGCCACTCGCCGCGGCTTCGGCGCCGATCAGGCGCTCGCGATCGACGCGGGCCTGCGCGCTCACATGATCCGCGTCTACAACTACATGGCTGGCGCCGTCGCGCTGACCGGCGTGGTTGCCTGGCTGACGTTTCAAATGGCTGTGACGGCGTCGCCCAGCGGCGCCCTTGCACTAACGCCATTCGGTGAGGCCGTATTCAACGGTCCGTTGATGTGGGTGCTGGTGCTGGCTCCGCTTGGTCTCGTTTTCTACATCAGCTTCCGGATACAGTCGTTGCAAGCGAGCACCGCGCTCGGCTTATTCCTGCTGTATGCCGCACTGCTCGGGATGTCGCTGGCGACCATCTTCCTGGTCTATACGCACGGCTCTATCACCCGGGTGTTCTTCATCTCGGCAGCGGCGTTCGGAGCCTTGAGCCTCTATGGCTACACGACGCAGCGTGACCTCACGGCCATGGGCTCGTTTATGATCATGGGGTTGTTCGGCATCATCCTGGCCTCGATCGTCAACTTGATCTGGCCGAGTGGGCCTCTGCAATTCGCCATTTCCGCCGTGGGCGTACTGGTATTTGCCGGGCTGACCGCTTGGGATACGCAGAAGATCAAGGAAATGTATGATCCGATGGATGACGGCACCATCGCCGGCCGCAAGGTGGTGATGGGCGCGCTGTCGCTCTATCTCGACTTCATCAACATGTTCCTGATGATGTTGCGTTTGTTCGGCGACCGGCGCTAAGCATCGGCTATAAAATGGAAAAAAGCCCCGGCATCCGCCGGGGCTTTTTTTATGCAGAGCCAGCCTCAGGCCACGACGCTCAACGACTTATCGAGCGCGCGTAGAACGCGGTCGAGTTCCTGACCGCGTCTCACAATTAGACCGGTCGCCGAGATCACGCTATAGGCGCCCTGGCGGCGCGCCAGCTGTGGATTTTTTTCGATACGATAGATCGGCACTTCAGAGCTGCGCCGGAACACCGAGAACACGGCACGATCGCGAAGAAAGTCGATGGCATAGTCGCGCCATTCACCCGCGGCGACCTTGCGGCCATATAGATCAAGAATGCGGCCGAGTTCACGCCGACTGAAGGTGACTTGCCTGACGGGGGCGGGCGTTCCAGCGGAATAGTCGCCCCCGCGGGACTTACTTGGGTCAGTATCGCCGGACCCAAAATTCATGGGCGCCTCCTTTGTCTTTCTCTCTCTCTTATGATTGCCCCGGATGCGCGTTCCGGCAAGTCCCCATCGTCAGGCGTTGCATTCCTTGGCGAGCCAGGACCGCGGCAATTCCCCGCGTGATCACGGATTCGTTAATGGAAACATAATACCGCCCAATTTCAGCCCAGGACACGCCGCGGTCACTTGCGACAAGGAAGACTGTTGGCCCGGTCCGGATCGAACTCCGGATTCCTCAGCCCCCCAGCCCCCCGAAGTTTGTGATGGGCCGGGCCCGTTCTGTGTAAGGTTCAATCCCCAAGGCTTAGGGTCGGCTTCGCGCCGGCCCTTTTTTTACCTGTGGCGCTCGTAGCGGAGATTAGCGGATCTCGGCGATCACCGCGCCGAGCATCGTTCCCGGATTATCGGTGGTGCCGCTCTGCACGATCACCGCGGCTTCATTGACGCCGCCGGTGCTCAGATCGCTCAACGGCACATTCCAAGTATTGGCCTTGCCATTCCAGTCGCCAAGCTTCAGCCAGCGCCGTGCGACATTGTAATAGGTGAGCGTATGTCCGCGATTCTCACCGCGACCGATGATGACCGGGACCGCCTTGACCAGACCGCAAACCCAAACCTCTCCGGCCCCACTATCATCCTTGCCGGCAGGTACGTTTACAACCAGATCATCACCGACAACCGCAGCGCTCACCGACAGTGACAAAGTCGCGGCACTGCGCCGGCTCTGCAAGATCGCATGCTCGATAGCGGCCTTATCGCTACCGAGCGCATGGACCATGCCATTGACGACCACTTGCGGCGTGTAGACTTGGCGGTCGCCTCTTAGGCGCGCGTAGGCGCGCTGCCTGGCCGAATGCCGCGGATTGGCGAGCGTATCCTTCCAACCAAGGTAGTCCCAATAATCGATCGGCAGGCTGATGGTTATGAGCGAAGGATCAGATGCAAGTTCGCCAAGAAGCTTGTCGGCGGGAGGGCAGGACGAGCAGCCCTGACTGGTGAACAATTCGATCACGCCGCGCGGTTCATCACAGGCTCCGACGGTCGGTGCGGCGAAGACGGCAGAGCAACCTAGCGCGAGCCAACACGCGGTCAATCGTATCATGCCGATCTCCAAAGCTTATATCCGGCGGACCCGGCGGACAGGTCTATCAAAGTCTAGGACCGCCGCCGTTCACCTGCCAACTCACTTCAAGGTGAGCCGTTCACGCCGCAAGCTGGCGCAGCACGTAATGTAGAATTCCGCCGTGTTTGAAATATTCGAGTTCGTCGAGCGTATCGATGCGGCAGATAAGCGGCACCCGCTTAAGACCCCCATCAGAGGCCACGATCTCAGCGATAAGGCGCTGGCGTGGCTTGAGCTCGCCTTGCAAACCGCGGATCGTCACCTGCTCGTCGCCGCGCATCCCGATCGATTGCCAGGAAGTGCCCTCCTCGAAAACGAGCGGCAAGATTCCCATGCCAACTAGATTGGAACGGTGAATGCGCTCGAAAGATTGAGATACGACGGCGCGAACACCGAGAAGGTTCGGTCCCTTCGCCGCCCAGTCGCGTGAAGAGCCGGTGCCATATTCCTTCCCAGCAAAGACGATGAGCGGGACCCTCTCTTCTTTGTAACGCATCGCTGCGTCGTAGATCGGCATCTGCTCGCGTGACGGATAATGAATGGTCACGCCACCCTCGACCCCCGGCACCATCTGATTCTTGATGCGTATGTTGGCGAAGGTCCCGCGCATCATCACTTCGTGATTGCCACGGCGGGTGCCGTATTGGTTGAAATCGATCGGTTTCACCTTGTGAGCGACAAGATATTTCCCCGCCGGCGAGGCCACCTTGATCGAACCCGCAGGGGATATGTGATCGGTGGTGATCGAATCCAGGAAGAGACCGAGCACGCGCGCGTCGACAATGTCCGTCGGCGGCGTGGGCGTACGGCTCATACCGGTGAAATAGGGAGGATTCTGCACGTAGGTCGACTTGCGATTCCAATCGTAGGTCATCCCGCCCTTGACGGTGATCTTGCGCCAATGCGTGTCGCCCTTGAACACATCGCCGTATTTGCGCACGAACATCTGCTTGGTGACGTTCTTACGGACGAATTCATCGACTTCCTTGCTGCTCGGCCAGATATCCTTGAGGAAGATTTTATTGCCTTTTTGATCGGCGCCGAGCGGTTGCTTCAGCATGTCGAATTGCATCGATCCGGCGAGAGCATAGGCGACGACGAGCGGAGGAGACGCGAGATAATTCGCGCGCACGTCCGCGTTGATACGCGCCTCGAAATTTCGATTGCCGGAGAGAACGGCCGCGGTAACCAGATTATGGTCGTTGATCGTGGTCGATATCTCGTCCGGCAGCGGCCCGGAATTGCCGATGCAGGTGGTGCAGCCAAACGCGATCACATTGAAGCCAAGCTTATCAAGATCCTTTTGCAGGCCGGAAGCATTGAGGTATTCGGCGACGACTTGTGAACCTGGCGCCAGCGATGTCTTCACCCAGGGCTTAACCGCCAACCCTTTGGCCACGGCGTTGCGAGCGAGCAGCCCGGCGCCGATCATCACACTCGGGTTTGAGGTATTGGTGCAGGAAGTGATCGCCGCGATCACGACATCGCCATGACCGAGATCATGCTTGCGGCCGTTTACGGGCACGCGCTTATCGAGTTCGGACCCCTTGCCAAACTCCTTATCCATCGACGTCGCAAATCCTGTCTTTGCTTCCTTCAGTGCCACCCGATCCTGCGGGCGCTTGGGCCCGGAGAGCGAAGGCTCGACCGTCGCCAGATCGAGCTTGAGGATTTCGGTGAACATCGGATCGGGAGTAGCGGTCGTGCGGAAGAGGCCTTGAGCCTTGGCATAGGCGAGAACCAGCGCAACGCGATCCGCCGCTCGGCCGGTGTCCTGTAAATAACGGATCGTATCGTCGTCGATCGGCGAGAAGCCGCAGGTGGCGCCGTATTCCGGCGCCATGTTGCCGATAGTAGCGCGATCGGCGATCGACAGGTTATCGAGGCCGGGACCAAAAAATTCCACGAATTTGCCAACCACACCATGCGCGCGCAGCTGCTGAGTGACGGTGAGAACCAGATCGGTCGCCGTTACCCCTTCCTTGAGCTTCCCGCTCATCTTGAAGCCGATCACCTCCGGCAGCACCATCGATAGCGGCTGGCCGAGCATGGCCGCCTCGGCTTCGATGCCGCCGACGCCCCAACCAAGCACCGCCAGCCCGTTGACCATCGTCGTGTGAGAATCAGTGCCGACGAGCGTGTCCGGATAGGCGACATCGATCATCGCCTCCTTATCGGTTCCAAGCTTGACCTTGTCCTTGCGGGTCCACACCGTCTGCGACAGGTATTCCAGATTGACTTGGTGGCAGATGCCGGTGCCGGGCGGAACGACACGGAAATTATCGAACGCCTTCTGCGCCCATTTCAAGAACTCGTAGCGCTCCTGATTCTGTTTGTATTCCTCGTCCACATTCTTCTTGAAGGCGCCACTCCCGCCGAAAAAATTCACCACTACCGAATGGTCGATGACCAAATCGACTGGCACCAGCGGGTTGATTTTCGTCGCATCGCCGCCCAGCGTTTTCATCGCATCGCGCATGGCCGCGAGGTCGACCACGGCGGGCACGCCGGTAAAATCCTGCATCAGCACGCGCGCCGGACGGAAGGCGATCTCGTGATCGGAGTTTTTGGTTTTGAGCCATTGCGCAACCGCTTGGATGTCCGCCTTGGTGACGGTGCGTCCGTCCTCGTTGCGCAGCAGATTCTCCAGCAATACCTTCATGGAGAAGGGCAGCCGCGAGATACCTTTCAGGCCGTTTTTCTCGGCTGCGGCCAGGCTGTAATAGGCATACGTTTTGTTTCCGACCTGGAGAGGCTTGCAGCATCGGAAGCTGTCGAGCGATGTCATAACGGCTGTTCCCATCTCCGTCGGTCGCGGCTGTTGAGGGCTGGCGGTAAATTAATACCTGCAGAGCTTCCGCGTCCGCGGCGTTTTTGCAGTATTCCGGCCCGTTTTCGCATAATCTGCGGGTTATAAAAGCTTTTCCTGTTCTCTACCAGATAAAGCAGAGCCATCAACGAGATGGACGTCCTTTTATCGCTCCCGAACCGCTCCTTGCCCAGGCCTGAAAGGACGACTTGATGCGGCTTTCCGCCCAAAACCTCGCCTGCCGGCGGGAAAGCCGCGAAGTCTTTGCCGACTTGAGGTTTTCGGTAGCGGCGGGAGAAGCATTGGCCATCACCGGGCGCAACGGCAGTGGAAAGTCCTCGCTGCTGCGGCTGATCGCGGGCCTGCTCCGTCCGGCCGGGGGGCAAATCGAACTTGAAGGCGGCGATTCCGAGCTGACGATCGGCGAACAGGCGCACTATCTCGGCCACCAGGATGCCCTGAAACCGTCGCTGACCGTGTTGGAGAATCTCCAGTTCTGGAGTCGCTATCTCGGTGGCATAAGCACGGTAGAGGCGGCGCTCACGGCCGTCGGACTAGGAGCGCTGGGAGCGCTCCCCGCGGCTTATCTTTCCGCCGGCCAAAGACGGCGGCTCTCGATTGCCCGCTTGATCAGCGTGAAACGGCCGATCTGGCTGCTGGATGAGCCGACCTCCGCCCTCGATGGCGTGGCGCAGGCGCGGCTGGCCGAGCTGATGCGCCAACACCTCGCCGAGGGCGGGCTGATCCTGGCAGCCACCCATGGGCCGGTTGGACTCGACGCCGCAAAGGAGTTGCGGCTGGGAGAGGCCGCATGAGCGCACACTCCGCGCTCCTCGTCCGCGACACGCGGCTCGCCGTGCGGATCGGCGGCGGCGCTTGGATCGGCGTGTTGTTCTTCCTCATTGTCGTGATCCTGATGCCATTCGCCATCGGCCCTGAACTTAGTTTGTTGCGGCGCATCGGCCCCGCCATTCTGTGGCTTGGTGCGCTGCTCGCCAGCCTGCTCACGCTCGATCGGCTCTTCGCCGCCGACCAGGAGGACGGCTCGCTCGACCTGATCCTGATGGGGAGCACACCGCTTGAGCTTGCGATCGTCACTAAGGCGCTCGCCCATTGGCTGACGAATGGACTTCCGCTCGTCATCGCGGCGCCGGTGCTCGGACTTTTCCTCGATATCGACTCCCGTTCCATGGCAGCAGTGGCGCTGACGCTGCTAGTCGGCACGCCGGCGCTGACGCTGCTCGGCCTCGTCGGCGCCGCCCTGGCGGTAACGCTGCGCCGGGGCGGGCTGCTCGTCGCGGTATTGATATTGCCGCTGACCATTCCGGTGTTGATCTTCGGCGTCGCGGCTTCCAATGCGGCGCTTGCCGGGCCGGTGTCATTCGGCGCTCCGTTTGCGATTCTTTGCGCGCTCTCTTTGGTGAGCCTTGTGATCGGGCCGGTTGCCGCGGCGGCGGCATTCAGACATGCCGAATGAATGATGGAGGCAGTGTGGTAATACCGAAAGAACCTGCGTTGCGCGACGGCACCGCCGCCACTAAGAAACCGGCAATGGCCCTGATCAATCTTGCCAATCCTTCGCGATTTCTCGACGCCGTGGAAGCCTCTATGCCGTGGCTCGCGGGCGCGACCCTGCTCGCCTTTGCATTTGGTCTTGATCAAGCGCTGTTTGTTGCACCCGATGACTATCAGCAAGGTGCGACGGTGAAGATCATGTTTCTTCACGTACCTTCGGCTTGGCTGGGCATGTTTTGTTGGGGGCTGATGAGTCTCGCCGCGCTCGGGACGTTGGTATGGCGGCATCCGCTGGCCGATGTCGCTGGCAAAGCAGCCGCTCCGATCGGCGCCGCTTTCACCTTTCTCTGCCTGATCACAGGCTCGCTATGGGGCCGGCCGATGTGGGGCACTTACTGGGTCTGGGATGCCAGGCTAACTTCCGTCCTGGTGCTGTTCCTGATGTATCTAGGCGTGATCGCGCTGTGGCGCGCCGTTGACGATCCGTCGCGCGCCGCGCGTGCCGCCGCGATCCTGACGCTGGTCGGCGCCATCAACCTGCCTATCATCAAATTTTCCGTCGACTGGTGGAATACGCTGCATCAGCCGGCCTCGGTTTTGCGGCTCGGCGGACCGACGATTCATCCTGCCATTCTGCTGCCTCTTCTCGTCATGACGCTCGCCTTCACGCTGTTGTTCTTGACGCTGCATGTCGCCGCCATGCGCAATGAAATCCTGCGGCGGCGCGTACGCACGTTGCGACTGATGCAGGCCGCTGCGGCCTCGGAAAGCTGAGATGGATCTCGGAACGCATGCCGGCTTCATCCTTGCCGCTTACGCGGTAGCGGTCGTCGTCATTGGCGTGTTGATTGCCTGGGTGCTGCTCGACTACCGGAAGCAACAACGTATTCTCGCCGGTCTTGAAGCGCGCGGGGTGACACGCCGGTCGGAGCGGGCGAATAGGGAGTCTCCATGACTACGGCGCCCAACGGCGAAATCCGACAGCGGAGATTGATTGTTTTCCTGCCGCTGGTGCTCTTCCTCGCACTCGCGGCCCTGTTCTATTTCCGCCTGGGCGTAGGCGATCCGGGAAATATCCCCTCCGCATTGATCGGCCGCCCTGTTCCCGAGACCAATTTGCCGCCGCTGTCCGGCCTCGAACGGGAAAGCCAGCCGGTGCCGGGGATCACGCCCTCGCTATTCCAGGGCGGAGTGACGCTGGTGAATGTGTGGGCATCCTGGTGCGTGCCTTGCCATGACGAGGCTCCGCTGCTGCAGCAACTCTCGCAAGACAAGCGCATCCAGATCGTCGGCATCGATTACAAGGACGTGGCCGACAACGCACGGCGATTCCTCGGCCGCTATGGAAACCCTTTTGCTGCGATGGGAACCGATGCCAACGGCCGCGCCTCGATTGAATGGGGCGTTTACGGCGTGCCGGAGACCTATGTCGTCGGCCGTGACGGACGGATTGCCTTCAAGCTGATCGGCCCGATCACGCCCGAGAATCTGAACAGACAAGTGAAGCCGGAGATTGAGAAGGCGCTGGCGGCTACGCCATCGTCTTGATTTTCATCGTCATGGCCGGGACAAGCCCGGCCATGACGATCATGAGGTTTTGCCGCTGTCGGAAGCCTCATATTTCTGCAGCAACGGATACTGCGCCGCTGCGAACAGGAATGTCAGCGGCAATGCGCCGAATACCTTGAAGCTGACCCAAACATCGGTCGTCTGCGTGCGCCAGACGATCTCATTGAGGACCGCCAACGCAAGAAAGAACACCGCCCAGCGGATGGTCAGCTTGCGCCAGCCTTCTTCCCGCAGGTGGAACATCTGGTCGAAGACGATTTCCAGCAGCGGCTTGCGCAAGAACAGTCCACCAAACAGCGTGCCTGCAAAAAGCAGGTAGATGATCGTCGGCTTCAGCTTGATGAAGGTTTCGTCCTGCAGGAACAATGTCAGTCCGCCGAATACCAGGACCACGATGGCGGAGACGATGGTCATGACCGGCAGCCGCCGTATCAGCGCATAGGACACTCCGAGCGCGAGGAGGATGGCGACCATGAAGGTCGCGGTCGCGGCAAAAATGCCAAAACGCGCATTGGCGACAAAGAACAGCACCAGCGGCCCGAGGTCGAGCACGAGCTTCAGCAGCGGATTGAGCTGGCGACGTGTTGTCATTGATGGCGTCCAGTTGCCGTAAACATAGTCATTCAATTCCCGCGATTGCGCGTGCAAAATCCCGCGCCGAGAACGATGCAAGATCATCGACGCTTTCACCGACCCCAATGAAATGCACCGGTAGGCCAAACCTGGCGGCGATGGCGACAAGGATGCCGCCACGCGCGGTGCCGTCGAGCTTGGTCATGACTAACCCGGTGACGCCCGCGGTCTTCTGAAAAATTTCCACCTGCGACAGAGCGTTCTGTCCCACGGTCGCATCAAGCACGAGAAGAACCGCGTGCGGCGCGGTGGAGTCCACTTTCTTCATCACCCGCACGATCTTCTCCAATTCGCTCATCAACACTGTTTTGTTTTGCAGCCGCCCCGCCGTATCAACCAGAACAACGTCGGTGCTCTGCTTCTTCGCCGCGGTGAGCGCGTCGAAAACAAGGCTAGCGGGATCAGACCCCGGCTCGCCGGCCACCACCGCCGCGCCGGTGCGCTCGCCCCAGATCTTGAGCTGGTCTATTGCGGCGGCGCGAAAGGTATCGGCGGCAGCCATCATCACGTTGCGGCCCTCGGCGCGGAATTTGGCGGCCAGCTTGCCAATGGTCGTGGTTTTGCCAGAGCCGTTAACGCCGGCGACCAGGATAACGAATGGCTTTACGGCTCTGATGACCAGCGGCTGCGCCACTGGCGCCAGCACTTTTTCGATTTCCGCCGCCAGAATTTCCTTCACTTCGCCGGGGGCGATGGTTTTGTCATAGCGGCCCTCGCCGATAGCAGTCGCAATTCGCGCCGCCGTTTCGACGCCGAGGTCGGCGCGGATCAGCACCTCCTCCAACTCCTCGATCATGGCGCGGTCGAGCTTGCGCTTGGCGACCAGATCAGAGATGGCGCCGCCGATTGACGCGGAGGTGCGCTTGAGCCCGCTGCTCAGGCGCTGCCACCAGCTTTGTTTCTGTTCGCTGTCACTCATTGCGTGCTCGTGATAGCCGTTTCGCCATGACACCGGAAGAGATGGTGGCGCGGCTGCTCTACCGCGACGGGTTGATGCTGGTGCTCGACAAGCCGCCCGGCATGGCGGTGCATCGCGGGCCGAAGGGCGGCGAAAGCCTGGAGGATCATTTCGACGCGCTTCGCTTCGGGCTGCCGCGAGCGCCCGCGCTGGCACACCGGCTCGACCGCGATACCTCCGGCTGCCTGGTACTCGGCCGCCACCGCAAGGCGCTGGCCGCGCTCGGCAAGATGTTCAAGAACGGCACGATCGGCAAGACCTATTGGGCGGTGGTGGAAGGCGGCCCCGCCGAAGACGAAGGCTGCATCGATATTCCGCTCGCCAAGCGCGACGAGACCCGCGGCTGGTGGATGAAGCCCGATCCAGCGGGCATGCCGTCGACGACGAACTGGAAAG
>JAXDOR010000153.1:0-2515 GCA_034668825.1 Alphaproteobacteria bacterium | reverse complement strand
CGATCAGCGCTCGTTCACGCGCGCAGCGACGGCCCTGAACCGCACCCAATCGGCGGTAAGCTCACAGATCAAACGATTGGAGGATCAAGTCGGGCAGACGCTGCTCGATCGCTCGACGACACGCGTCGACGTCACGCCGGCCGGCGAAAGCCTGGTCGGCTACGCCCGCCGCATCCTGTCGCTCGGGGAAGAAGCCATCCAGCGATTGCATGAGCACGACGTCGAGGGCAGAGTTCGACTTGGCGTGATGGAAGACTATGGCACCATCCACATGCCCGGCCTGCTCAAGTCATTCGCCTTGGCGTATCCGGCCGTCGAAATCCAGATGGAGACCGGCCTGACATCGACGATGGTCGAGCGGATCGGATCGGATTTCGACATCGTCATTGCGATGCATCCGGCAGGGCAGCGGTCGGGGACATTGCTTGGCAAGGAAAGGGCGATCTGGGTCGGAAGCCATCTGCTCGATGTCAATGCCAGTGAACCGCTGCCACTCGCACTTTATCATTCAGGATGCCTGTTTCGGAA
Source organism: Alphaproteobacteria bacterium (assembly GCA_034668825.1). Classification (GTDB taxonomy): domain Bacteria; phylum Pseudomonadota; class Alphaproteobacteria; order Rhizobiales; family Xanthobacteraceae; genus CANKHA01. Next base: position 1,987 of record JAXDOR010000153.1, on the reverse strand, counting down.
ATGGGCGCTGGAGGCGCTCGATCGTTCGGGGCGGGCCTGGCGATTGGCGTTCATCAGTCACAGCCTGTCCGCCGTCGAAGCGGTGGCCGCGCAAGGTCTTGCCGTGACGGTCGTCAAGGAAGGCACACGGCCGCCGTCGTTGACGGTGCTTGGCAAAGCGGACGGCTTGCCGAAATTGCCTGTTGCAGAAGTTCGACTTCACACGGCATCGCCATTATCGCCTGCCGGGCGTTTCCTCGCAGATCATATTCGCACATCCTGGAGGAGCGCGCCAAACCCGAGCCCCGCCCGCGGCTGAAGCGCATCGCGGCACGCCGTTCGAACACCATGGTCGCATCCGCTGCGACCCTGATCGGTGCCGTGAGCCGCTCACGCCTTCTTCGACCAGCGGCGGGATCAGATCATGACGGTGCTTCAGATGGACGTCGATGCCGCCGAACGCCGTATCGCAACGCTGGTCGACGCGATCGGGTTTCTTCGCCGTCCCCGCTCGTCAGATAGCGTGCGGCGAATTCAAACCGGCCGCTTCTTGCCCCGCGCCCGCTTCGGCAGCAGCGAGGGCCATTGCACGATATGGTCTTCCAGATCGGCATCCGAAATTTCGTTCTCGCTGCCCTGCACCCGGCCGCGCACCGACACGCCTGCTTCATGCACGGTGTTGGGATCGCCCGAGACCAGCGGATGCCACCAATAAAGGTCGCGGCCTTCGGCGACGAGGCGGTAGCCGCAGCTTGGCGGCAGCCAGTTCAGGGTGCGGACGTTCTGCGGCGTCAGCCGCACGCAGTCGGGAACCGTATCCGAGCGATTCGGATAATCCTTGCAGGCGCAGAGTCCGGCATCGAGCAGACGGCAGGACACATGGGTGAAATAAATCTTGCCGGTGTCCTCATCCTCGAGCTTTTCCAGGCAGCACCGCGCGCAACCATCGCACAACGACTCCCATTCGGCGCCGGACATCTCCTCCAACGTCTTGGTTTTCCAGAAGAATCCCTCTTGAGCCGAGGGCGGCGGGGGTCGCGTTGTCATTATAATCGATATTTCCAGGGCGCTGGCAGCCCGACTCTTAAGGGCTGTAGCTTAGAAGATGCAAGAGCTTAGGTCCGATGACGGCCCGCGACGGCGGGCTTGCATTAGCCGTGCTGCGCAAAATTGCCAGCCCGGCCATTGGTTTATGCCCTGTGCTCGGTTAGAATCAAGCTCCGGCACCTACGGTCGCAAAAGCGCCTTGGGTTTGCCGCAACACTTCCGCAAGACGTTTAACGGCGCCCAACTCGGGCGCTTTAAGCGCTGCCAATCACCTAAGGGCTCCGGTGCGCCAGATCGTGCCATCCGAATGGAAGAAGAAGCTCCGGCATTTCATGCTGGACCTCGATGCGCGCATCGACTCCACGCTGTTCTCCTCCGGCAAAGGCGCGCGCGAACTTTTTGAGCGGTACTCCACCTTCATGGACCGCTTCTATGTCGGACGCTGGAAGCGCTGGGTGTTCATCGAACCGTTGTCGGAAGCCGCGACCATCGGGCTCGGCGGCCTGATCCTGATGCTGGCGCTGGCGGTGCCGGCGTTTCGCGAACCCGCCGACGAGGACTGGCTGAAGAAGTCCGATCTCGCGGTGACGTTCCTCGATCGTTACGGCAAGCCGATCGGCAGCCGCGGCATCAAGCACAATGATTCGATTCCGCTGGAGGATTTTCCGGACAACCTGATCAAGGCCACGCTCGCCACCGAAGACCGCCGCTTCTACGATCATTTCGGCATCGACGTCGCCGGCACCGCCCGCGCGCTGGTGACGAATGCGCAAGCCGGCGGTGTGCGCCAGGGCGGCTCGTCGATCACGCAGCAGCTGGCGAAGAACCTGTTCCTCAACAACGAGCGCACCATCGAGCGCAAGGTCAAGGAAGCATTTTTGGCGGTGTGGCTCGAAACGCGGCTGACCAAGAACGAGATTCTAAAACTCTATCTCGACCGCGCCTATATGGGCGGCGGCAC
>JAXDOR010000152.1:0-9751 GCA_034668825.1 Alphaproteobacteria bacterium | reverse complement strand
GCGGTCGAAGATGATGAGCTGGAATTCACCGATCTTCTGCTGGAACAATTCGCGGGTGGGAAATGCGATCAGTGACAGTTCATTGATCGGCGTGCCGTCCTGCTTTTCCGGCGGGCGCAGAATGGTGAAATGCACGAGATCGATGCTGGCGTCGGATTTGAGCAAGTTACGCCAGGTGCGCTCGCCGGCATGAGGCTCGCCGGACACCAGCAGGACGCGCAGCTTGTCGCGGACGCCGTCGATGGAGACGACGGCGCGATTGTTGACGGTGGTGAGCTCGTCCGGGAGAGCGGAAGCCTCGATCTCGATGATGTTGGGTCCTGCATGGGGGATGGGCACCTCGACGCGCTGGGTCTGGCCAACCGCGACGCTGCGCGTGTCGATGGTCTCGCCGTCGCGGCGGACCGCGATCTGCGCCGAACCGGCGGACACGCCCTGGTCCTCGACGCGATAGGCGATGGTTTGCGATTGACCGACGATGCCGAAACGCGGCGCCGATACCAGCACGACGCGGCGGTCGCGCTCGTCCTTGTGGCCGGTGATCAGCGCATGCACCGGCGCGGAAAATCCCAGCGCCGCGGCGTCGGTTGGAACATCATGGACACGGCCGTCGGTGATCAGGATCGCACCGGCGACGCGGTCGGGCGGCACATCGGCGAGCGCGGTGCTCAACGCGGAGAATAGCCGCGTGCCATCGTTGTTGCCGTCGGCCTGACCGGCTTCGACGGTGCGCACTTCAAGCCCGGGAATGCGGCCGAGGCGGTCCACCAGTTCGGCGCGCGCGGCTTCCGTCTGTTGCAGGCGGTCGCCGAAATTCTGGCTCGGACTTTTGTCGATGACGATGGCGGCGACGGAGGTGAGCGGCTCGCGGTCTTCGCGGGTAAACGACGGATTTGCGAGCGCGAGTAACAACAGCGCCAGCGCAATGATCCGCATCGGCGCGCCACGGCTGCGGGCGAACACCAGCAATAGCGAAATGACGAGCACGACAGCGAAGGCCGTCCACAGCAGATAGGTGGGAACCAGCGGCGCAAAGGCGATGTTGAAGTTCATGCCAGGTCCAAGTGTCCCGGACGCGGTGCAGCGTGCAACGATGCACCGCTGATCCGGGACCGTTCCAATCCGTGACGATCCCGGGTCTGCAGCGCATCATTGCATGCTGCGCTGCGCCCGGGAAACGGTGTGACGCTTTCAAACAATTCCAGCTCTCCTACTGCCCCAGCCGCTCGAGCAGCGCCGGCACATGCACCTGATCTGCCTTGTAGTTGCCGGTGAGCGTGTACATGACGATGTTGACGCCGGCGCGGAAGGCGAATTCGCGCTGCCGCGGCTCGACGGGAGTCAGCGGCAACATCGGCTGACCGTCAGGCCGGATCGCCCAGGCACCGGCGAAATCGTTCGAGGTGATGATGATTGAGGACACGCCGTCGCTAGCACGGGCCGGACGATTGGCTTCGTCTTCGTCGGCGGCGGGCAGCGCTTCGACCCAAAGCTGGCCTGAGGTGAAGCGTCCTGGAAAATCATGCAACAGGAAAAAAGTTTTCGTCAGCACGTGATCGCGCGACACCGGCTCAAGCTCCGGAATGTCGAGCGAAGAGAGGATGCTGCGCAGTTCGGCCATGCCGGGGCCGCGCGACTCGCCACCGGGACCGGCAGGCGCCTCGCCGGCATCGCGGGTATCGAACAGCACGGTGCCGCCCTGCTTCATATAAGTATCGAGGCGCGAGAGCGACTGATCGGATGGTTTTGCGGCGCCACGCACGATCGGCCAATAGATCAGCGGGAAAAACGCGAGTTCATCGCGGGAAAGATCGAGGCCGACCGGTTCGCCGGCTTCCAGCGCCGTGCGCTGCGCCAGAAACAGGGTCAGACCCTGCAGTCCGGTTTTGCTGATCCTATCGACCTCGGCGTCGCCGGTGACGATATAGGCCAGATGCGTTTCGCGCGTGGCATTCACGGAAGGGTCGGCATTCGGTTCCGCAGGACGGCCCGAGCGCGGCTGCTGCATCGGGAATAGCGGCACTGACGGCGTCTGGAACTGCTGTTGCTGAAGGAAACGGTCCAAGATCGATCCTCCATTCTGGGCGCGAGCCTGCGGCGCGCTGAGCAGCGCGGCGGCAGTGATACCCAGGGCAATGATGGCGGTCGCCGGCCGGCGGCGGAAGGTCAGCCGCGCAATTCCGCCGGCGAGCCAGAACACCACCAGCGCATCAAGCAGAAGCAATCCGAGCGCGGTGAGGAAAACGAGCCCACGCAAATCCTGCGGCTCGCCGACCATGTATTGTCCCCGGCTGGCGTTGAGCGGCGAAAAATCCAACAGCGCCATGCGATCGGCAGGGGCGAGCGTATTCACCGCGATTAGCCCTTCCGGCGGTCCGTAAAAACCCGGTGGGTGTTCGGCATTGGCGCGTCCGCTGAAATCCATGGGGATCGGCCGCGCCGACGACGGTGGCGGCACAAAGGCGCCGAAGCCGTCGAGTACGCGGGTTGGCGGAACCACCTCGCGCGCGCTCTGTTTGTCGGCGTCTTCCGCCTGGGTCTTCGCGGTCGAGCCGGCGAGCGCGACGACGCGTTTGAGCATTTCGACGAAAGTGCCGGAGAGCGGCAGGTCGGACCAGCGGGTATCGGCGGTCACGTGGAACAGCACGATGACGCCTTTGCCGCGGCGCGCGGCGGTCACCAGGGGCGTGCCGTCGGCGAGAGTGGCCCAGGTGCGGTCGGAGAGATCGGAATCCGGTTCCGCCAGCACCTGCCGGCTGACGGTGACGTCGGTCGGAACCGCCATGCCGTTGAACGGGCTTTCGCGGGAAAATCCGGCGAGCGGCTGCGGGTGATCCCAGCTCAAGCTGCCGCCGAGCACGCGCCCCCCGCGCCGCAGCTTCACAGGAATGAGATCGTCATCTCCCGCGGCGAGCCGCGGCCCGGCGAAACGCACCAGCACGCCGCCATCCTCGATCCAGCGCATCAGCTTGTCGCGCGCGTCGCCGGCGACGTTGCCGACATCGGCCAGGATCAGCATCGGCAGTTTTTGTTCGAGGAAGCGCGTCACCGCCTCGGCGCCGGAGCCGCCGTCGGCAAGCCGCACATCGGCAAAGGGATTGAGCGCGCGGGAGAGATAATAGCTCGACGCCAGCAATGGCTGCGCCGTATCTGCGGTCGACCCGGAAATGACGCCGATGGCGCGACGGCGCCAGCGCTTGTCGAGCAGTTGCACCGCGCCCGCCGAGCCCTCGCCGGTGATTTCGAGCCGGGCGATGTCGTTGCGAATCTCGACCGGCAGTTCGATATCGGCGTCGGTTTCCCGGTCGCCCGCCTTGAAAGCGAAACGCGCCTCGCCAAGCGGCAGGCCCTTGAGATCAAGCGCGCGTACCGCTCCGCTTTCCGCTGTGCCATTGGCGGCGCGAAGTACCTTCACGGTCAACGCACCGGCAGCATTTTCCGCGCCTGCGAGGGCATGGGCGGGCGGCAATCCGCCTTCGATCACGGTGAGCTTGCGCGGGCCAAGCGTGCGCGCCAGTTCTTGAATGAAGTCGCCGCCTTGTCCGAGATCGATGCCGTCGGAAAGCCAAGTCACTTCAATCTCAGCGACTCCAGTCAGCAATCTTGCGATGGCGGGAAGCGTCTCCGCGCGTTGCAGCGCATAGGGCTTGGGCTTAAGCTGGCGCACGAGCACCCGCGCGGCGCCGGCGGTGCCGACGGATATGTCGCGCGCGGGTTCCGACAAAGGCACCAGCGCCACGCCGCGGTTATTCGCCTCCGCCTGCGCGATCAAATCCTCCGCGGTTCGCAAACGGGCTTCCCAGGTGGACGCGGCCGTCCAGCCGTCATCAATCAGAAGCGCGAGCGGTGCCGCGCCGCCCGATGTGGCGATGCTTGGATTCCACAACGGCCCGGCGGCGGCGATGATGACCAGCGTCGCCAGCAATAGCCGCAGCAAAGTGAGCCACCACGGTGTGCGACGCGGCGTTTCCTCCTTCGGCGGAATGTCGAACAATAGCCGCGTGGGTGGAAAATCGACGCGGCGCGGCTGCGGCGGCACCAGGCGCAGCAGCCACCACAGCACCGGCAGGCTCAGTAAGCCAAGCAGCACCAGGGGCTGCGCAAAGCCGAGCGGGAGGCCTAGCATGCGTGCCTCTCGCAATCTCTTTTCACCTCTCCCCGCGTGCGGGGAGAGGTCGCGAGCGCAGCGAGCGGGTGAGGGGGACTATCAACGAATCGGAGTCGTCGAGACTCCCCCTCACCCCGACCCTCTCCCCGCAAGCGGGGAGAGGGAGCTTTCAGAGTCCGTGGTAAGCCCATCACGCCTGCCTCCCGCGCGGAACCGCGCCGGCGATGCGGCCGCCGACCGTTGCGCCGGGAGGCGGCGCGCCCATGCGCGCATGCAGTGCCAACAGAAGTTCGGTCGCCGGCCGGTCGGTGCGATGAATGGCAAAGCTCCAGCCGAGCTTGTCGGTTTCGGATCGGATGGCGGCACGATGGCTCGCCACCCGTGCCACGTATTCTGCTTTCCAATTCTCGGCGCGGCCGGTGGTGATGGAACCGCCGCCTTCCGGCTCGATGAATTCGACCCGCCCGGAATAGGGGAATGTCTCCTCGGCCGGATCAACGACCTGGACGGTGTGACCATGGGCGCCGGTCGCCGAAAGCTGCGCCAGGGTTTTGCGCACGTCGGCGATCGGGCTCCAGAAATCCGACACCATGACGATCTCGGCAAGCGAGGACGGCGCGAAGGCCAACGGCAGGCTCGCCCGCTCGGCGGTATCGTGAATGATTGCGTTCGCCATTTTGTCGAGCACGTTGCGGCTGCCGGTCGGCCGCATCAGGCCCGGGACGCCGACGCGTTCTCCCGCGTGGACCAAAACCTCAGCCAGCGCGAAGGCGACGATCAGCGTTCGATCAAGCTTGGATTGCTGCGCCAGCGACGAGATGAACGTCATCGAAGGCGAACGGTCCGGCCAGATCCATACCGTATGCGCGGCTTCCCATTCCTGTTCGCGCACATACAACGTGTCGTCGCGCGCCGAGCGGCGCCAATCGACGCGGCGCGCCGGTTCACCGGAGATAAAGCGGCGGTACTGCCAGAAATTTTCGCCAGGCCCCGCACGCTTGCGGCCATGCAGCCCGTGAATCACGGTCGCAGCGATGCGGCGCGCCTCGAGGATGAGCCGAGGCATCGTTTCCGCGAGCGCACGGGCTTCGCCGCTTGCGCGCTCCGTTGCCTTGATCTCCGATCCGCTTGCCCGCGCTTTCGCCGCCATCCGCTATCCGATGCGCTGCTTGAGCTTGCCGATCACGGCTTCCATGGTCTCGCCATCGGCGCGTGCGGCAAAGGTGAGCGCCATGCGGTGCTTGAGGATAGGCTCCGCCATCTCAAGGACATCGTCGATCGAAGGCGAAAGCCTGCCGTCGATCAGCGCGCGGGCGCGCGCTGCCAACATCAGCGCCTGGCTGGCGCGCGGGCTGGGGCCCCAGGATATCAGCTTGCCGATATCGCCGGTGTCCGGACCCGGGCGAGCCGAGCGCACGAGCGTAAGGATCGCTTCCACTACAGATTCCCCGACCGGCAGCCGGCGCACGAGGCGCTGCGCGGCGACGAGTTCGTCGGCGGTCAAGGTCGGCTTCGGTTTGCTCTCCTCCACGCCGGTGGTGTCGAACACGATTTTCCGTTCGTTGGCCAAATCCGGATAGGGCACATCGATCTGCATCAGGAAGCGGTCAAGCTGCGCCTCCGGAAGCGGATAGGTGCCCTCCTGCTCGATCGGATTTTGCGTCGCCAGCACATGAAAGGGACGCGGAACGTCGTGGCGGTTGCCGGCGACGGTGACGTGCAATTCCTGCATCGCCTGCAACAGCGCCGACTGGGTGCGCGGGCTGGCGCGGTTGATTTCGTCCGCCATCAGCAACTGGCCGAAGATGGGTCCGGGAATGAAACGGAAGCTGCGCTTGCCGCCGGGGCTTTCTTCCAGCACCTCGCTGCCGACGATGTCCGACGGCATCAGGTCGGGCGTGAACTGGATGCGGCGCGCATCGAGCCCGAGCACGATGCCCATGGTCTCGACCAGCTTGGTCTTGGCCAGACCGGGAAGGCCGACGAGAAGGGCATGACCTCCCGAGAGCACCGTGATGAGCGCCTGCTCGACCACCTTTTCTTGCCCGAAGATCACCGAGGCAATGGCCGCCTTGGCGCCGCGGATATGTACGGCCGTGGTTTCCGCCGCCCGGACGATCATGTCTTCGAGCTTTTCCGGGGTTTCTTCGCTTACCAACGCCATGCTTGGGCTCCTTGTATAGGATCGATTCCGATTACCGGCCTGAAGCTTACGCTATCTTTCCCTTCGGGTGCCACCGATCACGATCATGCGACTGGACCGCAAAGATGCCGGTTACCGTAAGATAAACCATGGCGAAGGAAGGGCGGGAACCACCAAGCGGCCTCGACACCATTGCGAGCGCCGCCAAGCGCGAGGCGGCCAAGGGGCCGCCGCCGGTGCATTTGTGGAACCCGCCGTTTTGCGGCGACATCGATATGCGGATCGCCGCCGACGGGACGTGGCATTACCTCAAAACCCCGATCGGGCGGCCGGCGCTGGTGAAATTGTTCGCGTCGATCCTGAAAAGAGAAGGGGAAAAGTATTTCCTCGTCACTCCGGTGGAAAAATGCGGCATCGTCGTCGAAGACGCGCCATTCCTTGCTGTCGAGATGTGGGCCGAGGAAACGCCGGATGGCCGGGTTCTGCATTTCCGCACCAATGTCGACGAATGGATCGAATGCGGGCCCGATCATGCGCTGCGCTTTGAGGCCGAGCCGGGAACCGGGGGGCTGAAGCCCTATCTGCATGTGCGGCGCGAGCTGTGGGCGAAAGTCACCCGCGCATTATTTTACGATCTCGTGGCGCTGGGCGAAGAGCGCGAGGTCAAAGGACGGCGAATGTTTGGAGCTGTTTCCAAAGGTGCGTTCTTCGTCATGGCGCCGGCCGATAACTTGCGGGAATTCATATGATGCCGCCTGCCGTCCCTGACGGAAATCAAAAAGCGTTGATAAATTTTTTCGAGCGCGCCCGGGCGCGGCTGTCGTTGACCGTGCCGGCGGGGCTCGCCGACGCCAGTTTTCCACTCGATGCGCGCGGCGATCTCGATCTCGATCCGGCGGTATGGGAGCGCGCCGGCGTAGCCGCGACCAAGCCCGCCGCGGTGCTGGTGCCGGTGGTCGATCGGCCGGAGCCGACGGTGCTGCTGACGCTGCGCACGGCGGAACTGGCGAGCCATGCCGGCCAAGTGGCGTTTCCCGGCGGCAAGATCGATCCCGCCGACGCGACGCCGCTGGCGGCGGCGCTGCGCGAAACGGAAGAAGAGACCGGCATCGAGCGGCGGCTGATCGAGCCGATCGGCTATCTCGACCTCTATCTGACCTTCTCCGGATTTCGCATCCTGCCGGCATTAGCGCGGGTGTCACCCGACTACCGGCTTGTGCTCAACCCGCGCGAGGTCACCGAGGCTTTCGAGGTGCCGCTCGCGTTTTTAATGGACGAGGCCAACCACCAGCGCCTGACGCGGGAGGCGCGCGGCGTCACGCGGCCCTACTTCGCCATGCTGTTCGAGCAGCGCAATATCTGGGGCGTCACCGCGGGGATTTTGCGGAACTTATATGAGCGGATTTATTTGGGGTGAGCGCGCGGCACATTACCGGAATTACTTCGGCAAATCGCTCTGGCAGGACTTCGGCGTGGAGCGCCAATCGTCCCAGAACGGGCCGCATTTGGAACAGCCGCCCAGCGCCAACCCGAGGGCCATGACCGCCGCGATGATCGAGATTCTTTTCATGGCGGGAATATGCCTGTTTTCGCGTTGGTCGGCTAGGCCAGGCAAAACTCTTCGATTTTCGAAACTCAAAACCTCCAGGATCGTCTAATGTCCGCGGCGGAAACGCCTCCCGTCCACCCGGGAGAATAAGAGAATTGCCATGATCCGCCCGGTCCTCACCGAACTCCTGTTGTTCCTCACTCCGTTTGCCGCCTACGCCTTCCTGCTCTGGGCGAAGCAGGCGGGCGTGTTCGATCCGGATTCCTGGCCGCTGCGGGTTGTTGCCGGGCTGACCGTAGTGGCGCTGCTGCTCATGGGCATCAGCGCGTTTCTGGCGGCGCAATTTTCCGGCGTTCCGCCCGGTTCGACCTACGTGCCGGCCCATATCGAGAATGGCCGCCTGGTCCCGGGGACCACGAAATGAGCATGCCGGCGGCAGCCGAGCCCGGCCGAACCGATCGCAGTTTGGCGCAGGCGGAGTGGCTGACTACGGGATCGGTGGCGCGGCTGCTTGCGGTGTTGGCAAGCGAGGGGGAGGAAGCCCGCGTCGTCGGCGGCGCGGTGCGCAACGCGCTGCTCAACGAAAAGATTGCTGAGATCGACATCGCCACCACCGCCGTCCCGGAGGAGGTGATCCGCCGGGTCACTGCCGCGGGCTTCAAGGCGGTGCCGACCGGCATCGACCACGGCACCGTCACCGTCGTCATCCAGGGCCAGCCCTTCGAGGTGACGACCTTGCGCGTCGACGTCGAGACTTTTGGCCGCAAGGCGAATGTGCGTTTCGGGCGCGACTGGAAGGTCGATGCCGAACGGCGCGACTTCACCATGAATGCGCTGTCGGCTTCCGCCGATGGGACGGTCTACGACTATGTCGGCGGTCTAACCGATCTCGTAGCCCGGCGCGTGCGCTTCATCGGCGATCCGGGAAGGCGTATCGCGGAGGATTACCTGCGCATCCTGCGCTTCTTCCGCTTTCACGCCGCCTATGGCCAAGGCGCGCTTGACGTGGACGGCCTGAACGCTTGCATCGCCGGGCGTGGCGGCCTGGAAAAGCTTTCGCGCGAGCGCATCCGCATGGAGTTGCTGAAGCTTGTCGTCGCCCGCGGCGCACAGCCGGCGCTGGCGGCAATGACGGATGCCGGGCTTCTGGTCTCGCTGCTCGCGGGGGTGCCGCTGCTGACCAATTTTGCGCGCATGACGCAGATCGAGGCGGCGCTGGACTTGCCTCCTGATGCAATCCGCGGCCTGGCTGCATTGGAGGTTTCCGTTGTCGAGGATGCGGAGCGGCTATGGCAACGGCTGCGGCTTGCCAATGCCGAACACGAGCGGCTGGTCTCCATGGCGGATGGATGGTGGGGCATTGAGCCGGCGGATGAGGAGAGCGCGGCGCGCGTGCTGCTGTACCGACTCGGTCAGGCGCGGTTTCTCGACCGCGTGCTGCTGGCCTGGGCGCGTTCCGGCACGGCAGCGGACGACGCACAGTGGCGCGAATTCGTCACGCTGCCGGACAGGTGGACGGCGCCCGTATTCCCGCTAAAGGCCGCGGATTTCATCCAGCGCGGCATCGAGAAGGGCCCGGCGCTCGGCGAGGCTTTGCGCGCCGCCGAACAGGCGTGGATGGCGGCGGGGTTTCCGGAAAATGCCAAGACGCTGGCGCGGATTACCGACGTAGCAGTGGCGACGAGTAAGCCGTCATAGACCACAAATGAAAAAGCCCCGGGCTTTCACCCGGGGCTTTATCTTCTAACCAATCGTGATCAGAATTGCTCTTAGTGGCCGAAGCGATAGTTTACGCCGAGCCGGACGGTGTGGAATCTCGAGGTCGCATTGCTCGCAACCGCGAACGCGGTCGGCAGACCGCCAAGGGTTTCCCCAGCGCCGAGCGTCGTCGAGCCGAAGTCGAGGTACTGGTATTCGGCTTTCAACGTCCATTGCGGCGCCAGTCCGAATT